>CALBTT010000216.1 GCA_937967645.1 uncultured Zoogloea sp.
GCCACCTACTCGATCCGGATCGCCGGCGTCGAGGCCGGCCGCGGGGAGGCGCCGGGCCGGCCCCTGCGGCGCCTGCTGGATGACGGCGCCCTGCGCCTCGCCCTGGTCGGCGGGATGGTGGCCTACGGGGTCATGAATCTGCTGATGACCGCCACGCCCCTGGCGATGCTCTGCGCCCGGCTCGACTTCGCGGCCACGGCGGGGGTGATCCAGTGGCACCTCGTCGCCATGTTCGCCCCGTCCTTCCTCACCGGTGCGCTGATCGGGCGCGTCGGCACGCGGGCGGTGATGGCGCTGGGGGCCGTACTGACCCTGGGCGGGATCGCGGTCGCCGTGGCGGGGACGGCGCTGGTGCATTTCGAGGGCGCCCTGGTGCTGGTCGGGGTGGGCTGGAACTTCCTCTACGTGGCGGCCACGAGCCTGCTGGCGGAGTCCTGGCGCGAGGAGGACAAGGCGCGGGTGCAGGCGCTCAACGACAGCCTGGTCTTCGGGGTGGTCAGCCTGGCCACCTTCGGGGCCGGTCCGCTGGTGGACCGCCTGGGCTGGGAGGCGGTGAACCTGCTGGCGGCGCTTCCGGTCATGGGCCTGCTCGTCTGGGTCTGGCACGAGCGGCTGCGGCCTGGGCGGGCGCTGGCGTCGCGGGGCTGATCTCCGTATCCTCACGCCCTTTGCGCTGTCGCCCGCGCCGAGGCCCGGGCCGTTCCGCCGCCATCCGAGTACCCACCGCCATGCCCGCCCCTGCCGCCGTACGCGCCGTCCTGTTCGACCTGGACGGCACCCTGCTCGACTCCATCCCCGACCTGTCGGAAGCCTGCCACCGCATGATGCTGGAGCTGGGCCGGACGCCCCATGACATCGAGGTGGTCCGGACCTTCGTCGGCAAGGGCATGCTCAACCTGGTGCGGCGCTGCCTGAGCGAGCACGGCACGGCCACCGAGGCCGAGATGGAGGCGGCCGTGGCCGCCTTCCAGCGCCACTACGCGGAGGTCAATGGCGCCGCCACGCTGCTCTACGACGGGGTGGTGCCGGCCCTGCAGGCCTTGCGCGAGCGGGGGGTGGCGATGGCCTGCGTGACCAACAAGCCGACCGCCTTCACCGGGCCCCTGCTGACGCGCATGGGGCTGGCCGATTACTTCGCCGTCACCGTGAGCGGCGACACCGTGGCCGAGAAGAAGCCCCACCCGGCGCCTGTGCTGCATGCCTGCGCGCTGCTCGGGGTGAGGGCGGAGGAGGCGCTGATGATCGGCGATTCGGCCAACGATGCGGAGGCCGCCCGGGCGGCCGGCGTGCCGGTGCTGCTGGTCACCTACGGCTACAGCGAGGGCATGCCGGTAGACAGCATCGAATGCGACGGTCTACTATCCAGCCTCGTCGATGCGCTCCCGCGCATTCTCGGCTGAAAAAACCGGAACCATTCCAGTGACCCGCAAGCGCACGATGTTCGTAGAGGAGTTCCCTGCCGTTCGTATCCCCCGCTCTGGCGGATGCGGCGGCCGGTCATGGCTGTTCGCCTGAACTTGCCCTGAATGGTCGCGGGCCCGCCCCGTGATACCCTCGCGAAAAAGCATCATGCCCTTCCGGAGTCTCCATGACCGAAGCCGAATTCCACGCCCTGGCCGCCCAGGGCTATAACCGTATCCCGGTTACGCTCGAAACCTTTGCGGATCTCGACACCCCCCTCTCCGTCTATCTGAAGCTGGCCAACGCGCCCAACACCTACCTGCTCGAGTCCGTGCAGGGGGGCGAGCGCTTCGGACGCTATTCCATCATCGGCCTGGCCGCGTCCACCCGCATCGAGGTGCATGGCCGCTCGGTGCTGCTGCTGGCCAACGACCGCCTGATCGAACGCCGCGACTACGGCGACCCGCTCAACTACGTGGCCGAGTTCATGGACCGCATCAAGGTGCCGCCCCGTGCGCACCTGCCGCGCTTCGCCGGCGGCCTGGTGGGCTGCTTCGGCTATGACACGGTGCGCTACATCGAGCCGCGCCTTGCCAAGACCGAGAAGAAGGATGAACTGGGCACGCCCGACATCCTGCTGCTGCTGTCCGAAGAGATCGCCATCGTCGACAACCTGTCCGGCAAGCTGACCCTGGTGGTCTATGCCGAGCCGGAAGTGCCCAACGCCTACCCCCGCGCGGTGCGCCGCCTGAAGGAGCTGCTGGGCAAACTGCGCGAGCCGGTCAAGGTGCCGGAAGAAGCCCGCAGCGCGTCCGCCGAGGCGGTCTCCAGCTTTGGTGAGGAGGCCTTCAAGGCCGCAGTGCAGAAGGCCAAGGACTACATCGTCGACGGCGACATCATGCAGGTGGTGCTGTCCCAGCGCATGAGCAAGCCCTTCGGCGCCAGCCCCCTGTCCCTGTACCGGGCGATCCGCAGCCTCAACCCGTCGCCCTACATGTTCTACTTCAACTTCGAGGACTTCCAGGTGGTCGGCGCGTCGCCCGAGATCCTGGTGCGCCTCGAAGATGACGAAGTCACCGTGCGTCCCATCGCTGGCACCCGCAAGCGTGGTGTCAATCATGAAGAGGATGTGGCCCTCGAGAAGGAGCTGCTGGCCGACGAGAAGGAACGCGCCGAGCACCTGCAGCTCCTCGACCTGGGCCGCAACGACTGCGGCCGGGTGGCCCAGACCGGCAGCGTGCGGGTCACCGAGCAATTCACGGTGGAGCGCTACTCCCACGTGATGCACATCGTTTCCAACGTGGAAGGCAAGCTCAAGGACGGGCTCAACGCCCTGGCGGTGCTGCGTGCCACCTTCCCGGCGGGCACCGTGTCCGGCGCGCCGAAGCTGCGCGCCATGGAGATCATCGACGAGCTGGAGCCGATCAAGCGCGGCATCTACGCCGGCTCGGTGGGTTACATCGGCTTCCATGGTGACATGGACCTGGCCATCGCCATCCGTACCGCGGTGGTCAAGGACGGCCAGATCCACGTGCAGGCGGGCGCCGGCATCGTTGCCGACTCCGATCCCGAATCCGAATGGCAGGAAACCCAGAACAAGGCCCGCGCCATGCTGCGCGCCGCCGAGATCGCCGAAGCCGGGCTCGACACCCGGCTGTGAGCACCGGGAGGCCTGTGCCCTCCCGTGCCGACCCTGCCGCGGGCTTCGCCCGCACACCCGAACACGATGCCGCGCCCGGCGCCCAGGAGGGGCCGGCGCTATCCGGAAAGGATGTCCAGCCATGTTGCTGATGATCGACAACTACGACAGTTTTACCTACAACCTGGTGCAGTACTTCGGTGAGCTCGGCGCCGACGTCAAGGTGTATCGCAACGACGAGATCACCGTCGAGCAGATCGCCCTGATGAAGCCCGACCAGATCGTCGTCTCGCCGGGGCCCTGCTCGCCGGCCGAGGCCGGGATCTCGGTGGCCGCCATCAAGGAATTCGCCGGCAAGATCCCGCTGCTCGGGGTGTGCCTGGGCCACCAGAGCATCGGCGCGGCCTTCGGCGGCCGCATCGTGCACGCCAAGAAGCTGATGCACGGCAAAGTGTCCCCGGTCCACCACCTGGACCAGGGCGTCTTCAAGGGCCTGCCCAATCCGCTGACCTGCACCCGCTACCACTCCCTGGCCATCGAGCGGGAGAGCCTGCCCGACTGCCTGGAAGTGACCGCCTGGACCGACGACGGCGAGATCATGGGCGTGCGCCACAAGACCCTGGCGGTGGAGGGTGTGCAGTTCCACCCGGAATCCATCCTCACCGAGCGTGGCCACGACCTGCTGCGCAACTTCCTCGAACAATCCAAAGCCTGACCCGGAGCGCCCCGATGACCATTACTGCCCAGGAAGCCCTGCAACGCACCATCGAGCACCGGGAGATCTTCTTCGACGAGATGCTGTCCCTGATGCGTCAGATCATGGCCGGCGAGGTGTCGCCGGTGATGACCGCGGCCATCCTCACCGGCCTGCGGGTCAAGAAGGAGACCATCGGTGAGATCAGCGCCGCCGCCACCGTGATGCGCGAGCTGTCCACCAAGGTGAACGTGCCCTACGACTCGAAGTTCCTCGACGTGGTGGGTACCGGTGGGGACGGCTCCCACACCTTCAACATCTCCACCGCCACCATCTTCGTGGCCGCCGCGGCCGGGGCCAAGGTGGCCAAGCACGGCGGGCGCAGCGTCTCCAGCAAGTCCGGCAGCGCCGACGTGCTGGAGTCGCTGGGCGTCAATCTCAACCTGAAGCCGGAGCAGGTGGCCGAGTGCATCGAAGAGACCGGCATCGGCTTCATGTTCGCCCCCAACCACCACAGCGCCATGAAGAACGTGGCGCCGGTGCGGCGCGAGATGGGTGTGCGCACCCTCTTCAACATCCTCGGCCCCCTGACCAACCCGGCCAGCGCTCCGAACACCCTGCTTGGCGTGTTCCACCCCGATCTGGTGGGCATCTGCGTGCGCGTGATGGAGCGCCTCGGTGCCGAGCACGTGCTGGTGGTGTACGGCCGCGACAGCATGGATGAAGTGTCCCTCGGCGCGGCCACCCTGGTGGGTGAGCTGAAGGACGGCAAGGTGAGCGAGTACGAGATCCACCCGGAGGACTTCGGCATGACCATGATGTCCAGCCGCAACCTCAAGGTGGCCGATGCGGACGAGTCCCGCTCGGTGCTGCTCGGTGTGCTCGACAACAAGCCGGGCGCTGCCCGCGAGATCGTCGCCCTCAACGCCGGCACCGCGCTGTACACCGCCAACGTGGCCGGCTCCATCCGCGAGGGCATTCTGCTGGCCCGTGAGGTCCTCGCCTCCGGCGCTGCCCGCGCCAAGCTGGAGGCCTTCGTGGCCGCCACCCGGAAATTTGCCTGAGCAAAGCGAGAATCCCCATGTCCGACATCCTCAACAAGATCCTCGCCGTCAAGCGCGAGGAGGTGGCCGTCGCCCGGCTCGCCGTTTCCGATGCCGCCGTGCGCGAGCAGGCTGCCGCCCAGGCGCCGGCCCGCGACTTCGTCGGAGCGATCCGCGCCAAGATCGCCGCCGGGCGTGCCGCGGTGATCTCCGAGATCAAGAAGGCCAGCCCCTCCAAGGGGGTGATCCGCGCCGACTTCCGTCCCGCCGAGATCGCCGCCGCCTATGAAAAGGCTGGGGCCGCCTGCCTGTCGGTGCTGACCGACCGGCAGTTCTTCCAGGGCGCGCCGGAATACCTGCAGGCGGCCCGGGCGGCCTGCGCGCTGCCGGCCCTGCGCAAGGATTTCCTGGTGGACACCTACCAGGTGTACGAAGCGCGGGCGATGGGCGCCGACGCCATCCTGCTGATCGCTGCGGCCCTCAGCCTGGCCGAGATGCAGGAGATGGAAGCCCTGGCCGAGACCCTCGGCCTGGCCGTACTGGTGGAGGTGCACAACGGCGAAGAGCTGGACCTGGCTCTGCAGCTGCGCACCCCGCTCCTCGGCATCAACAACCGCAACCTGCGCACCTTCGAAGTCTCCCTGCAGACCACCCTGGACCTGCTGCCGCGCATCCCGGCCGACCGCATCGTGGTCACCGAGTCCGGCATCCTCACCCCCGATGATGTCGCCCTGATGCGCGCCAACCAGGTCAATGCCTTCCTGGTCGGTGAGGCCTTCATGCGCGCCGACGATCCAGGCGAAGGCCTGGCGGCCCTGTTCGGCTAATTCATGGCCGAGGTGCCGGACGCGGACGGGCGTGGGGCGGCGCCTCCCGATATGCCGCCCCAGCCGCCCCAGTCGGGGCGGCCGACGGCGTGGTCCGTCAGGGGCCTGAGAGGCCTGCTGGCGGCGCTGCTCGGCTTGATCACGGCGGCCGTCCTGGTGCTGGGTTGGGTCGGCGGCACGGCCTCCGGCCTGCGCTTTGTCGCAGGGCTGGCAGAGAGCCTCAGCGGCGGTCTGCTGTCCATCGATGGGGCCGACGGCTACCTGCTGGGGGAGCTGCGCATCAAGGGCCTGAAGGTCCGTACGCCGGACCTGCAGCTCGACCTGCACAATCTTGAACTCGACTGGCGTCCAGGGGCGCTGGGCGGTGGCGTGCTGGACGTGGACCGGCTCTCCGCCTCGGAGCTGGCCGTCGCCACGCGATCCAGCAGCGAGCCCGCCACGCTCCCGGTCAATCTGGAAATTCCCTTCGGCGTCCGCCTGGGCCAGCTGCGCCTCGACCGCCTGACCGTGGCCTCGCTGGAGGGCGAGCGTGTCGCGGCGCCCCATCTGGAGCTGACCGGCCTGGCGGGGCAGCTCGAGTCCGATGGACGCATCCACCGTTTTTCCGGCGTCACCGCGGCCACCCCGGTCGGTCATGTCACCGCCGAGGGGCGCTTCGATGGCCGGGCACCCTTTCCCCTGAGCCTGCAGGCGGCCCTGACCACAACCCAGGGGGGCGAGGCCTACAAGGTCGAGCTGAAGGCCGGCGGCCGCCTGGAGGTGCTGGAGGTAGCAGCGACCGCCGAAGGGGCCGGCATGCAGGGCAAGGCCGACCTGCTGGCCACGCCTTTCGCCCCGCTGCCCCTGCGCGCGGTACAACTTCGGGTGTCCGATCTGGATCCGCAGCGTTTCCACGCAAGCGCGCCGGCGGCCCGTCTGGACATCGAGGCCAGCCTGGCGCCGTCGGCCCGGTCGGCCCCCGTTCCCGGCCAGAGTCTGGCGGTGGAAGACTGGGTGGTGACGGGGCCGCTGCAGGTGACCAACCGCAAGCCCGGCCGCTACGACGCGGGCGAACTGCCCCTCGTGTCGCTGGCCACCCGGCTGCGCTGGGCGGGCGGCGAGCTTGCCCTCTCGGATCTGGACCTGCGCCTGCCCGGAGACGGCCGCGTCGTCGGTGAGGCCCGCTGGCAGGCGCCGGCGGCGGACCAGCCCGGCACCGGCCAGCTGCGCAGCGAGCTGCGCGTGAGCGGGCTGGATGCGCGCCGCCTGGACCACCGCGCGGTGGCCACCCGGATTGCCGGCACGCTGGCCCTGCGGGGGGATGGGGAGGCCCAGGTCCTCGATGCCGACCTGCGTGACAAGAAGCTCGCCCTGCGCCTCAAGGCCCGCCACGGTGCGGGATTGCTGCAAGTGGACGAAGCTGTGGTGAGGGCCGAGACGGCCCGTCTGGAACTGTCCGGGAAGCTGGCGTTGGAGGGAGCAGGGGCCTTCGAGGCCCGGGGGCGGCTGAGCCGTTTCGATCCCCGCGCCTTTGCCGCGGCCGCGCCGCCGGCCGATCTCAACGCGGACTTCTCGGTGCGTGGGCAGCGTAGCCCGGCACTGGCCGGCAAACTGGATTTCGAGCTGGCGCCGAGCCGCTTCGAAGGCAAGGCCTTGTCCGGCAAGGGGACCCTGGCACTGGAGGGTAACCGTCTGGCCGCCGCCGATGTGGCGGTGGATCTGGCCGGCAACCGCCTGGGCGCGAAGGGCGCCTACGGGCGCGCCGGCGATGCGTTGGAGATCCACGTGGATGCGCCGGCCCTGGCGGCCCTGGGGCATGGCCTCGGCGGGCGTTTGCGCGCCGACGGGGTCTTGCGCGGCACGCCGGCCCAGCCCGCCGGGGAGTTCGATGTGCAGGGTCAGCGCCTGGCGGCCGGCGGAGTGTTCATCGACAGTGTGCTCGGTCGTGGCCGGGTGGCAGAGGGCAAGGCCGGCACCCTGGCCTTGAACCTGGATGTGTCCGGGGTACGCAAGGGCGACGAGGACGCGCTGCTGCAGAAGGCCAGCCTGGTGTTCGACGGGACGCGGGCGCGCAACACGCTGCGGCTCGATGTGGACGGCCTGCGCGGGCACGCGCTGAGCGCCCGCCTGAGCGGCGGCCTGACTGACGGCCCGGGCTGGGAGGGGCAGCTGGAGAGCCTGGAGGTCAAGGGGGCGGTGCCGGTCAGGCTGCTGGCGCCGGCGCCCCTGCGGCTGTCGGAAGACCGGGTCAGTCTGGGGCGGGCCGAGCTCCGTGGCGGTGCTGGCGGGCGCTACCTGTTCGAGGAAACCCGGTGGGAGACCCGCAATCTGGTGGCCAGGGGGCGGCTGACCGGCGTTCAGGTTGGCCTGATCCTCGATCCGGCGACCCGCAATGTGCAGTCGAAGGGGGATTCCCTGACCGTGGGTGGGGAGTGGGATGTGGTGATCGGTGAGAAGGCGGACGGCTTCGTCCGCTTCTTCCGGGAGAAGGGTGACCTGGTGCTGCAGGGGGATTCCCCCGTACAGCTTGGCCTGGACGACCTGCAGCTCACCGTATCGGCGGCGGCCAGCCGGCTCGCCTTCGGTTTCAGCGCCCATGGCAGCCAGCTGGGCCGTCTGGCCGGGGCGGGCTCGGCCTTGCTCGAACGGACGACCGACGGCAGCCTCCGGCTGGTGCCGGGGGCGCCCTTGCTGGGCTCGGCCAGCCTGGACATGCCCTCGATCGCCTGGGCCGGCCCGCTGGCCGACCAGAACCTGAAGACCGGCGGCAGCCTGAAGGGCGAGTTCACCCTGGCGGGTACGCCGGCCCGACCGGAGACCGCCGGGCGCATCCGGGGTGAGAAGCTCGACTTCCTGATGGCCGACCAGGGCCTGCACCTGTCGGGCGGCACCCTGGTGGCGGAGTTCAACCGGGAGGTGCTGCGCCTCGACGAGTTCAGCTTCGTCTCGCCCAACCGCGTGAAGCCCCGTGAGAGCCGGATCGATGTGGCGCGTCTGACGCGTCAGCCAGGCACCCTCAATGCCTCGGGCTCGATGCAGCTGGCCAGCGGTGACGGGCGCTTCACCTTCAAGGCCGAGCGCCTGCCGCTGTTGCAGCGGGCGGACCAGTGGCTGGTCCTGAGCGGTGAGGGTGAGGTCCTGAGCGGTTGGCAGTCGGCCCACATCAAGGGCCGTCTGGTGGCCGATGCGGGCTTCGTCGAGCTGTCCCGTACGCCGGCTCCCAGCCTCGGAGAGGACGTGGAGGTGCTCGATCCGCGGCGCAACGCGAAGGCGCCGGCCAGCCCCTTCCAGACCGGGGTGGACCTGAGCATCAACCTGGGTAACGCGCTCTACGTGAAGGCCCTCGGCCTGGATACCCGCCTGGGTGGGGAGGTGCGCCTGCGCTCGGGCGAGGGCAAGCCCCTCAGTGCGTCCGGAACCATCAACACGGTAGGGGGCGTCTTCGAGGGCTATGGCCAGAAGCTCTCCATCGAGCGTGGCATCGTCACCTTCAATGGCCCGCTGGCCAACCCGGGGCTCAACGTGGTCGCCCTGCGCAAGGGCCTGGCGGTGGAGGCCGGGGTGGGCATCACCGGCACCGCCCGCCGGCCGCTGGTGAGGCTGGTTTCCGAACCCAATGTGCCCGACCCGGAGAAGCTCGGCTGGATCGTCCTGGGGCGGCCGCCGGACCAGGGGTCGGGCGGCGAAATGGCCCTGCTGCTGCCGGCAGCCCAGGCCCTGCTCGGAGGCGGCGGCAACATGTCGGCCGGGCTGGCCAATGCCCTCGGGATCGACGAGCTGTCCTTCGGCTCCAGCATCGACTCCCGCAGCCGGGTGCAGACCAGCAGCGTGGCCAGCAGCAGCGTGACCGGGGCGTCGTCGACCTATCGTGGCGAGACCGTGCCGGGGCAGGTGATCACCCTCGGCAAGCGCCTGTCGGCGCAGGCCATGCTGTCCTTCGAGCAGAGCGTCACCGGCACCTCCAGCGTGGTCAAGCTGACCTATCAGCTGACCCGCCGGCTCTCGGTGATCGGTCGCGCCGGCAGTGAGAACGCCCTCGATGGCCTGTTCTCCATCTCCTTCCGCTGAGTGGTGATGGCGGCTTCTTGATCCCGCTCATGGATTCATCCGGCATTCCGGTGCCAGATGGGGCTTTTGCCCGGAGGGCTGCCGTGGCCGCACACCTTGTTCCCCGTCGTGTTCCGCTGGCCTGCCTGCAGGCTGCCCTGGTCGCCGCCTGGCGGGCGCTGTGGCAGACGCCGGAGTCCCGCCCGGCGATGGCGGTGGCTGCCGTGCCGGCCGTGGTGGGTACGCTCATCCTGGCCGCGCTGCTGCAGGCCATGCTCACGCCCATGGTGCTGCCCATGGCCGGCGGCTTTCTGCTGGTCGGGCCGGCAGTCTGGCCGGTGTTCCTGGCGCTGCGCCGCAGCGGGAGCCTGCATGGGGGCCGCAGGGTGTTGCAGGCGGCGCCCCGGGGGCTGTGGGCGCTGGCCGGAGTGTGCCTGCTGCTCTTCCTGATCTGGATGTCCGACGCGGCCACCGTCTACAGCTTCATGATCGGGGGCGATACGGGCGTCGGCGCGGAGCGCGTCGCCTGGTTTCTGGCGCTGACCAGTGTGATGGGGCTGGTGCTGGCGCTGATCGTGTTCTGCATCGCGGCCTTTGCCGTCCCCCTGCTGCTCGACCGGAGGGCGAGCCTGGTGCAGGCGGTGACGGCCAGCGTGAAGGCGGTGTTCACCAGCCCGGGCACCCTGCTGTCGTGGGCCGCCGTGCTGGGCGCCACGGGCATCGTCGCGGCGCTCTGCCCGTTGCTGCTGGTGCCGGGGCTGCCCTGGCTCGCCTTTGCCGGTGATCTCCTTTATCTTGAAATCTTTCCGCCGGACCGTGGTCTGCCGGATATCCCCATAACCCATCAGGACTGACATGGCAGACGACAACGTGAAGAGCACCGAGGTGGCCATCCTGGCCGGCGGCTGCTTCTGGTGCCTGGAGGCGGTGTACCTCGGCGTCGAGGGGGTGCGCGGCGTGACCTCCGGCTATCTCGGTGGCCACGTGGAGGCGCCCAGCTACCAGCGGGTGTGTGACGGTGACACCGGCCATGCCGAGGCGGTGCGCATCGAATTTGATCCCTCAGTCATCGGCTTCGAGGATCTGCTCGACATCTTCTTTGTGATCCATGACCCGACCACGCCCAACCGTCAGGGCAACGATGTGGGAACCCAGTATCGCTCGGCAATTTTCTTCACCACGCCGGAGCAGGAGTCGATTGCCGCGGAGAAGATCCGCCGCCTGGCCTGGGAGGGCGCCTTCGACGAGCCCATCGTCACCGAACTCGAGGCCGCGCCGCATTTCTGGCCGGCGGAGCCCTATCACCACGATTATTTTGCCCGCAACGGCCACCAGCCCTACTGCCAGTACGTGGTGGCGCCCAAGGTGGCCAAGTTCCGCAAGGTGTTTGCCAAGCACCTGCGGGCAGGATGACTTAGAATCCCGCGGTCTTTTCAAAGGAGTGTTTCATGACCCAAACCACCACGGCGAGCGGCCTCGTCATCGAAGACCTGGAAGTCGGTACCGGCCCGGAAGCCACGGTCGGCCAGCATGTGCAGGTGCATTACACCGGCTGGCTCACCGACGGCAAGAAGTTCGATTCCAGCAAGGATCGCAATGATCCCTTCGTCTTCCCGCTCGGCGCCCGCCATGTGATCGCCGGCTGGGACGAAGGCGTCCAGGGCATGAAGGTGGGCGGCCGCCGCAAGCTGACCATCCCGCCGAACCTGGGCTACGGTGCCCGTGGTGCCGGCGGCGTGATTCCCCCGAACGCCACGCTGGTGTTCGAAGTGGAGCTGCTGGCGGTCAAGTGATGCCGGTTTGAAGCAGGCAGGAAAAAGGGGCGCTCTCGGGCGCCCCTTTTTTGTTTGTACCGCGGCATGTAGGGGCGGCTGTAGGGGCGGCTTCAGCCGCCCGCAGGTGCTTGATAGGGAGTCCGCGGGCGACTGAAGTCGCCCCTACATCGCCCCTACACCGCCCATTCAGGCGAGGATCGCCTCCAGGGCCTGCACGAGCAGATCGCACTGGGCGTCGGTGCCCACCGTGATGCGCAGGAACTGGTCGATCCGCGGCGACTTGAAGTGGCGCACGATGATGCTGCGCTCCCGCAGGGCGGCGGCCAGGGTGGCGGCGTCCCGCCCGGGATGGCGGGCGAACACGAAGTTGGCGGCGGACGGCAGCACTTCGAAACCGAGCCGGGCCAGGCTGGTGGTCAGTGCCTCACGGCTGGCGATGACCTGGCGGCGGGTCTGCTCGAACCAGGCCTCGTCGTCCAGCGCGGCGCTGGCGCCGACCAGGGCCAGGCGGTCCAGGGGGTAGGAGTTGAAGCTGTCCTTCACCCGGGTCAGGGCCTCGATCAGCTCCGGTTGGCCGATTGCGAAGCCGACCCGCAGGCCGGCCAGGGAACGGGACTTGGACAGCGTCTGGGTGACCAGGACGTTGGGGTGCTTGCGCACCAGCTCGACGGCGGTGGGGATCGCATCCAGGCCGCCGAAGTCCACATAGGCCTCGTCGATGACGATGGGCGCATCGGGCAGGCCTGCGGCCAGGCGGGCGATCTCGGCCAGGGGCAGCAGGCGCCCGGTGGGGGCATTGGGGTTGGGGAAGATCACCGCGCCCACCTGACCGGGGCCGCGTGCCAGGTAGTCATCCACCCGGATCGCAAACCCGTCGTCCAGCGGGATGGCCTCGAAATCGATGCCGTAGAGGCCGCAATACACCGGGTAGAAGCTGTAAGTGATGTCCGGGAACAGCAGCGGTGCGTCGTGCTTGAGCAGCGCCTGGAAGGTGTGGGCGAGCACCTCGTCGGAGGAGTTGCCGACGAACACCCAGTCGGCCGGCACCTTGAAATGGCGCGCCACCGCGGCCTTCAGCTGGCTGCCGGACGGGTCCGGGTAGAGCTTCAGGCGGTCGGCGTCCTCGCCCAGTTCGGCGCGGATCGCCTCCAGCACATGGGGGCTGGGCGGGTAGGGGTTTTCGTTGGTGTTGAGCTTGACCAGGTTGGCGAGCTTGGGCTGCTCGCCGGGTACGTAAGGGGTCAGGTCGTGGACGACAGGGCTCCAGAAGCGGCTCATGGCAGATCGGGCTCGGCGGCAGGCGCCGCAGCAAGGGACTGTAAAAACGACAGATGCTATCATGGCCCCATCCGTTCCCCAGTTTTCACAGTTTTCCGGAAAATCAGCGCAATGCGGCAAGCCGAAATCTCCCGCGATACCCTCGAGACGAAGATCCGGGTCAAGGTCGACCTGGACGGCTCGGGCAAGAGTCAGCTCAACACCGGCATCGGTTTCTTCGACCACATGCTCGACCAGATCGCCCGCCATGGCTGCTTCGATCTCGACATCGAATGCCAGGGCGACCTGCACATCGACGGCCACCACACGGTGGAGGATGTGGGCATCACCTTCGGCCAGGCCTTCGCCCGCGCCCTCGGCGACAAGAAGGGCCTGACCCGTTACGGCCACGCCTATGTGCCGCTCGACGAGGCCCTCTCGCGGGTGGTGGTGGACCTCTCCGGCCGTCCCGGTCTGGAGTTCGACATCCCCTTCACCGCCGGCATGATCGGCGCGCTGGACACCCAGCTGGTCTACGAATTCTTCCAGGGCTTCGTCAATCACGCCGGCGTGTCCCTGCACATCGACAACCTGAAGGGCCGCAACGCCCACCACCAGTGCGAGACCGCCTTCAAGGCCTTCGGCCGGGCCCTGCGCATGGCGGTGACCCCCGATCCGCGCCAGGCCGGCGTGGTGCCTTCCACCAAGGGGGCGCTATGAGCAGGGTTGCGATCATCGATTACGGCATGGGCAACCTGCGTTCGGTGGCCAAGGCCATCGAGCACGTGGCCCAGGGCGCGAGCGTGGTGGTGACGGCGGACCCCGCCGAGGTGCTGGCCGCCGAGCGGGTGGTCTTCCCCGGCCAGGGGGCGATGCCCGACTGCATGCGCGAGCTGGATGCCCGTGGCCTGCGCCCGGCGGTGCTCGAGGCGGCCCGCAGCAAGCCTTTCCTGGGCATCTGCATCGGTCAGCAGATGCTCTTCGAGCACAGCGAGGAGGGCAATGTGCCCGGGCTGGGTATCTTCAAGGGCGAGGTCCGGCGCTTCCCCGCCGACAAGATGGTGGCGGCCGACGGCTCGCGCCTCAAGGTTCCCCACATGGGCTGGAACGAGGTCTGGCAGAAGCAGGCCCACCCCCTGTGGGCCGGCATCGCGGACGGCGCCCGTTTCTACTATGTGCACAGCTACTACGTAGACCCGGCTGACCCGGCACTGGTGGCGGCCACCACCGACTACGGCATCCCCTTTACCGGGGCGGTAGCGCAGGCTAATATCTTCGCCATTCAATTCCACCCGGAAAAGAGCGCGCAGGCGGGTTTGCAACTCCTGTCGAACTTCATGTCCTGGAAGCCCTGACGCCGCTCCTTTTCATCCCGTTGCCTCGTTTCAACTCCTTTACCGCCCTCTTATGCTGCTGATTCCCGCTATCGACCTCAAGGACGGTCACTGCGTGCGCCTGAAACAAGGCGAAATGGACGCCGCCACGGTCTTCTCCGAAGACCCCGGTGCGATGGCCCGACACTGGATTGACCAGGGCGCCCGGCGCCTGCACCTCGTTGATCTGAACGGCGCCTTTGCCGGCAAGCCGAAGAACGGCGCCGCCATCAAGGCCATCCTCGACGAAGTGGGCGACGAGATCCCCGTGCAACTCGGCGGCGGCATCCGCGACCTGGATACCATCGAGCGCTACCTGGACGCCGGCCTGACCTACGTCATCATCGGTACCGCGGCGGTCAAGAACCCCGGTTTCCTGCACGACGCCTGCAGCGCCTTCCCCGGCCACATCATCGTTGGCCTGGATGCCAAGGATGGCAAGGTCGCGGTGGATGGCTGGTCCAAGCTCACCGGCCACGACGTGGTCGACCTGGCCCGGAAGTTCGAGGACTACGGGGTCGAAGGCGTGATCTACACCGACATCGGTCGCGACGGCATGCTCTCCGGCGTCAACATCGAGGCCACCGTCAAGCTGGCCCAGGCCCTGCGCATCCCGGTCATCGCCAGCGGTGGCATCGCCACCCTCACCGACGTGGAGGCCCTCTGTGCGGTGGAGCCCGAAGGCATCACCGGTGCCATCACCGGGCGCGCCATCTACGAGGGCACCCTCGACTTCGGCGCCGCCCAGTCGCGTGCCGACGAGCTCAACGGAGCCCTCTGACCCCATGCTCGCCAAGCGCATCATTCCCTGTCTCGACGTCAGCGCCGGACGGGTCGTCAAGGGCGTCAATTTCGTCGAGCTGCGCGATGCGGGCGACCCGGTCGAAGTGGCGCGCCGCTACGACGAGCAGGGCGCCGACGAAATCACCTTTCTCGACATCACGGCCAGTTCGGACGACCGCAACATCATCCTGCATGTGGTCGAGCAGGTGGCCGAGCAGGTCTTCATTCCCCTCACCGTCGGTGGTGGCGTGCGCACCGTCGACGATGTGCGGCGACTGCTCAATGCCGGTGCCGACAAGGTCAGCATCAACACGGCTGCGGTGAACAACCCGCAGGTGGTCGCCGATGCCTCCGGCAAGGTCGGCAGCCAGTGCATCGTGGTGGCCATCGATGCCAAGCAGGTCGCTCCCGGCAAGTGGGAGGTGTTCACCCACGGCGGGCGCAACCGCACCGGCCTGGATGCCATCGACTGGGCCCGCAAGGTCGCTGAACTGGGGGCCGGGGAGATCCTGCTCACCAGCATGGACCGGGATGGCACCAAGAACGGCTTCGACCTGGGGCTGACCCGGGCGGTGTCCGACGCGGTGGCGATCCCTGTGATCGCCAGTGGCGGCGTGGGCAACCTCGACCACCTGGCCGACGGCGTGACCGAAGGCCGCGCCGATGCCGTGCTGGCCGCCAGCATCTTCCATTTTGGAGAGCACACCGTGCGGGAAGCCAAGGAGCTGATGCGCGCCCGCGGTATCGAGGTGCGCCTGTGAGCACCGCGCCCGCTTCCTCCGCCTGGCTGGACGATCTGCTGTGGGACAAGGATGGCCTGATCCCCGCCATCGCCCAGGATGCCGTCACCGGCGACGTGCTGATGTTCGCCTGGATGAACCGCGACGCCCTGGCTCGAACGGTTGAAACAGGCGAGGCGGTATATTTCTCGCGCTCGCGGGGCCGGTTGTGGCACAAGGGCGAAGAGTCCGGCCACACCCAGAAGGTCCGCGAGATCCGCATCGATTGCGACAACGACGTGGTGCTTCTGAAGATCGAGCAGGTGGGTGGGATAGCCTGCCATACCGGGCGGCGCAGCTGCTTCTTTCAGAAGTACTATGCGGACGGCCGCTGGGAGGCTGTCGACCCGGTTCTCAAAGACCCGAAGGATATTTACAAATGATCGATATTGAAGTGCTGCACCGCGTGTCCGAGACCCTCGCCGCGCGCAAGGAGGCGGACCCCGATTCCTCCTATGTGTCCAGCCTGTTCCACAAGGGCACCGACGCGATCTGCAAGAAAGTGGCCGAAGAGGCTGCCGAGACCATCATGGCTGCCAAGGACAAGGACCTGCTGCACGTGGTCTGGGAAGTCACCGACGTGTGGTTCCACACCATGGTCCTGCTGACCCATTTCGGTCTGTCGGTGGATGACGTGCTGGCCGAGTTCCGGCGTCGCGAAGGGGTGTCGGGGATCGACGAGAAGAAGTCGCGAACCGCCAAGTAAGGAAAGAGTCTCATGCAGGATTGCCTGTTCTGCCGTATCGTGCGGGGAGAGATCCCTGCCGCCCGTGTGTACGAGGACGAACTGGTGCTGGCCTTCAAGGACATCCAGCCGCAGCGTCCGGTGCATGTGCTGGTGATCCCCAAGCGCCACATCACCTCCCTGGCCGAGGCCACCGAGGCCGATACGGAAACGCTGGGGCGCATGCTGGTGGTTGCGGGCCGTATTGCTGCCGATCAAGGCAGCACCGACGGGTTCCGGTCCATCATCAACACCGGTCGCGTCGGCGGGCAGGAAGTCATGCATGTGCACATGCACATAGTAGGTGGGCAGGAGCCTGTCGGGCCGATGCTTAAACGGTAGTTTTCCAGGAGATTTGAATGGGTTCCTTCAGCATTTGGCACTGGCTGATCGTGCTGGTGATCGTCATGCTCGTGTTCGGTACCAAGAAGCTCCGCAACATCGGGCAGGATCTCGGTGGCGCGGTCAAGGGCTTCAAGGACGGCATGAAAGAGGCCGATCAGCCGGGCGGCGATGCCAGCCAGAAGATTGCCGGCGGCAGTACCGGCCAGACCATCGACGCCGAAGCCAGGGAAAAGAACAAGTCCTGATCCCGGCCCGCGGCAGGCGCGGAAAAGGGGCGAGCAGCCCCTTTTTTGTTTGTGCCGCCCGTCCCTGTATTGCGTATTTCAATTCTTAGGCGAATCGGATGTTCGACATCGGTTTTTCGGAGCTCATGGTCATCGGCGTCGTGGCGCTGCTGGTGCTCGGCCCCGAGCGGCTCCCCAAGGTGGCGCGGACCACCGGGCATCTGCTCGGTCGTCTGCAGCGTTATGTCTCCGACGTGAAGTCGGACATCAACCGGGAAATGCAGCTCGAGGAGCTCAAGAAGCTCCAGGAAGAGGCCCGCCAGGCGGCGATGTCCGTGGAGACGAACATCCGCTCCCAGGTCGCGGAGGTGGAGCAGGGCGTGTCCGTCTCGCTCAACAGCGCATCGTCTGCGGTGGCCGGGCTGGAGGACAGCTTCAAGGCCGCGGTCGAGCCCTCGGCAGCGGATACGCAGGTGGCGCTCAGCGATGCGGAGGCGGCAGCACGCCTCGATCAGCAGCTGGCCGAGGCGGAGAGCCAGTCCGGCTTTGCCGCCTTTCCGGAGCCGGTGGCGGGGGCGCCTGAGGCCGTCGGCACCGATGCGTCTGCGCAGCCGGTGGACGAGCGCCAGCTCGGCCTGAATTTCGACTCATCCGCGACGTCCACCCGGAAAGCCCAGTCATGAGCGGCCAGGAAGATACCTTCATTTCCCATCTGGTCGAGTTGCGGGATCGCCTGCTGCGGTCGGTGGTGGCCGTGGTGGTGGTGTTCGCCGGCCTGATGCCGTGGGCGGGTGACATCTATGACATCCTTGCCCATCCGATGATGCAGGCCCTGCCCGAAGGCACCCGCATGATCGCCACTGGGGTGGTGACGCCTTTCTTCGTGCCCATGAAGGTGACCTTGATGGTTGCCTTCGTGGTGGCCCTGCCCTTCGTGCTGTATCAGGCCTGGTGTTTCATCGCCCCCGGGCTCTATGCCCACGAGAAGCGCCTGGGCTTGCCGCTGGTGGTGGGCAGCACCGTGCTGTTCCTGGCCGGCATGGCCTTCTGCTACTTCTTCGTGTTTGGTACGGTATTCAGCTTCATCGCCCAGTTTGCGCCCAAGAGCATCACCCCGGCGCCGGACATCGAGCAGTACCTGTCCTTCGTGATGTCCATGTTCCTGGCCTTCGGTATCACCTTCGAGGTGCCGGTGTTCGTCATCGTGCTGGTCAAGCTCGGGGTGGTCGATGTGGCCAAGCTGAAGGAGGCGCGTCCGTATGTGATCGTCGGCGCCTTCGTGGTGGCCGCGGTGGTCACCCCTCCGGATGTGGTGTCCCAGCTGATGCTGGCGATCCCCATGTGCCTGTTGTATGAGCTCGGAATCTTCCTGGCGCGCTTCGTCAGCGCCAGAGGGGCTCAGCCGGTCAGCGACTGAAACTGCCCAGATTGGCCTCAAGGCGGCGCGCATATGCCCGATAACATGGCAATCGAATTTTCCGGTTTGCTGTCATGTCATCGGCCAATGTCCGCCTCAAGCTGCACTTCGACCTCGATCTGGCCGTTCCGGCCCAGTTGAGCGCACTCGATCACGAACGCCTGTGCAAGACCCTGGCAGCGGCCCTGGGCGCCACTGTCATCCAGGGGCTGCCGGTGATCGCCGGCAAACAGTTGGCCAAGGCCGGCGTGACCGTCGTGGGCAGCCATCATCACCTGGATGCGGTGAGCCTTGTGGCGCAGGCGGTCGACCGGCGCAGGATCATCGATGTGGCGCCGCACCTGACCGACAGGGAAGTGGACCTCCTGGCGACGAAGGCCGCTGCCAAGCTGCCGGCCAGTCCGGTCGAAGCGGCCGCCTATCTGCGCCGTCAGGCCCTGGCCCTGGTCAATGAGTACCGCCTCGTGCCCTGCTCGGTTGCCGCGCTGCTCAGCAGTGGCAAGCCCGCCCGCATCGAAGGGCGCCTGAATCTCACCAATGGCCACATCTTCCTGGGCGAGGAACACCGCCAGACCCGTCTCCAGGCCAATCAAGGCCCTCTGCAGGTCAGCATCGACGGTACCGCCATCGTGGTCGCCGCCGACAGCTCCGGCCACACCCTCACCGGGCCGGTGCTGGACGTGCAGGTGCCCGTCCTGGTGCCTCATCGTGATGCCCTGATCGCACGCTGGCAGGCCGCGTGAGCCCCTGTATGTGGCCAGGTGAGAAAAGCGTCATGCCCGCGCAGGCCCGTGTCGGGCAATCCGAGAACTAGTTCTCGATCAAATCCGGTGATCTGGCCGATCCTGTCTACAAGAAAAGAGCACATGGGAGACGGTGATGGACAAGAGGTTGAACAGCCCGGAAAAGAACGCCAGCGAGCGAGGCCTGGAGCGGCGCTCCGGCTCCGACCGGCGTCAGCGGGAAGGACGCTCCCCCACCGGCTATGAGCGTCGGCGTCAGGTCGAACAGCGCGCCATCGAGGTCGTCGAGGTGTTCCTGTCGAGAGAGGCCATCGAACTGCTCAAGGAAAAATGGCGGCACTGATCTCCCCACCGGCCGGCACGCCCGGCTGAAGCAGATTTTCTGAGGAATCTGGAACCCCCGCAGGTGCGAGCCGGCGGGGGTTTTTCATGGGAGGCGGGCAGGGTGGGTGCAAGGGCGTGATGCGGATTTGATTGGACAAAATGCAGTTTTGTCCTGGACAATTGAGTGTCAATGTTCTGAATTGTCCATCATGAAAAGTCTAAGCCCTGGTGTCCGTGGATGGGCGCTGGCCATGTTCCTCGCCTTACCTGTCCTGATGACCGGCTGTGCCTCCATCGGTCCTCCGCCTGGCATCACGGCGGTGGCGCCCTTCGACCTGGCGCGCTATGAGGGGCGCTGGTACGAGATCGCACGCCTCGACCACAGTTTCGAGCGGGGCATGACCGACGTGTCGGCGGTGTACAGCCTCCAGCCGGACGGCAGCGTGCGTGTGGTGAACCGGGGCTTCGATCCCTCTGCCGGCCGATGGCGCGAGGCGGTGGGCAAGGCCTTGTTCACCGGCATGCCGACCACGGGGTCGCTCAAGGTCTCGTTCTTCGGGCCTTTCTATGGCGGCTACCACGTGGCCGCCCTGGATGAGGCCTATCGATGGGCCCTGGTGGTCGGGCCCGACCGCGACTACTGCTGGATCCTGGCACGGGACAAGCAACTCGATCCCGCGCAGCGTGAAGCCATCACGGCCCGGGCGAAGGCCCTCGGGATCGACACCTCCGCGCTGATCTGGGTGGAGCAGGGACGCCAGGACCCTGCAGCCTGAGCCTGCGCCATGACGTACTCCGTCGTCTGGTTCAAGCGCGACCTGCGGGTGCATGACCACGCACCCCTGGTCCACGCCGCGCAGCGTGGGCCGCTGCTGTGCCTCTATGTCGTGGAGCCCAGCTTGTGGGCACAGCCGGACGCTGCCCTGCAGCACTATCTCTTCCTCGAAGAGAGCCTGCGCGATCTTGCCCGCCAGCTGCGCCGCTGCGGCGCGGCGCTGCACCTGGCCGTGGGTGAGCTGCCGCAGGTGCTGGCGCAACTGCATGCGGCGGCGCCTTTCGACGCACTGCTGTCCCATGAGGAGACCGGCAACGGCCATACCTATGCCCGCGACCAGGCCGTCGCGGCCTGGTGCCGCCAGCACGGCGTGGACTGGCATGAGTGGCCGCAGCACGGCGTGGTGCGGAGGTTGGCTTCCCGCGACCACTGGAACGCGCGCTGGCAGGCCCTGATGAGCGCCCCCTGCCTGGAGGCGCCCGCGCCTGGGAGCCTGCACGGCCACCCCTGGCCTCTGCCCGCGCAGGTCTGGCCGGCAGCGCAGACGCTGGGGTTGGCAGTGCAGGATCCGCCCCTGCGCCAGCGTGGCGGGCGGGGCCCGGGCTGGGAGGCCCTGCAGGATTTCCTGGCGGTGCGCAGCCGCCACTACCGGGGAGGCATCTCCTCGCCGCTCAATGCACCGACCGCCTGCTCCCGGCTCTCACCCTATCTGGCGCTGGGCTGCCTGGGCATGCGCGAGGTGCTCCAGGCCACCGAGAGGCGGCTGCAGCAGCTCGGTGCTTCTCCGGACCCGGCGGCGGCCAGGCAGCAGCAGGGCTTGAGCGCCTTCATGAGCCGCCTGCACTGGCATTGCCACTTCATCCAGAAGCTCGAATCGGAGCCTGAGCTGGAGTTCCGCAACCTGCACCGGGGCTACGACGGCTTGCGCGAAGAGGCGTGGAGCGAGGCGCGCTTTGCAGCACTGGTGGCCGGACGGACCGGCTGGCCGATGGTGGATGCCTGTGTCGCCATGCTGCGTGAGACGGGCTGGCTCAACTCCCGGATGCGCGCGATGCTGGTGTCGGTCGCCGCCTATCCCCTGTGGCTGCACTGGCGTCCGGTCGGCCTGTGGCTGGCCCGCCAGTTCCTGGACTACGAGCCTGGCATCCACTGGAGCCAGATGCAGATGCAGGCGGGCACCACGGGCATCAACACGACGCGGGTCTACAACCCGATCAAGCAAGCCCAGGACCACGACCCGCAGGGGCGTTTCGTGCGCCGCTGGCTGCCCGCCCTGCGGAAGGTGCCCGATGCCTGGCTGTTCCAGCCCTGGCGCATGCCCGCCGAGGTGCAGGCGCGCTGCGGCGTGTATGTGGGGCGGGAGATTCCCGAGCCCCTGGTGGATCTGGAGGCCGCGACCCGCGAGGCGAAGGCCCGCGTCCACGCTCTGCGAGGCCGGGCGGAAGTGCGGGCTGCCAAGGCCGCGATCGTGGACAAGCACGGCTCGCGTCTGGTGCGCGGCGCGCAGCAGGGGCGCCGGAAGCCCGCCGCCGATCCCCGGCAGCAGAGCCTGGATTTCTGAACCATGCACAAGAAGCCACACCTGCCCGAGAAGCCCTGCCTGCACTGTGGCCTGCCCTTTGCGTGGCGCAAGACGTGGGCGCGGGCCTGGCCCGAGGTGAAGTTCTGCTCCGAGCGCTGCCGGCAGGCACACCGACGCACCAAGGGCTGCCAGGGGGAAGCATGAGTCCGGTCCTGTTCTGGTTCCGCCATGACCTGCGGCTGCACGATCAGCCGGCATTGCTGCAGGCCTGCTCCGGCGAGGCGCAGTACCTGGTGCCGGTGTTCTGCCTCCCTGACCTGGAGGCGGCAAGCCCCTGGGGTTTCACCCGCGTCGGGCCCCATCGTCGCGCCTGGCTGGTGGAGACCCTGCAGGATCTGGCCGATCAGCTGGCGCAGCGGGGCTGCCCCTTGCTGGTGTGCCCGGGGCCGGCCGCCGTCACCCTGCCCAGGCTGGCTGCCGCGTTGGGGGCCCGTCGGGTGGTGTGCGAGGAAATCGCCGCCCCGGAGGAGCAGGACGAGGTCGAGGCCCTGCGCGCAGCGGGCTTGTCGGTGCACACCGTTTGGCACGGCAGCCTGCTCGACCCGGCCTGGTTGCCCTGGGCAGTCTCTGACCTGCCGGCGACCTTCACGGCCTTCCGGCAGGCCGTGGAGCGGGCGCAGCTGTCGCCTCCCGAGCCCCTGCCGGCCCCCTCGACGCTGCCGCCCTGGCCACCCGGCCTGAGCGTCCCACCGGCGCTGTGCCTGGATCTTGCAGGGTTTGGCTCGGTACCCCGGCCGGTGGACCCGCGGTCATCGATCCCGGCGGGGGAAGGCGGTTTCCGCGGCGGCGAGACCGAAGGGCTGGCGCATCTCGCCCGTTACCTGGTGCGCCGGCTGCCCGACAGCTACAAGCAGACGCGCAACGGCCTGAGCGGTCCCGACTATTCCAGCAAGTGGTCTCCCTGGCTGAGCACCGGGGCGCTGTCGGCGAGGCGAATCCTGGCTGAGCTGCGGCGTTACGAAGCGGAGCACGGGGCGACGGAGGGCAGCTACTGGCTGTGGTTCGAGCTGCTGTGGCGCGACTATTTCCGTTTCCTGCACCTGCAGCACGGCCGCCGGCTCTACCGGGCGCGAGGGCTGGCGAGTCACCCCAATCCCCCGCAGGATGCGGAGGGCTTCGAGCGCTGGCGTCAGGCGGCCACCGGCGAGCCGCTGGTCGACGCCGCGATGCGGGAGCTGCGCGACACGGGCTACCTGAGTAACCGGCTGCGCCAGGTGGTGGCCAGCTACCTGCTGCATGAACTGCGCGGTGACTGGCGTGCCGGCGCGGCCTGGTTCGAGGCCTGCCTGGTGGATTACGACGTCTACAGCAACCAGGGCAACTGGCTGTACATCGCGGGGCGGGGGACGGATCCCCGGGGCGGGCGCCGCTTCAACGTGGTCCGGCAGGCGGCCGAGCACGACCCGGACGGCGCCTACCAGCGCCTGTGGAGCGCGGCGTGACGGGCGCCCACACCTTGCGCCTGATCCTGGGCGATCAGCTGAATCCCGGGCACACCTGGTTCCGGACGGTGGATCCGCAGGTGGTCCATGTACTCATGGAGGTGCGCCAGGAGACCGACTACGTCCTCCACCATGCCCAGAAGATCATCGCCATCTTTGCCGCCATGCGCGACTTTGCCCGCCAGCTGCGCGACGCGGGGCACCGGGTGCGCTATGTGGCGCTGGATGATCCGAGCAACCGCCAGTCCATCACGGAGAACCTCGCCGCGCTCGCGCAGCACTATGCTGCCCGGCGCGTGGAGTGGCAGTCGCCGGATGAGTGGCGGCTGGATCAGCAGTTGCGCAGCTGGGCGGCCGGGCAGCCGTTCGCCGCGGAGGAGGTGGACAGCGAGCACTTCCTGACCGCCCGGCACGAGATGGCCGAGCTGTTCATGGGCCGCAAGCAATGGCTGATGGAGCATTTCTACCGCAGCATGCGCCGCCGCTTCGGCCTGCTGATGGATGCCCAAGGCAAGCCCGAAGGCGGGCAGTGGAACTTCGATCACGATAACCGCAAGCCCTGGCCGGGCACGCCGGCGGAGCCGGTGGATGCGCGCCCCGTGCATGACCACCGCGAACTGTGGGCGATGCTTGGCCGCTGCGGGGTGGGCAGCTTCGGCGAGGCCCAGGCCGGGGCGATGCGCTGGCCGGTGAACCGCGCCGAGGCGCTGGCCTGCCTGGAGCACTTCATCCAGGCGGTTTTGCCGCACTTCGGCGACTTTGAAGACGCCATGAGCAGCACCAGCCCGCGGCTGTTCCACTCGCTGCTGTCGTTTGCCCTCAACGTGAAGATGCTCCACCCCCTCGAAGTGGTGCGGCGGGCCGAAGCCGCCTACCGGCAGGGGCAGGCACCCCTGGCGGCGGTGGAAGGCTTCGTGCGCCAGATCGTGGGCTGGCGCGAGTACGTGCGAGGCATCTACTGGGCGCACATGCCCGGCTACGATGAGCGCAATGCGCTGGGCCACCACCTGCCCCTGCCAGGCTGGTTCTGGGACGGCAAGACGCAGATGCGCTGTCTGCAGCACGCGATCGGCCAGTCACTGCGTAGCGCCCATGCCCACCACATCCAGCGTCTGATGGTGATCGGCAACTTCGCGTTGCTCGCCGGGCTGGACCCGCAGGCCCTGCACCGCTGGTACCTCGGCGTCTACATCGACGCCTTCGAATGGGTGGAGCTGCCCAACACCCTGGGCATGAGCCAGTGGGCCGACGGCGGGATCATCGCCACCAAGCCCTATGTCAGCAGCGCCGCCTATATCCGCCGCATGAGTGACTACTGCCAGGGCTGTCGCTACGACCACAAGCAGCGGCTGGGGGAGGGCGCCTGCCCCTTCAACGCCCTGTACTGGGACTTCTTCGCCCGCCATGAGCAGCAGCTGGGTGGCAACCACCGCCTGGGCATGGTGTACCGGCAACTGAACAAGATGCCGCCGCCCGAGCGGGAGGCGCTGCAGGCCCAGGCGGAGTCTGTCCGGGGGCGTCTGGAGACGCTGTGAGCGGCGCGCGGCGGATGTTTGGCGGCGATAAGGATGTTCGAGAAGCGCCCGGCTGGTAGACTTGAGACGACCCTCAACGACTTTCATAAACGCAGGCACAGCACCATCGGCATATCAAACCATGAGGTGCTGCCGAAGATGTCGCCCTGCATCTAGGTGTTGCCAAGGGTACCGTTTATCGCTTGCGGGAACGCAGAGGGCTTCCGGTGCATCGTATCGGACCGCTGTGGAGGTTTCAGCTGTCCGAAGTGGATGAGTGGGTGCAAGCGGGTGGTGCCGATGAAGAGTCGAGCGGTGGGAGCGAACAGAAAATGAATCCAGCAGGAGAAGGTGACGCGTGAGCTTGGAAGGACAACTGCTTGACCAGAAGTCCTTGCGGGCCGTGATCGGGAAGACGGCGGACTGGAACGAAATCGCCAAGGATTGCATTGCCTTTGCCAATGCAACGGGTGGCCGCCTACTGCTGGGGATTGAGGATGGCCAGAGCGAGCCTCCCGCCGATCAGCGCATCCCTCCAGACTTGCCTGACACACTGCGTCGCAAGCTGGCGGAGCGCACCGTCAATGTGACGGTGTTGCCGGATGTCACCCTCGCGCCTAATGGCGGCCAGTACATCGAATTGCGCATTCCGCGAGCCATGGCCGTTGCATCTACTACGGACGGCCGCTACTTCTTGCGCGTAGCCGATCAAAGCAAGCCCGTGACGGGCGATGACGTGATGCGCCTCGCCAGTGAGCGTTCCGCACTGCCGTGGGAAACGCAAACCACCTTGCATGTTCTACGTACCGAAATTGATGTCGCCAAACGCGACAAGCTGCTTGCAGCCTTGCGCGCATCGGATCGCGTCAAGCCTTCCGTCAAGGAGAAGTCTGACGATGAGCTGCTCGATCACTATCAGCTCGCACAAGGACCGAACCTCACCAACCTGGGCGTGCTCAGTCTCGGGCGTCAGCATCATCGCGCTCAACTGACCACTGCTCCGGTCATCCAGTTCATCAAATACGACGAGCACGGGCAGAAGGTCAACAAGCTGGTTTGGGATGACCACACGCAAAGCCCGATGGAGTTGATCGAAGCGGTCTGGCAGGAGGTGCCTGACTTCCGCGAGCGCTACGAGCTGCCCGATGGCCTGTTCCGCCAGAACGTTCCCGCTTTCGACGAAATCGTGGTGCGCGAATTGTTGGTCAACGCCTTGGTACATCGTCCCTACACCCAGCGCGGTGACATCTTCTTGAACCTGCATCCGGACCGGCTGGAAGTGGTCAACCCTGGACCGCTACCGCTGGGCGTCTCGCCGCAGAACATCCTCCACACTACGGTACGCCGTAACGAACACCTGGCACGTCTGTTCCATGACTTGAAACTGATGGAGCGGGAAGGCAGTGGCTTCGACAAGATCTTCGAGGTTCTGCTCTCACAAGGTCGCCCGGCTCCCGAATTGATCGAGACCCACGACCGTGTGCAGGTGACGGTGCGCCGCCGCATCCTCAAGCCCGAGGTCATCGACTTCATTGCGAAGGCAGACCAGACCTACCAGCTCACGCAGCGCGAGCGGATCGCATTGGGCCTGTTGGCGCAGCACGATGCCCTGACGGCGCGCGAGCTGGCAACGTCGCTTGAACTGCCATCGGTTGAAGCATTGCAACCCTGGCTCAAGCGCCTGCTGGACTGGCATTTGGTGCGAAGCGCTGGCCGCACCCAGGCGACGCGCTACTTCGTTGCCCCCAGCCTGCTGCGCAGCCTCAAGTTCAACGGCGAGACCACCCTCAAACGCATTGAGCCACACCGCCTGGCCGCACTGGTTTTGGAAGACCTGCAGCGCTACCCCAGGTCAGCCATCAGCGACATCCACCAGCGCGTCGGCGGTGAAATCCATCCCAAGCAAGTCAAGCGCGCGCTGGAAGAGCTGATCGAGCGCGGGGAAGTCCGCTTTGAGGGTGACAACCGCTGGCGGCGGTACTGGGCGGTGACATGAGCAGCCTATCGGACAACCTGCGTTCTATCGGCGATAGATGGGTGATAGACGCTGGGTGATACGCCGGCAGCAGTCGCCTGAATCAAGGACTTCTATCGACTACTGGCGATAGAAAGTGGGCGATAGACCCGCACCTTTGGCAGGGAGAGTACGTATGACTCCGGAAACGAAAGCACGCCAGCACATCGATCAGAAGTTGGAGCAAGCGGGCTGGCTCAATACAGACGCGCGGGATTTTCGACAACTCCCAGAAACAGTAAAGCCGCGTAAATACGCGGCTTTACTGGGATTCTTCTAATTCCTGAGTCTTTCCTGGTGTTTCAGGAAAGACCGTCCGCCCGTCAGACGTTGAACAGGAAGTTCAGCACGTCACCGTCCTTCACCACGTATTCCTTGCCTTCGGAGCGCATCTTGCCGGCTTCCTTGGCGCCGGCTTCGCCCTTGTACTTGATGAAGTCTTCAAAGGCGATGGTCTGGGCGCGGATGAAGCCGCGTTCGAAGTCGGTGTGGATCACGCCGGCCGCTTGCGGGGCGGTGTCGCCTTTGTGGATGGTCCAGGCGCGGACTTCCTTGACGCCGGCGGTGAAGTAGGT
>CALBTT010000217.1 GCA_937967645.1 uncultured Zoogloea sp.
AGATGGTGATTCGTGACTGGAGTTCAGACGTGTGCTCTTCCGATCTCTGGCCCGTGCCCACCCGGAGGCCGAGCTGGTACCGGTGTGGATCGAGAACCTGGGCCGGGTGATGCCCAAGGGCAGCCTGATTCCGGTCCCCCTGCTGTGCACCCTGAGCTTCGGCCCGCCCCTCACCCCGGTCGAGGGCGAGAGCCGCGATGCCTTCCTGACCCGCGCCCGGGCCGCCCTGCTCGACCTCGCTCCGCCCGCAGACTGACGCCATGAACGCCTCTTCCGACCTCATCACCGTATTTGCCGGCATCTTCGGGCTGCTGACCCTCTTCAGCCTGATCGGCGCCGGCCTCAAGTGGCGCGTCTCGCCGGGCGCCCCCCATGGCGTGATCGACAACCTCAACGCCCGCATCAAGGCCTGGTGGGCCATGATCGCCCTGATCGGCGCGGCCATCTGGCTCGGCAAGGGCGGGGTGATCGCCCTCTTCGCCTTCATTTCCTTCCAGTGCCTGCGGGAGTTCATCTCCCTCACCCACACCCGCATCGGCGACCATCGGGCCCTGCTGTGGAGCTTCTTCGTCTTCCTGCCGGCCCAGTACGTGCTGATCGGCATCGACTGGTACGGGCTGTTCTCCATCCTGATCCCGGTCTATGCCTTCCTGCTGCTGCCCATCTCGGCCTCCCTGGGGGCCGACACCACGCGCTTCCTGGAGCGCGCCGCCAAGGTGCAGTGGGGGCTGATGATCTGCGTGTACTGCCTGTCCCACGTGCCGGCCCTGCTCACCCTCGACATCGACGGCTACGCCGGCCGCAACATGCTGCTGATCGTCTTCCTGGTGCTCACCGTGCAGTCCAGTGATGTGTTCCAGTACGTGTGGGGCAAGCTCATCGGCAAGCGCAAGGTGTCGCCGGCGATCTCCCCGTCGAAGACCATCGAGGGCCTGGTGGGCGGTGTGCTCACCTCCACCGCGGTGGGCGCCGCCCTGTGGTGGATCACCCCGTTCACGGCGCTGGAGGCGGGCCTGATCGCCCTGGTCATCAACGTGATGGGCTTCTTCGGCGGCTTCGTCCTGTCGGCCATCAAGCGCGACCGGGGCGTCAAGGACTGGGGCTCGATGATCGAAGGCCACGGCGGCATGCTCGACCGGGTGGACTCGATCAGCTTCTCGGCTCCTATCTTCTTCCACATCGTCCGCTACTGGTGGGTGGCATGAACGCCGCCCTGCCCGACTGGCTGGAACACTTCCGGGCCCGCCAGGGCGCGGAGGTGGTCGAGACCCACATTTCCTGGCTGCTGCTGGCCGACGGCTTCGCCTGGAAGGTCAAGAAGCCGCTGAGCCTGCCCTTCCTCGACTACAGCACGCACGCCCGGCGCCATTTCAACTGCACCGAGGAGCTGCGCCTCAACCGGGTCTTCGCCCCCGACCTCTACCTGGGCCTGGAGCCGGTGGACGACAGCGGCGAGTGGGCCGTGAAGATGCGCCGCTTCGACGAGGGCCAGCGCCTGGACCACGTGTGCGCCCGCGGAGCGCTGAGCCCCGCCCACCTGAGCGGGCTGGCCCGGGTGGTTCACGCCTTCCAGCGCCGGGCACCGGTGGCCGGCCCTACCAGCCCCTTCGGCGAGCCCGGGGAGGTCATGGGACCGGCGATGGACAACTTCACCGCCCTGCTGGCCCTCGCCCCCGCCGCCGGCAACCGGCTGGACTGCCTGGCCGGGTGGACGCGCAACGAGTTCGCCCGCCTGCGCGACACCTTCGCCGCACGCAAGGCGCTGGGCCGCATCCGCGAAGGCCATGGCGACCTGCACCTGGGCAACCTGGTGCTGCTGGGCGGGCAGGTCACGCCCTTCGACTGCATCGAGTTCAACGACAGCCTGCGCTGGATCGACGTCGTGTCCGAGCTGGCCTTCACCTGGATGGACCTGCTCGACCGCGGCCGCCCTGACCTGGCCGGCTGGCTGCTCAACGAATGGCTGAGTGAATCGGGGGATTACGAGGCGGTGCCGGTGCTGCGCTTCTACGCGGTGTACAAGGCCGTGGTGCGGGCCAAGGTGGCAGCCCTGTCCAACGACCCGGCCGGGCTGGAGCGCTACCTGGCCCTGGCCGAGCGCCTGACCTGTCCGCCGCCGCCGCGCCTGGTGATCACCTGCGGCCTGTCCGGCTCGGGCAAGACCACCCACAGCCGCCAGCTGCTGATGGCCGATCCCCACGCGGCCACCCTGTGCCTGCGCTCCGACGTGGAGCGCAAGCGCCTCCACGGCCTGGCACCGCTGGAGCGCAGCGATGCGGCGCCGGGGGCCGGCATCTACACCGCGGAGGCCACCCGCCGCACCTTCTCCTGGCTGGCCCGCCAGACCGCCATGATCCTCGATGCAGGCTGGTCCCTGATCATCGACGCGGCCTTCCTGAAGCGGGCCGAGCGCGACGACTTCCACACCCTGGCCGCCAACCATGGCGCCAGCTTCGCCATCCTGGCCTGCACGGCGCCCTACGAGGCCCTCGTGGAACGCCTTGAAAAACGGCGTGGCGATGCCTCCGAGGCGACCGTGGAAGTCCTCGAGAAGCAGGTGGAATGGATCGAGCCGCTGACCCCCGCGGAGCTTGAGCACGTCCTGCCCTGGCCCCCGGCTGACAGGGCTGACTGAGCCTGCCTGCACGAAAGAGGCGGATGGGACGGCCCGATTGAGGCATCATTGCACGCCTCCAGAATCAACCGGCAAGAAGGCCCCACCATGTACCCGATCAACGATATCGACGCCCAGTTGTTGCTGGCCACCCTGATCGCCGCCAAAAGACGGCCCGCCGAGCTGGTCGAGATCGTGGCAGCCGCCGACGTGCTGGGCTGCCCCGTGGAGTCCGGCAACCTGTGGGCGGAGTCCTTCCGGCGCTGCGCCACCCACGGCCTGGTCGCCGCCGCCGAGGGCGGCTATGTGCTGACCGAGGCCGGCCAGGGCCTGTGTGAGAAGCTCCCCAAGAAGGCCGACACCAGCGAGCGGGTCTTCCTGGTCCGGGAACGCCTGTCGGACTACATGCCGGCCGAGAAGAGCCCCTCGGTGCCGATGAGCACCGAGCAGTTCGAGGAAGCCATGGCCGCCCATGCCGTGGCGGCCAAGCAGGGCGGCAAGAACCTGCTGATGCCCAAGCCCAAGGTCGACGAGGACGCCCAGCGCGGCCGCGGGCGGCGGCCCTTCGGCGCCAACCGGCGCCGCGGCTGACCCGCTCTCCGCACGAGGCGCCTCAGCGCAGGGAGCCCACGTAACGTTCCGTGGGATGAGTGGCCTTGGGGCGGGCGGCCCGCAGCCTGTCGAGCAGCCCCGGCCCCGCCACCTCCCGCTCCGGCGGCGCTTCATCCAGCTCCATCGCCTCGCGCAGGCGGGCGCACAGCTCGGCCAGCTCGGGGTGGCCCGTGGCCAGCGCCAGCTGCAGCACCTCCCGGGCGTAGTCCTTGTTCACCCGCATGTACTCGACGTCGGTGATGCGGTTGCCCACCCGCCGCAGCAGCAGGTGGATGCGTCCCAGCAGGCCGTAGATGACGGAATCGGATTCCATGGAAGCTCCTTCAGGTTCGGAATGCAGGGGGCGACCGGTCAGGCGACCGCTTCGCCGTGTTCGACGAGATCCAGCCCGTCCGTTTCGGTGTGCTCGCTGACGCGCAGGCCGACCACCCGGTTCACCAGGACCAGGATGGCCAGGGTCATCATGCCGCTGTACACCACGGTGGCGCCGACACCGGCCAGTTGGGCCAGGATGTCACCCTGAGCGTGTCCGACCGCGGGGTTCGCCAGCCAGCCGGTCAGCACGGCACCGAGGATGCCGCCGACCCCGTGGATGCCGAAGGCATCCAGCGCATCGTCACACCCCAGCAGGCGCTTCAGGGTGGTGGCGCCCAGGTAGCACCCCACCCCCGCCACCAGCCCGATCCCCAAAGCCGCAGCCGGGGTCACGAAGCCGGAGGCCGGGGTGATGGCGACCAGCCCACCCACCGCGCCGGACACCAGACCCAGGGCGCTGGGGCGGCCACGCGACAGCCATTCGGCGCCCATCCAGGCCACCGCGGCGGTGGCCGCCGCCAGTTGGGTGACCAGCATCGCCATGCCGGCGCGTCCGTCGGCGGCCAGGGCCGAGCCGGCATTGAAGCCGAACCAGCCGACCCACAACAGGGCCGCACCGGCCAGGGTCAGGGCCAGGTTATAGGGCGTCATGGGCTGGCGGCCGAAGCCGCTGCGCGGCCCGATGTAGAGGGCGCAGACCAGGCCGGCCACCCCCGCGTTGATATGCACCACCGTGCCCCCCGCGAAGTCCAGCGCCCCCAGGCGGGCCAACCAGCCCTCGGGCGCCCACACCCAGTGGGCCACCGGGGCATACACCAGCACCGACCACAGGGCCGCGAACAACAGCACCGCGGGGAAGCGCATCCGCTCGGCAAAGGCTCCCGGCACCAGAGCCGTGGTGATGATCGCAAAGCTGAGCTGGAACATGGCGAACACCGACTCGGGAATCGCGCGGGCCGAATCGCCGCTCAGGGAATCCACGCCCAGCCCGGACAGGAACAGGCGGTCCAGTCCACCGACGAAACCTGAACCCGGCCGCAGGGCGAGGCTGTAACCCAGCGCGCACCAGGTGAAGGTCACCACCGCGGCGATGGAGAAGGTCTGGGTCATGGTGGCCAGCACGTTCTTCTGGCGCACCATTCCGCCATAGAACAAGGCCAGGCCCGGCAGGGTCATCAGCATCACCAGGGCCGTGGCCACCAGCATCCAGGCCGTATGGCCCGCATCGGGCGCGGCCCCACCCTGGGCCTGCGCGCCCAGGGGAAGCATCACCAGCAGGAAAGGCAGGAATCGGGAAAGACGTCGGGCACAGCTTGCCGGCATGAGGGTCCTCAATCGCACATCGCCGTGTCAGGCGGATGTGCACATGCAGCAAATCTTGTGCCGATCCTTGTGTGGCGCCCGTCTTCAGGCCGTCATGCCCCTCCGGAGAGGCTTTGGGAGGGAGCAGCCAGGACATTCCATACAGATAATCCGGACGCCCCATGTGCCTGCGCCCCCATTCGGGGGCGCAGAACCGTCCGGAGGCACCAGCCTGGTGCCGCTCAGAGGCGGAAGCGGGACACCAGATCGCCCAGGCGGCCGGAGGTCTGCTCGAGCCTGGCCACGGTGCTGGAACTGGCCTGGATCGCGCTGTCGGTGCTCTGAACCATGTTGGAGGTGAGCTCCACCGAGCGGGCCAGGGCGGTGGTGGCCGCCGACTGCTCACGGGTCGCTTCGGCGATCTCCCGGACCCGGCCGGCCGCGGCGTCCATGCTGTCCTCGATGGTGGTGATCTCGCGGGCCACCACGCTGGCGCTGGCAATGCCGTTCTCCACTTCCTGGCGGGTGCCGTTCATGCCATTGACCGCCTGCTCCATCTCGCTGCGCATGAACTCGATGGTGGAGCTGATCTCGAGGGTGGCGGAGCCGGTACGCTCGGCGAGCTTGCGCACCTCGTCGGCCACCACGGCGAAGCCGCGCCCCTGCTCGCCGGCACGGGCAGCTTCGATGGCCGCATTGAGGGCCAGCAGATTGGTCTGGTCGGCCACCTCGCGGATCACCTGAACCACGCCCGCCACCTGCTGGGAACGCGTCGCCACACCGCCCAGGGCCTCGGCCAGGCGTTCGATGGTGGAGCCGATGCTGCGCATCTGGCCTTCCATGGCGCGCACGGCCTCGCCACTGCGGCGCGACTGCTCGCGGGTCTCCAGCATGACGTCGTCGGCCTCCCGCGCATGGTCGGCGATATGGCCGCTGGAGACGGTGATCTCCTCGATGGTGGCGGCATTCTCGCTGGTGGTGTCGGCCACCGTGCGCGAGCTTTCCGCCACCTGGGTGGTGGACGCTGCCACCGAGCGCAGACCACCGGCCAGCGCCACGCTCTCGTCCCGGACCTCGCGGAACATGCCTTGCAGGCGGTCCAGGAAGGCGTTGAGGGAGGCCGCCGTGCGGCCCAGCTCGTCATTACGCTCGATGGGCACCCGGCGGGTCAGGTCGGCATCGCCGCTGGCCAGCTCGGCCATGGCCGCCGACAAGCGCGCCAGCGGCCGGGTGAGAGCGGTAAGCAGGGCGTAGAGCACCCCCGAAATCAGCAACACGCTGACCACCCCGAAGAGGATGGCGGTGGTGCGCACCGCCTCGGCCGAGGCCACGATGGCGGCATCCGGCACGCTGACCACGGTCCCCCAGTGGGCATCCAGGCCGTCGATGCGGATCGGCACCAGGAAGTTGACCATGCCCTCCTTGTCGGCCCAGCGCAGCGGACGCCCTTCCTTGAGCGCGCTGGCCACGTCCGCCGGCAGGCTGGCCGGCTTGCCGAGCAGGGCCGACTCCGGATGGGAGACCACCAGGCCGGAACCCGCGTAAAGCGCAACATGGCCGACGCCCAGGGGCCGGATCGCCCCCAGTTCCTTCTGCAGGGCATCGAGGGCGATGTCCACGCCGGCAATGCCGACGAAACGCCCGGCCCGCATCACCGGCTGGACCAGGGAGGTGATCAGCACCTGCTTGCCGCCCAGGGCATAGAAGTAGGGGTCAACGATCTGGGCTTTTCCGGTGCGCTTGGGCAGCAGGTAGTAGTCACCGGCCCCCTCCTTGGTGTAATCGACCAGCGGCTCCAGGGCGGGCTGACCGGCCCCGCGATGCCAGTAGGGGATGAAACGACCAGAGTCATCGTGCCCTTCCTTTCCGACAAAGCGCTTGTCATCGCCGTCGAAGGCGTCGGGCTCCCAACCGGTATACAGACCCAGCAGCTCGGGCTGGGACTCAAGGCCGTGGCGCAGCAGGGCATTCACCCCGCCACGGTTATGCTCACCGGCCTTGTCCATGCCCTCGAGGGCGTAGGCGAGGCCCCGCGCAACGGTCATCGCCCGTCCGAGCCGTGCCTGGATCTGGCCGGCGGCGTTGCCTGCCTCGGCCTGGGCCAGGGCCTCGCCCTGCTGGCGCGCGGCGTCATAACTCTTTGAAGTGACGATTCCCAGCGTCAGGGAGAATCCAAGCACGACGGTGGACACCGTCGCGGCGATCAGTCGGGTCCGCAGACCAAGGTCATTCCAGGCCATTTTTCACACCAGTAAAAAGTTGTTTCCTCGTTTGATCTACGTCAAAAATCTACCCCAACTTGAGCACTCTTTTTCAGCATAGTTATGCCGAACAATTTTTCCAGCTCCGAACGCCAAGAAAAAGCCCGGCACAAGGCCGGGCTCGATGCTGCTGCGATACAGGAATGAATCAGGCGGCGCGCGCCTTGGACTCACCGCTCACGAAGAAGCTGATGATGTACACCACCAGGCCGGTGAAGAACATCAGACCGGCGCCTTCACGCAGCCAGTAGAAGATCGCCACCTGGTCCTGGGCCGCCATGAAGGGGATCGGCGTGCTGCTGTAGCGTTGCAGCCACACTTGCAGGATGCCCGCCGCGGTCAGGAACAGGGTGATGAAGACCATCGCCACAGTCATCAGCCAGAACGCCCACATCTCCATCACCTGGGACTTCTCGCTGTTGGCCGCCCGACCCCGCAGGATGGGCATGGCGTAGCTGATGATGCACAGCACGACCATCGCATAAGCGCCGTAGAAGGCCATGTGGCCGTGGGCGGCGGTGATCTGGGTACCGTGGGTGTAGTAGTTCACCGGGGCCAGGGTATGCAGGAAACCCCACACGCCGGCGCCGAGGAAGGACATCACGCCAGTCCCCAGGGCCCACAGGGTGGCGGCCTTGTTGGGGTGCTCGCGACGGCGGCGGTTCACCATGTTGAAGGCAAACACGGTCATGGCGAAGAAGGGGATAGGCTCCAGCGCGGAGAACACCGAACCCCACCACTGCCAGTATTCCGGCGTACCGATCCAGAAGTAGTGGTGGCCCGTACCGATGATGCCGGTGATGAGGGTCAGGGTGATGATCACGTACAGCCACTTCTCGATCACTTCACGGTCGACACCGGTCACCTTGATCAGCACGAAGGCCAGCAGGGAGCCGAGGATCAGTTCCCACACGCCTTCCACCCAGAGGTGCACCACCCACCACCAGAAGTACTTGTCCAGCACCAGGTTGTGGGGGTTGTAGAAGGAGAACAGGAAGAACACCGCCAGGCCCCACAGGCCCATCATCAGCACCAGGCTGATGGAGGTCTTGCGGCCCTTCAGCATGGTCATGGTGAGGTTGAACAGGAACACCAGGGCCACCACCACGATGCCGATCTTGGTCAGCAGCGGCTGCTCCAGGAACTCCCGGCCCATGGTTTCGAGGATGTCGTTACCGGTGAACTTGGCCAGGGTGGCGTAGGGCACCAGCAGGTAGCCCAGGATGGTTGCCGCACCGGCCACCAGGAAGACCCAGAACATCGCTATCGCCAGTTTTGGCGAATACAGCTCCGTCTCGGTTTCCTCCGGGATCATGTAGTAGGCCGCGCCCATGAAGCCGAACAGCAGCCACACGATCAACAGGTTGGTATGGACCATCCGCGCCACATTGAACGGAATGGCGGGGAACAGGAAGTCGCCGATCACGTACTGCAGGCCCATGATGAGCCCGAACAGCACCTGTCCGACGAAGAGCCCTATGGCCGCGATGAAGTACGGTTTCGCGACCGACTGCGAGGAATATTGCATGCTTGTCACTCCCTTTCGGATCGGCGGTCAGCCTTCGATGTTGGGCGGCCAGTTGGCGGTATTGATCTCTGAGGTGTACTTCAGGAACTCCACCAGGTCGTTCAGTTGTTGCTCGGTCAGATGGAAATTGGGCATCTGCCGACGCCCGGGGGCTCCCGTCGGCTGGGACTGGATCCAGGCCTTGATGAACTCAGGCCCGCGGCGCTTGTAAACGTTGCCCAGCTCCGGCGCAAAGTAGGCGCCTTCGCCCAGCAGGGTGTGGCAACCGATGCAGTTGTTCACCTCCCAGATCTTCTTGCCCGCCACCACGGCCGGCGTCAGATTGGCCCGGTTGTCGCGCTTGGGAATGGTCTGCATCGAATCGAAGGTCAGCGCGAGGAACAGGAGCGCAAAAAACACGGTGCCCCCGTAG
>CALBTT010000218.1 GCA_937967645.1 uncultured Zoogloea sp.
GAGACCGAGATCGAACTCGAAAACCTCAAGGTCATCGTGCTGATGGTGCTGTGGCAGCAGGACCGGCCCATCAACGGCCTGATCCTCGACGAACTGCTCAATGAATCCGCTGAGGAGGAAGAGGGGCAGGAGTCATACCCGGTGCATTGAATGGCCGTTGGCTTGCAAGCCCGGCGCGGCCTTCCGTATGATGCGCCGCAGCTCCCAACAACCCGAGCGCCAGTAACCCGGTTTGCCGAGCGCCCCGCAGAGGGGCCCGCAGCTGCGTGTTTACATCTTCCTACCAAGGCGTCACGAGGCACCCTACAGGCATGAGCAAGCAGCTGATCATCGCGGAAAAACCTTCTGTCGCGGCGGACATCGCCCGATCCCTGGGTGGTTTCACCAAGGAAAAGGATTATTTCGAATCCGAGCACTACGTGCTCTCTTCCGCCGTGGGTCACCTGCTGGAGCTCGCCGTGCCCGCCGAGTTCGAGGTCAAGCGCGGCAAGTGGTCGTTTGCGCACCTGCCCGTGATACCGCCGCATTTCGCGCTCAATCCCATCGAGAAGACCGAAGACCGGCTCAAGCTGCTCACCCGGCTGATCAAGCGCAAGGACGTCACCGGTCTGATCAACGCCTGCGACGCGGGTCGCGAGGGTGAGTTGATCTTCAGTTTCATCGTGCAGCACTCGGGCACCAGCAAGCCGGTGCAGCGCCTGTGGCTGCAGTCCATGACGGCCGGTGCCATCCGTGACGGCTTTGCCCAGCTGCGCGCCGCCGCCGACGTGGAGGGCCTGCGCGAGGCCGCCGTGTGCCGGGCCGAGAGCGACTGGCTGATCGGCATCAATGGCACCCGGGCGATGACCGCCTTCAATTCCAAGACCGGCGGCTTCCACCTCACCACGGTAGGGCGCGTGCAGACGCCGACCCTGGCCATCGTGGTCGAGCGCGAGGAAAAGATCCGCGCCTTCAAGCCCACCGACTACTGGGAGCTCGAGGCCAGCTTCGGTTGTGCCGCTGGCGCCTATGCCGGCCGCTGGTTTGACGAAGGCTTCAGGAAGCCCGAGGAAGGGGCGCCGCTGGCCGAGCATGCCACCGCCTTCCGTCTGTGGGACAAGGCCCGTGCCCAAGCCATCAAGGCCAAGTGCGAAGGCAAGCCGGGCACCGTCGAGGAAGAATCCAAGCCCTCCACCCAGCTTTCGCCGCTGCTGTTCGACCTGACTTCGCTGCAGCGTGAGGCCAACGGCCGCTTCGGTTTCTCGGCCCGGACCACGCTGCAGCTGGCCCAGGCGCTGTACGAGAAGCACAAGGTCCTGACCTACCCGCGTACCGACGCCCGGGCTCTGCCGGAAGATTACGTCGGTCAGGTGAAGGGGATTCTGAGCGGCTTGCCCGACAGCTACGCGCCGTTTGCCAACGAGATCGTCAAGCAGGGCTGGGCCAAGCCCAACAAGCGGATCTTCAACAACGCCAAGATCTCCGACCACTTCGCCATCATCCCCACCGGCACGGCCCCCAAGAGCCTGTCCGAGGCCGAGGCCAAGATCTACGACCTGGTCACCCGGCGCTTCCTGGCCGTGTTCTACCCGGCCGCCGAGTACCGCGTGACCACCCGCATCACCCGGGTCGAGGGCGAGGCCTTCAAGACCGAGGGCAAGATTCTCGTCAATCCGGGCTGGCTGGCGGTGTATGGCAAGGCGGCGGCGGTGGCCGACGACGAAGAGGGCGGCACGCCCCAGCTGGTGGCGGTGAACCCGGGCGAGAAGGTCAGCACCGACGAGATCCTGCTCAAGTCGCTGGTCACCAAGCCGCCCGCACGCTTCAACGAAGCGACCCTGCTGTCGGCCATGGAAGGCGCCGGCAAGATGGTGGACGACGAGGAGTTGCGCGCCGCCATGGCCGGGCGCGGCCTCGGCACCCCGGCCACCCGTGCCCAGATCATCGAGAACCTGATCGGCGAGACCTACATGCTGCGCGACGGCAAGGAGCTGATCCCGACGGCCAAGGCCTTCTCCCTGATCACCCTGCTGCGCGGCCTCGGCACCAACGAACTGACCTCGCCGGAGCTCACCGGCGAGTGGGAGCACAAGCTGGCCCAGATGGAGCGGGGCGCCTTGTCCCGCGCCGAGTTCATGGAGCACATCCAGGCCATGACCCGCGACATCGTCGAGCGGGCCAAGCGCTACGAGTCGGACACCGTGCCGGGCGATTTCGCCACCCTGCAGACGCCCTGCCCCAAGTGCGGCGGTTTGGTGAAGGAGAACTACAAGAAGTTCGCCTGCCAGGCCTGCGACTGGAGCGCCTGGAAGATCGTTGCTGGCCGCCAGTTCGAGATCTCCGAGATCGAAACCCTGCTGTCCGCCGGCCGGGTCGGTCCGCTGCTGGGCTTCCGCAACAAGATGGGCCGGCTCTTCAATGCCGAGATCCGGCTCAACGACGACAAGCAGCCCGAGTTCGACTTCGGCCAGCCCAAGGAGGACGAAGCGGCCGAAGCCGTCGATTTCTCCGGCCAGGACTCCCTTGGCCAGTGCCCCAAGTGCCAGGCCCAGGTGTACGAGCACGGTCTGTCCTATGTCTGCGAAAAATCGGTGGGGCCGGACAAGTCCTGCGATTTCCGCTCCGGCAAGATCATCCTGCAGCAGCCCATCGAGCGCGAGCAGATGCACAAGCTCCTCGATACCGGGCGCACCGAGCTGCTGCGGGGCTTCGTCTCCAGCCGCACCAAGCGCAAGTTCTCGGCCTTCCTGGTGAGGGGCGACGACGGCAAGGTGGGCTTCGAGTTCGAGAAGAAGGAGCCCAAGGCGCCTGCCGCGGCCAAGAAGCCCGCCACCCGCAAGAAAGCCGCAGCCGAGGAGTAGGCCCGGCTGCAGGTTCAGCCCGACCAGCAAAAAGCCCGCCGATCAGGCGGGCTTTTTGTTGCTGCGCGGGCCCTGTCCAGGCCCGGGGCTTACTCAGACCAGGGCAGCCGCGATGATCTCGCGGAACTCATCGATATCCGCGTCGGAGCTGCCGAGGAAGATCTTGGCGTTTTCAAAGGCCTTGCTGCCCACCGGAGCAGCATTGCCGGTCAGGTCGGCGATCGCGTGTTCGGTGATCACGGTGACGGCGATCAGGGCCAGGGCGCTGGAGGGCAGTTCCTTCTCGGGGAGGATGTACACCTCCGGATCATGGTGGTAGCGGATGGCCGAAGCGATCAGGGGCGGCAGGCCCCAGCTACGGGCCAGCAGCCACCCAACCACCGCATGGTCGCAGTTGAAGTGTTCGCGCTCGATAGGGATCAGGCTCTCGGGGTCGTTCAGGGCTTCGCCGCAGACCTCCGAATAGTTCGGGAAATTGAGCATCAGCACCGGGATCGCCGCGTCGTGGAACAGGGCGTAGGTGTAGGCCGCGTCGGGCGAGATGCCGATATGGCGGCGCGCCAGCACCCCGGTGGCCAGCGCCAGGGTCGAGGTCCGGGACCAGAACTTTTCCATCAGGTCGGCTGGCAGGCCGGCGGTGGTGTTGCGCAGGGCGACCGCAATGACCACGTTGAGGATGTTGCTCGTGCCCAGGCGGCTGACCGCCTGCTGCACGCTTTTCACCGGACCGCCGTTCCCGAACATGGGTGAATTGGCCAGTTTGACCGCCAGGGCAGACATGCCTACGTCGGACGAGATGATGCGGGCCAGGACCTTGACCTGGGGGTCGTCCTTCTGGGCCTCACGCATGACCTCGGCCACGGTTGCGGGGTAGGCGGGGATCCGTACGGATGCCAGGGCCTCTTCGAGTTCAGTGTGGGTCAGGGAACGCGTATCGACGGCTGTGTTCATGAACGTGATCAACAATGTATGCTACAGGTTGTTGAATTTGCCAAAAAAGTTATTTTTGACATTTTATGGGAGTCGCGGGCTCGCACCCGATGATTCTCGCTTCTCGCCGTCACTATGTCACGGCCAGGGAAGACCGAAACCTCCCCCAGCCGGGAGGGATGAGAGCCGTCGGGTTTGGAGCGGGTCTGATTGGTTCGAATAGCCAACTGGGCTTTACGGCTGGATCTCGAGCTTCTTCAACGGAATTTTGCATTTCCATCGCCGCCTTGGAGGGCGTCATGGCGTACATCACGGCGTAACGCCCAAGCCTCGTTGCCTTGACGGGCATGTGTATCACAATCTGCCACATTCCTTTCTTATTGTTCCCCATGTCGTCCCTCAAGCCCGCCAGTTCCGCGCAGACCACCCCTGCTAACCTCCTGATTGCTCATTGCCGGCAAGGCTTTCTCGATGCCCTGGGGTCTGCGATCGAGGAGGTGGTCCATCACCCGGGGTGGCGCACGAGCTTCGTGAATGCGGCCGGCGAGTGCTTCGACGAGCTCTGCGGCAGGGGGCGTCCCGGGTTCGAGGCGGTGAAAGGGCTCACCGCCTCGAGGATCAGCCTGGTGCACGACCAGGATCTCGACTACACCGTCGAGCTGATGAACCTCGATCAGCGTCTCAACACGTTCTGCGAGCGGGAACTGTCGGCCCTCAACATCCGCATGCGTCCGCTTCTTTCCGGGCTGGATGGTGTGTCGCCCGAGGCGCTCCCCCTGGGTACCGAAGCGGTCTGCCGGGCACTGCGCGCCTTCAAGGACCGGGAGGGGCTGAACCCGGTGGAGGCCCTGAACCTGATCCCCCTGCTCGAACCGGCCCTCGGCCGGCACCTGTGCGCCTTCTATCGGGCGCTCGAGCAAAGGCTGGCGACAGCGGGCATCGAGCCGGTGCGCCGGCGCGCCGTGGTGCGCCAGAGCGAGGCGCCCGCCTGGACGAGCTCGCCCGCCGCGCGCAGCAGCCTGCCCATCCATCCGGTTGAATCCCTGCGGCTCGCGGTGATGGCCCGCCGCCAGGAGATGCGGGGCGGACGCAGCAGCCTGGACGCGGGCCTCGCCGCCGTGCTGATCGACCGGGTCGAGGCCTGGCTGGGCGAGCGCCAGCGCAGTGGCGAAGCTGCGTCGGAGTCGCTCGGGACCAGTGAACTGGGCGCCCTGCTGTCACCCAGCCGGGCGGTCGCGGTGGAGGTCATCGAGGCCGTCTGCGATTACGCCGTCCGGGAGGGCGTGCTGCCGGCGGCGCTCCAGGCGGTGGTCGCCCAGCTGCGGATTCCGCTGCTGCGCCTGGCCCTGCGCAGCGAGACACTGCTCGCCGAGCCGCGGCATGCAGCCCTGCGCCTGCTGGACCTGATCGGCAACCTGGGGCGCACGCTGGCGCCCGATTGTTCCCCGGAGCTGCCGGTGTGCCGTGGCCTGCTGCACCTGGCAAAGGAACTGGCCAAGGCGCCCCGTATCGGTGAGAAGGATGTGGAGGCTGCGCTCGTCAATGCCGAGGGGCTGATCGAGGCGCGTCGCCGCCAGGCCCTTGAGCGCGCGGCGGCCCTGGCCGACGAGGCCGGCCACCTGGAGCGCCGGGAGGTGGCGCTGCATCAGGCCAGCCGCGCCATCCACCTGATGCTGAGCCCCGATGACAGCGCCGCCGCGCGGGACTTCGTGGAAGGCTACTGGGTCCATGTGCTGGCCAAGGCGGCCTACCGCTATGGCACCGAGAGCCCCCGCTGGGCAGCCCGGGTGCAGATGGCCGGCCGCCTGCTGAGCTGCACCCGGCCTGGCCCGGATGCGGCAGCCCGTGCCGAACTGCAGGCCCAGATGCGGGCGCTGATGGCCGGCCTGGAGGATGGGCTGCGCTGGATCGGGTTGAGCGACGAGAAGGTGGTCGAAGGCCTCACCATGGTCCGCAGCCTGCTGGCGGCCCTGATCGCCGGGCATCCCCTGCCGCCGCCGATGCGCCGGCCGGTCGCCGTGCCGGCCCTCACGCCGGTGGCCAGCGTGCAGAACCTGTGGGTGCTCAAGCACAAGCAGTACTTCATCGGCGAGCAATGCCTGCCGGCGGAGTGGGAGGAGGTCGAGGTGGGTGACCCGGTGGCCATCGGCCTCCCCAGTGGGAGCACGATGCGCGGCTTTGTGGCCCTGATGGGGCCGCAGCAGCACCTGATCCTCATCGCCGACGGCGACAGCCACCTGGTGCTGGCGGCCACCGCCCGGGCGCTTGCGCATCTGTCCGAAGCCCGGCGCGTGCTGCCTTGGTCCCTGGTGGACGAGGCCGCCATCGACCGGGTGATCAACCCCTGAGAGCTGCTGCCTGCCGCAAATGGGCGTCAGGCAGCAGCGTGGGACGGGTGGAAGACACTACAATGCGTACTGTGTTTTCATTCACCTGTCGCCATGTGTTCCGATCCCGCCTGCAGTGCCGACCATGACCATCCGCCGGCCGCCGCCGAAGCCATCCGCATCCGCGGCGCACGCCAGAACAACCTGAAGAACCTGTCCCTCGACA
>CALBTT010000219.1 GCA_937967645.1 uncultured Zoogloea sp.
GAGATGGTGATTCGTGACTGGAGTTCAGACGTGTGCTCTTCCGATCTGCCAAGAGTTGGGGAAAGATTGTGCGAACATCTAGCCGTCAAGTGGGGTAGCCATGCTATGATCCGCCCAATCCGCGTCCTGAGTGCGCGTGCTGTCTGGATGCGAGCTTGGTAGGGTCTGCGGAGACGGTGAGCGGTACGCAATAAGCGTTTCGTTCGTTGAGAGCAAAAATTTGCCGTTGTGCTTTTTGAAAGGTATGCACCCATGAAAACCATGAAACTCAGCACCGCCGTCGCGCCGCTGATGCTCGCGCTGGCCTTGGCCGGTTGCGCGACCAAGCCGACCAACGAGGTGACTCCCGACTCCGAGGCTTACGCCCGCCAGATCATTCTGGAAAAGGTGGATGCCGCTGTGCAGGCCCAGCGTGACCTCGCCGCGACCACGGCCGAAGGTCAGCAACAGATTCTGCGCCGTCAGGCTGCGCTCGACGCCGACGAGGTGGACATCGACTACCTCGGCAAGCCGCAACCGCTGCTGGAAGCCGTCGCCTACCGCTACGGCTACAAGTACGTCGAAACCGGCAAGCGTGGCGACCTCAAGACCGTCAACATCCGCGTCACCAAGCGACCTGTGGTCGAGGTGCTGCGCGATGTGGGCTACCAGATCGACAGCGGTGCCGATGTCGTGCTCGACAAGGACGCCAAGATCATCCGTCTGATCTACAAGAAGGGGTGAGCCAATGGCTGCTGATCTGCCCCCGATGACGCTCGACGAGGCTCAACGCCTGTTCGAGCGTCCCGCCATCGTTCAGCCCGCATCCCCGAACGCGGATGCGGCTGCGGTCGATGCGGCCAATCCCGCCAAGGCGGCCCGCAACGAGGCCCAGAAGGCCCGTGCGCAGGCCATCATCGACACGGGTCTGAGTGTCGGCCTCAAGGCCGGGCTGGCGTGGCAGCTTCGCAATGTCGAAGCTGCTGTGAACAAGGTGTCCCGCGACCTTGAGTCCATCTACGACTTCAACCCGCTGATGATCCAGCAGCGGGTTGTGCCCCCGGTCATCACCGAAGCTCGCAACCTCTACAACCAAGACGGCGACTACGCCGTCCGGCTGTCCGGTGCCTTCTACAAGATCGAGCGTCAGGCTCGCTTCTCGTCGGTGTCGCCGAACTGGCGCGAGTACCTGAACTTCCCGAAGGCCACCGTTGATCGCGGCAACCTGATGTCGATGCTGATGCCTTCGACGGACGAAGAGCGCGCCGTGTGGCGCGTGGCAGTCAAGAACGGCTGGGATCAGGGTGTCGAGCAGGCCAACATCATGCTCACGCAGGCGATGGATCGGCTCAACCGCGACTTCGGCGGCATGAGCCGGTTCCACCGCTTCGTCATCACCGGCAAGATCACCTTGCCTGCCATCGCCTCCGAGGACATTCCGGTCAGCCAGAACGGTGCCACGATGGCCGTGGATGAGACGCTGCTGCGCATCACCACGCTGCCGGAGTTCAACAGCAAGATGGGGTCGTGGCAGGGCATCGTCCTGTCGTCGCCCAAGCCTGCGGCTGCTCCTGCTGCACCTGCACCGACCGAGAAGCCTGCTGCTCCCCAGCAGCAAGCCCAACAAGAACAAGCTGCCACCAGCAAAGAGTGAGGGTAGGGCACATGGGATCGGATAAACCAGACCTGTACACGGGAGCGCTGCTCCCGAAGGTGGAGGTCAAAACGGGCTACAAAGACCCGTTCCGCTTCAATCACGCGGATCAGTTCAAGGCGCTGATGTTGGAGTCACTGGCCCATAACGCCAGCGACATTTTCATCCAGCCCGAGTTGCCCATCTGCGCCCAGATCAACGGGCGCATGACGGCGCTGACGCATCGCCCGGTTGACGACGGTGAGGTCAAGACGATCCTCAAGTGGGCTGCTGACCGTGATACCGCGCTGACGGACATCCTTGAAGGCAAGGCGGTCAATGCGCGGTACGAACTCTTCGACCCGGAGAAGCGGGCCGCCAGCGGTGCCAAGCTGCGCTATGGCTACCGCGTCAACGCTGTCCCGGTGCTCTGCGCCGGGGCGTCGTCGGCCCAGATCGTCATTCGGTCGATCCCGACAGAGCCGCCGACTGCGCAGCAGATCGGCTTGAGCGAAGAAATCCTCGTGGGTGCCACGCCCAAGACCGGCATCGTGTACGTCGCTGGTGCCACCGGCTCGGGCAAGACCACCTCGTTCGCTGCCATCATCCGGCACGTTCTCGAAGGTGACACGCCCATCAAGGGCAACATCGTCACCTACGAGGAACCCATCGAGTTCCGCTTCAACATGATCCAGAGTCGTCATTCTGTGATCGTGCAGACGCAGGTGCCGAACATGATCCCGGACTTCTACAACGGCATCCGGGAGGCCATGCGGCGCAAGCCTGAACTCATCATGATCGGCGAGCTTCGCGACGAGGAAACGATCCGCTCGGCCGTGGAAGCCTCGCTGACGGGCCATGCGGTGTTCGCGACGGTTCACGCGATCAACGTCGCAGCGGTGATGCGGCGTCTGATCTCGCGCTTCCCCGAGGGTGAGCGCGCCACGGCGATCTTCGACATCGTGGAAACCTCGCGCTTCATCATGGCCCAACGCCTCGTCCGCACCCGCACGGGCGGCCGGGTGGCGGCCCGAGAGTATCTGGTTTTCGACGAGGACGTGCGCGAACAACTGATCGGCCTTGACCAGATGGGCAAGGTCACTCAGGAGGTCAAGCGGCTTGTTGAAGAGCGCGGCCACTCCTTCAAGAAGGAGGCTGCGCGGCTGTTGGAGGCTGGGGTCATCGACGAGCAGGTGGCTCGCGAACTCAGCCATTCGTAGGAAAAAGCTGCTTTTTTAAGCAGCACAAAGGAATGCGTTGTGGCAGTTAGACATGCCGATTTCGACAAGTCTACTTGTCCACAACTTCTGTGGATAAAAAAACTGCAACGTCAAGATTTTGACTGGCTACTGATGATGGAGGTCTGAAATGGCAACTGGGCGATACCACTGGAGCAACGGAGCGCACTCGGCGCGCTTCTTCGTGATTAACGCGGCGGCGTGCATTCCGCTGCTTGTGCTGATCCTGCATCCGTCGTGGTGGGGCCTGTACGCCACCTTGGCAACCATCGCATTCCTCTTCTGGGTCGAAAAGATCAAAAAGATGACCCTCAGCGCCTTCATCCGCTCGATCAACATTTCGCTGACCGGGCGTGTGAAGTCGTCCCTCAATCTGTTCAAAGAACTTGCACGATGAAAGGTAAAAAGCACATGAACACGAAAGTTAAGCCCGAATTTGTCGGCGTTGACGACGGCCACTACGCCGTCAAGGTGGTCACTGAAAAGGGCCAATGTTTCAGCATCCCGTCGCGTGCCCGCTCGGGCAAGCACCTGATCGCTTGGCAGGGCCAAGGCGGTGACGCTTCGGATGGCGGCATCTACACGACCGATGAGGGTGTCACCTTCACCGTTCATGAGCATCTGAGCGAATGCGACGACACGCGCTTCCGCGACTACCCCAAGTCGCCGCTGAACCGCGTGCTCGTTCACCATGCGCTGCGCAAGGCTGGCTTCGCTGGCAAGCCGGTGAGCATCGCCACGGGCCTGCCGGTGTCCTACTACTACATCGGCGGCAACAAGAACGACGAACTGATCGACGCCAAGGTGGCGAACCTCAAGCGCCAAGTCCATTGCGAGTCCGGCGCGTGCGCGGACATCGTGGAGAACGCTGTCACCACCGAGGCCATCGCTGCCTACTTCGACCAGATCATCGAGATGGACGGCTCGCCTTCGGCGGCCTTCCATGAGGTGCAGGGTGCCAGCGTCGGCGTCATCGACGTGGGCGGCAAGACCACCGACTGCGCAGTGATCCTGCCGGGCGGTGCCCATGTGGACACCGGCCGCTCGGGTTCGAGCGATGTGGGCGTCCTCAAGCTGAACGACAGCGTGGAGGCGGCCCTGCGTACCCGCTTCGGCTTCGACAACGTGCCGCCCCGGCTGGTCGAGACGGCCATCGCGACCGGCATCATCAAGATGTACGGCAAGGAAGAGTCCGTGAAGGGCATCGTGCATGAGGCCAAGGAGGCGCTGGCCGAGGCCATCATGAACAACGTCCGCTCGAAGATCGGTTCCGGTAAAGACCTCGACTACGTGCTGTTCGTCGGCGGTGGCTCCATCGTCATGCGCGAGCAGCTTGCCAAGCACTTCCCGCACGCACGATTCCCCGACCGTCCCGAGTTCGCGAACGCTCGCGGGATGCTCAAGATCGCGAAGTATGTGCTCAACGGCCACGGGGAGTAAGCCCTATGGCACGGCAGAAGCGGTATCCGCTGCTTCTCGATACCGAGTACCCGCCTGAAAAGCAGGTGCTCGGCGCAATCAACTCGGTGCCGGAAGGCGAGCGGGCTGGCGTTCTTCGCGTGCTGATTCTGCTGGGGCACGACGAGATTGAGAAGCAGCGACAACAAGAACCCACAGCAGAAGGGCAGGTGCGAGATGGCGCAGGAAAGGATTGAGCTTCGCTTTAGTCCGGGGAACCCGAACGAGCGAGCACTGATTGATGCGCTCGGCGCGCTGGGTGACGAATACGGGGCCAAGGGCCGCTTCCTCAAGGAGCGGCTGCTGCAAGGCTATGCCGCGATCCTGCGGGAGCTTGATGGCTTCATGCAGGAGAGCGACCCGATGGCTGCGCTGGATCGCGTCGCAGCCACAGTGGACGCCAAGCACTACCGGGTGCTCAAGGTGCTGCTCACCAGCAAGGTGGGCGGGCAGGGGACGGTGCAACCGCAAGCGCAGCAGGTGTCCGCGCCTGCGCCTGTCGCTGCAACAGTGGTTGAGCGGCCCATCCAGCCTGTGCAGGCCGTGTCCGAGCCTGCCGTGACGGCTCCGGCCGCGCCTGCGGCCAGCGTGCCGAGATCGGAAGAGCACACGTCTGAACTCCAGTCACGAATCACCATCT
>CALBTT010000220.1 GCA_937967645.1 uncultured Zoogloea sp.
TGGGGGCCAGGCGGGTGACCACGGCGGCGGTCTCGATGGTCTCGCGGCGCACCGGTGCGTCGGAGCCGACTACGCACAGGGCGCGGGTGGTGGGGATGCCGAGGGCCGCCATGGCCTCCGAGCAGAGAAACTCGCGGATGCTCGAGCGCAGCACGGCGCGGCCGTCGGCGAAGCGCGAGTAGGGGGTCTGGCCGGCGCCCTTGAGCTGGATCTCCCAGCCGCTGCCGGGGCCTTGCACCTCGCCCAGCAGGTGGGCCCGCCCGTCGCCGAGCTGGCCGGCCCACACGCCGAACTGGTGGCCGGAGTAGACCGCGGCCAGCGGCTCGCTGCCGGGCAGCACCACGTTGCCAGCGAAGACCGCCGGGAAGTCGGCGCGCGCCAGCTCGTCCGGCGCCAGGCCGATCAGCTGTGCGGCGTCGGGGCTGGCTGCCACCAGATAGGGACGGGGCAGGGGCTCGGGCGGCAGGCGCGTGTAGAAGGCCGCCGGCAGCCGCGCGAAGGCATTGTCGAAGGGCAGGGTCTCGAGGGTATGCATGTCTGTTGGGGGGAAGCTGTCGTTGTCATGGGGTCGGGCAAATTGCCCGCCGGGCTTGGGGTAGGCTGCGTGGCCGCGCCTCGCCCCGAGTCGCACGTAAAATCCGACTATTTCACTATGGTATGGTTCCTCGCGCCCGGGGGGAAGGATGGAAGAAGCCAAAATGACGCAGCCGCCGGCCGCCATTGATCTGAAACGCCAGCTGCTGCTGCGGGTCACCTTGTTTGCCCTGTGTGTCGGCCTGGCCGCCTGCGGGGTGGTCTTGCACCAGGCCCGTGAGCGCATCCGCGTGCATGTCGAGCGCACAGGCGGCACGGTCGAGCGCCTGATCGCCGGTGAGGCCGACCAGATGCGCGACGCCTTCCGGCGCAGCCTGGACGGGCTGACCCTGTCGTCCCTCGACGGCATCGGCCCGCTGCTGGGCATCTGCGTGGCGGTGGAGGACATCTACAAACGTCCCACGGTGGAGCGTTGCTTCCATGAAGAGGGGCGGGCGCCGGGGCCGATCCGCTGGCTGCTGGCCCGCTTGATCGGGCCCGAGGTGGCTTTCCGGGGGGTGATCGGCCAGTATCCGGGGGTCAAGGTGGGCGAGTTCGTGGTCACCCCGGACCTCGATGCGGAGGGCGTGGCGGTGTGGGGGCAGATGTCCACGGTGCTGGGCATGACCCTCGCCATCCTGCTGCTCAACCTGCTGATCTACCGTCCGGTGCGCCGCGAGCTGGCACCGGCCGACGAGATCCTGGGAGTGCTGGGGCGCATGGAGGGGGGTGACCTGACGGCACGCATGCCGCGTCCGCGCCTGGTGGAGCTGCGCCGGATCGCCGCCGGCTTCGACCACCTGGCCGAGCGGCTGGGGCGCACCCTGGCCGAGCAGCGCCGGCTGGCCCAGCGCCTGCTGGCGGTACGCGAGGAGGAGCGGCGCCACTTGGCGCGGGAGCTGCACGACGAATTCGGCCAGTGCCTGGCCTCCATCGGCGCCGAGGCGGCCTTCGTGCATAGGCGGGCCGAAGTCCATGACCCGGCCCTGCTGCCGGCGGCCCGGGCCATTTCCGGAGTCACCGCCCACATGATGGAGAGCCTGCAGGGCATCCTGCTGCAGCTGCGGCCGGTAGGCCTGGAGGAGTTCGGGCTGCAGGCCGCCCTCGAGGCGCTGGTGGCCGGCTGGCGGCGCCGGCAGCCGGCCTGCGGCTTCGAGCTGGTGTTGAGCGGCGACATCGATGGCCTGCCCGACGGCCTGACCGTGAGCCTCTACCGGATCGTCCAGGAGAGCCTGACCAATGCCCTGCGCCACGGAGCGCCGAGCCGGGTATGTGTGGCCCTTGGCCGGGATGCCCGAGGCTGTTGCCTGCGGGTCGAGGACGACGGTGACGGCGCCGAGGGGCCGACGGCCGGCAGCGGGCTCGGTGTGCTGGGCATGCGCGAGCGGGTCGAGGCGCTGGGCGGACGTTTCGCGCTGATCCGGATGAGGCCGCAGGGCATGCGGGTGGAGGCGGACTTTCCGCCGCTGGCGATCGAGGAGGGAGGTGTCGATGACTGAGGGGATCCGTGTCCTGCTGGTGGACGACCATGCCATCGTGCGGGAAGGCTATCGACGCCTGCTCGAGACCCGTCCGGACCTGTTGGTGGTCGGTGAGGCCGCCTCGGCCCGCGAGGCGCTGGAGCAGTTCAAGGCCCTGACGCCGGACGTCATGGTGCTGGACCTGGGTCTGCCCGACATGGGCGGCGTGGAGCTGATCCGCCGCTTGCTGCAGCGGGACGCGGCGGCCCGCATCCTGGTGTTCACGATGCACCGGGAGCCCCTGTTCGCCACCCAGGCCCTGCGCGCCGGAGCCTTGGGCTATGTGACCAAGAGCAGCCCGCCCGACGAGCTGCTGAAGGCGGTATACCAGGTGGCGGCGCGGCGCCAGGTGATCAGCCCGGACATCGCGCCCGAGCTGGCCCTGGCCCTGATCGACCGGCAGCGGGAGCCCCTGGCCGAGCTGGCCCCGCGGGAGTTCGAGATCCTGCGCCTGCTGCTGGACGGGCTGGGGCCGGAGGAGATCGGCTCCCGCCTGTCCATCTCGGCCAAGACGGTGCAGAACTGCCATTACCAGATCAAGAGCAAGCTCGGCGTGCGCAGCGACATCGAGCTGACCCGCCTGGCCCTGCGCCTGGGTCTGATCTGAGCCGGACTCAGGCCGCCATGGCCTCCTGGCGGGCGGCGCGGTGGGCGGCAAAAAGAGCGACGAGGGTGTCCATGCTCACCTCGGCAATCGGCGTGCCGGCATCGTCGAGGATCTCATAGAGCAGCTGGCCCGGCTCCGGGCGCATGCTGAACAACACGATCGCGTCCTCCCTGCCACCCCCTTCCCGGTGGGGCGTCTCGCTGGCCGGCGAGATCGTGTAGCTGCCGGTCGGCCGGGTCTCGCGCAAGCTGCCGTCTTCCTCGTAGATCAGATGCTCACCGCGCAGCACGAAGGTGTGGTTGAGGGCCTTGTGGCGGTGCAGGACGATCTGCTGGCCGGCGGCGAAGCGGAACATCACGTCGGCCAGCTGGCGTGCCGGATCCACGTGCAGGATGGCGAACTGGAAATGGGGGAAGTCGCCGAAGGGTTGCCACTCGATGGCGCTGTCGTCGAAGCCGGTGTGGGGCATGGAAGTCTCCTGGTTGTAGGGTTAGGGTCGGGCCGGATGGCCTGAGTGCAGTAGAACCCGTGCAGGCGTGGGCCGCCGAGGTCAGCCTGCCCGGAAAGTCGTGGGCAATCTTCCCGCCCCGGCGATGCCGCCGGTGCAGGCAAATTGCCCGTGCTCCGGCGGGCAGGATGCGGCTGCGTGCGGGCCTGGAGGGCCCTAGAGTGGGGTCGAGGCGGGCACCGTCCGCCGCCTGGAAAGGACCCGAGGATGAAACGACCCCTGGCCGGCGCCCTGCTGGCGCTGGCGCTGGCGGGTGCGCAGGCCGACAACCGCTTCTGCGGCGGCCCCGTGGCGCAGACCGGCGAGCCTACCGACCTGGCCCACGTGGTGGGTGACCAGACCCTGGAGTACATGGCCGAGCAGCCGGCCAGCATGATGGTGTGCAGTAAAGGCTATCTGCTGGAGAAGTGCGGCGACCACGAGACGGCGATGAAGGTCTTCGACCGCTGCATCGCTGCCGGCTACATCGGCGCGATGATCTGGAAGGCCCTGATGCTGCAGGACGGGGCCGGCGTCGCCCCCGACCTGGCCGGTGCCGCCGAGTTGATGCGCCGTGCCGCCCAGGCCGAGGACTCGCCCTACGCGACCCTCGGCAAGCTGCACTACGCCAGCGCCCTGCATGAGGGCAAGGGCGTGCCCCGCGACGAAGTCGAGGCCCGACGCTGGTTCGAGGCGGCCGCGGCGGACGGCAACCCGGACGCCATCGAGTTCCTGCGTACCGGCTACCACGTGGGCGACCGGGATGGCCGGGCGCGCGGTGTGGGGGTGCCGCCTCCGCCAGCCGGTGCCCAGCCCCTGCCGGGCGAGCTGCTGGAGGTCGGAAGAGCACACGTCTGAACTACAGTCACGAATCACCATCTCGTATGCCGTC
>CALBTT010000221.1 GCA_937967645.1 uncultured Zoogloea sp.
TCTTCATGCTGCGCAGGTTGAAGAACAGCTTGCGCTGGGCCTTGGTGGTGGCGATCTTGACCAGGCGCCAGTTCTTGACGATGTACTCGTGGATCTCGGCCTTGATCCAGTGGATCGCGAACGACACCAGGCGCACGCCCCGGTCGGGGTCGAAGCGCTTGACCGCCTTCATCAGGCCGACGTTGCCTTCCTGGATCAGGTCGGAATGGGGCAGGCCATAGCCCAGGTAGCCGCGTGCGATGGCCACCACCAGGCGCAGGTGGGACAGCACCAGCTTGCGGGCCGCTTCCAGATCGTCATTTTCCCGGAAGCTGTGGGCCAGGTCGGATTCCTCCTTCTCGGTCAGCAGGGGAATGCGATTCACGCTCTGGATGTATTGATCCAGGCTGCCAACCGCGGACGGAACGGGAAACGACAGGGTTTGGGACATCTGCTACTACCTCCTTCGCGCAAATATTAGCACTCCCGGCCTGTGAGTGCTAAGGGGGCGAATGGTTCCCGTGCAGTGTTCTTGATTGAGGACAAGAAGGCCCCTCGCCTGGCCATGCCGTCCGCCGGGGACGGGGGTGTTCCGCCACCCTCAGGGGGTGGAATGCCAGGGCGATCGACCGGGCTTAAGGCGCGTCCGGGTGGGGCCAGTGCCAGGCTCATCGCAAACGCCACGCAGTCTTCGTCGATGCCGACCAGCGCCGCACCCTTTTGAGCTTGCAGGAGGGGCAGCGTGTGCCGCAGGCGTCCGATTGTCGAGATTTTTTACAAAAGTAAGAATTTGTTTCTTTTAGGTGATTTCAATCGCCATTCATTTGATTTAAATGACGATAAATATCAACGTTGTCATAGAAATGTAGCCTATGAAGGTATGGCTTATGCTTGGCGAGGCCCATGCCCCGCCCGCAGGCTCGTCAAGGTGAGTGGGGTACCCCGCATCCCCGAAAACGAGAACGATGGGTAACCCAATGACACGACGCCAGAGCCGCCCGGCAATGCAGCTGAAGCATGTCTTGATCGCTGTATTGACCATGACCACGATGAGCGCGGGCCACGCCGGCCTCATCGTTTCCGAAAGTGCCGATGCGGGGGAACTCCCCGGTGCGGCAGTATTGACCGCCGCCGCACCCGAACTTGATGCCATCCGGGGCAGCCTGACCGGTTCGGGGGTGGACCAGGCCGACCTGTTCGGGATCCGTCTCACCGCCGGGCAGACGTTCTCCGCCTCGATGACGGGCTCCAGCCTGGCGTACAACAGTTTCGACATGGGGCTGTTCCTGTTCGACAGCGGCGGATTCGGCCTTGTCGCCAATGATGACTCCGACTCCTCCCCGCCTCAGTCGAGCATCCAGTTCACGCCGTCGGTGACTGGAGTCTATTACCTTGCGATCGCGGGCATCGGCTACACCCCTGTCAGCGCAGCCGGGGCCATCTTCCCGGCCCAGATGTTCGGGAGCACGGCGGAGTTCGGTCCGACGGGGCCCGGCGGCGCTTCGGCATTGGCAGGCTGGGAGGGGACCACCAGTGAAGGCGACGCCTACGAGATCCTGCTGACGGGTGCGCAGGGCTGGGGTGAGGTGACTGCGGTTGTGTCCGAACCAGGCACATTCCTTCTGACCGGCCTCGCGCTGAGCCTGGTCGGCCTTGGCCGTCGGCGAGGCAGCAGGAAGGTTTGAACCTGCCGGTCATGCCGGGCGGTCTCGATCCGGTGAACAGCATTGCCAACTGGAGGGCGTCATGAAAAGGTTTTCCGTAGCACACCTCGCACTGTGCGTAGCCGCTGTCTGCAGCGCTGAAGCTGCCATTGCACAACACCCCAAGATGGACTCGGCCTTGTCGGAATTTGTCGATGCCATGCGTGCCCGGCGCGGTGCAGCCGAACCCCGGGCCGCCGACCAGGCCAGCAGTCCGTTGCGCGCGAAGATCCAGGAGCGCGCGGTGCAGGACGCGACAGGGCGGGTGCTGGTCGACATCTACCTCGATGGCAGTGTCGGCCTTCCGCAGTTCCTCCTGCAGCTTCAGAGCGTTGGGGCGGAGGTGACGGGCGTCAATCCGGACTTCCGCTTCGGGACGGTGTCGGCCTATGTCCCGGTCTCCGCGCTGACCTCGATCAGCGGGACCAGCGGGTTGCAGATCATGAAGCTCACCCTGAGGCCGCAGCGCAATGTCGGGGCGACCACTTCGCAGGGGACCCAGGTCATCCGCTCCGTGCAGGTGAATACCAGTGGCTATACCGGCGCGGGGATCACCGTAGGGGTGTTGTCCGACTCCTATGACCGGTCACCGACCGCTTTTACGACGATCAGGGCGGCCACCGATATTGCCAGTGGTGACCTCAAGACACCCAAGTTCGTTATTGATCTGCCGGCCTTCTCCAGCAACACGGATGAAGGAAGGGCGATGATGCAGATCGTCCAGGATGTCGCTCCCGACGCGGATCAGTGCTTTGCGACAGCCTTTGCGGGAGAGGCTGCCTTTGCGGGCAACATTCGCAGATTGCGTACCGATCCCGCCTGTAATGCCGACGTGATCGTGGATGATGTCTTCTACTACGATGAGCCGTTCTTCTCCGATGGCCAGATTGCCCAGGCCGTCAATGACGTGACCAGCAGCACCGTCCTGGCGGGCAAGCCGGTGGCCTATTTCTCGTCCGCGGGCAATCAGGGGGTTGGCCAGGGGGGAGGCGCAATCAATGTGCCCAAGGCCACTTTCTCGACAACGCCGACGGGGCTGGGAAACATCAACCTTGCCACCACCGCGACCTGCACCTCTGCGCCGTCTTCGGGCAGTACCAAGGCGGATGTAGGGGGCGGCTGGCTCGATTTTGGCGGCGGCGCGTATGTGCTTCCGGTGACCTTCAATCCCGGCGGATCAACGATGATCATGCAGTGGGATGACCCGTTCTACCAGGGCAAGGTCAGTTCCGACCTCAACTGGTATCTGTTCAACAGCGCGGGCAATTGCGTGTTTGCGATTGCGAGTAACAACTTCAGCGATGACAACGGTTATGAAGTGATTGATCTCTCGGGTGGGAGCGCGACGAGCTACCGGATCATGGTGGCCCGGACGAGCGTGGGAAGCCATCAGGCCAGCAGGCTGCGCCTGCTCAACCTGGGAGGCTGGGGTGGCACACCCTTCCAGGCTGTGACCGGCCCGGCCACCTTCGGTCACAGCGCCGCTGCGGGAGCCATCAGCGTGGCGGCCTATCGCTATACCTCTCCGGCGACCCAGCAGACGCCATTCATCCCGGCCTTTGAACGTTTCAGCAGCCCGGGGCCCGTGACGATCGCCCTGGATGCGGCCGGCAATCGCCTGGCCTTCCCGGAGACCCGCAAGAAACCTGACCTGGCGGCGCCGGATGGCGGTGATACGACCTTCTTTTATCCGGGCAGTGATTTTGAAGGCAATGGTCGTCCCAATTTCTTCGGAACGAGCGCCGCAGCCCCGCATGCCGCGGGGGTCGCGGCGCTGATGCTGCAGAAGGCGGGAGGGCCGGGCAAGCTGACGCCCAAGCAGATCAAGAGCGTATTGCAGACCACCGCGCCAGCCCGCAGCCTGCCTTTCTCGGGCGGAGCGCCGGTCAAGGGATGGAGCGTGTTTGATGGTTTCGGCCTGATTGATGCCGTGAGTGCCCTGGGCAAGCTGCCCTGACGCGATGCCTTTGCCAGGGCCCGGTCTTTCCTGCTGAAAGGATCGGGCCCACAACGTTTGAGGGGGCCTGTGGCCCCCTCACTCCGCCATCGCTGCCTCCGCATGGGTCAGCAGCCAGGCGATCTCGCCCTTGTTCTGGATGTGCAGCTTGGAATATGCCTGGCGCAGGTGGTGGCGCACGGTGGCGGGTGACAGGCCGAGCCGGCGGGCTACGGCCTTGTAGGTGAGCCCCTCGCCGAACAGGCGGGCCACCGACAACTCCTTGGGGGTCAGCACATCGATGGCGGCGCGGGGGCGCACCTGGACCAGGTGCATGTCGCCGAGCTTTTCTGCATGCAGGCTCAGATGGGCGCCGACGAAGGCGCCCCGGTCGCTGGCCAGCAGGGCCGGCAGCAGCGGGGTGGGGAGGCGGCCGCCGCGCCATTCGGGCCATTCCAGCAGCACCAGATCGGCGAAGGCGGCATCGGCGTAGAGCATGACCCCGGCAGAGTCGCAGATGGCCGCCGAGACGCGCTGGGTGCCGGTCCGGTGGCGCACCCGTTCGAGGTACTGGACCCGGTTGATGTTGAGCACCGAGGCGATGTGGGGCATGACCAGCTGCCCCAGTTCGGCGTCGCGGGCCGAGAAGCGTGGCACTAGACTGTTGCGGTACAGCGAAAGGTGGGTCCACAGGTTGAGGGCCGGGTCCACCGAAATGACGCAGAGCAGCTGGGCCATGTCGTGCTTCTCGGTGAAGCGGCGGAATTCGGGGCACATGCGCTCGTCGGTGATCAGCATGTGCACGGGCTGTCCGGGGGCGGACTTGACCAGTGGCACCAGCGGATCCTTGAACTTGATCTCCTCCCAGCCGGACAGGAAATCCGGGCCCAGCCGGTACAGGGCGTTGCTGTGCATCAGAGGGGTGCCATCCACCAGGGTCGAGCGGCCCAGCCAGGCACTGTCGAAGTCCAGGTGCTCACGCAGCAGGCTGAACAGCTGGGTCTCGAACTCGCCGATGCTGGCTGTCAGGGCCAGCGGGTAGAGCTCCAGCAGCAGGCGCCCCAGTGAGGCGGCGACACTGCCTGTCGCCTCGGCTGGACAGGGCTGTGGCGAATCCCGTTCGAGTTCCTTCTCTGAAAAAGCACGGGCAATTTCCTCCTCGAGGCGCTCGCCCCAGTCCTGTGTCGCTTCCATGTTGACCTCCGCTGTTGGCACTCCGGGCGCTGGGCGGCTTTCGGCCGATGGCGCTTTTCCTTTTTTATTCAAGGTACTGCAGAACCGCGCGGTTCGCAATGCGGAGATCGGGAGGTCGTTCAAATGAACGATGTGGGGTCTTTTCGGGGGGTGAATTTCTCGTTGCTGCGCATCAAATGCTCCATCGCAGGGCATGCACCAAAAAGGCAAATGGATGTCAGGGATATTTCAAATGGGTTGATGTCGGTGTGTGCCTGCAGGGGGGATTTCCCCCGCAGCAATGTGGCTTTCGGTGCATGCGTATTCCTCGATCATGACCGGGGTTGATGTTGATGGCATGTTGTCTGGCGCCGGCCCCGCACTGCGGTGGTGCAGCATGAGCAGGGCCACTGCGTCAATTTGAACGACTGCCAGCGTCGTCTGGCGGCTCTTAAGGTTTCGTCACCCGATCGGCCTCCCAGGAGAGGCCGGCCCCATCAGGAGAGACGGAACCATGAGTTCAAGGAGCAGCTTCATCACGTCGCTGGCACCGCTGTGCATCATCGGCGGCCTGCTTTACGCGGCGCTATACATCAAGCCGGCAGGGGGCGGCACCGCCCTCGAGCCACCGGTGATCGCGCCCCGCGATCATTTCTACGCCATGGTCCAGCCGGCTGGCGGGCCGCTCTGGGCGGTGGGCAATGACGGCAAGGTGGTGCTGGGCGACGGGCAGGGCCGCTGGCAGGTCCAGGCCAGCGGCACCCGCGCCCACCTGCAGTCGGTGGATGCCTGGGATGCCCGGCACGCGCTGGCCGTGGGCAACGACGGCACGGTGCTCAGCACCGGCGACGGCGGGCAGACCTGGCTGAAGGCCGATGCGCCGGTGTCGGCCACCGCCAACAAGCTGATGCGGGTGCAGGTGCTGCCGGACGGTGCCGCCGTGGCGGTCGGCGAGTTCAACACGGTGCTGCTGGGCAGCGCCTATGGTCGCCAATGGACGCGCCTGACCCCGGAGCAGGATGTGGCCTGGTACGGCCTGGCGGTGCGCGGCTCGCGCATCACAGTGGCCGGTGAGTTCGGCCGCCTGATGCAGTCCGACGACCTGGGGCGCAGCTGGCGTCCGTCCCACTCCCCGACCGAGGCCCATCTCACCGCCGTGGCCTTCGCCGACGAGCAGCGCGGCGTGGCGGTCGGCCTCAACGGCACCGTGCTGCTCAGCGAGGACGCGGGCCGCTCCTGGCAGGCGGTCGGCCAGGGCGGCGAGGAGCACCTCTATGACGTGATCTGGGATGGCCGCCGCTTCGTGGCCTGCGGCGACCGGGGCGTGCTGCTCGAGTCCGTCGATGGCCGGGCCTGGAAGGCCCTCGATGCGGCCCTCGGCGATGCCCGCAACTTCCTGTGGTTCTCCCGCGTCGTGCCGGGTGCCGATGGCCTCCTGCTGTCCGGCGCCACCCTCGGCGCGATCCGTGGGGACCGTTTCATCTCCCTTGCCGGCGCGTCCGGCCCGGCGTCCGCCGCGTCCCGTTGAGAGGCTCCCATGCTCGCAAGATTCGTTGATTTCTGTATTGGACGACGGGGCCTGGTGGTCACCGTGATCGGGCTGCTCACTCTGCTGATGCTCGGTGCGGCCAGTCGCATCCACGTGGGCACCGACTTCGGCGACCTGCTCCCCCGGCACCATGCCTACGTGGAGGTGCATAACCGCTTCAAGGCCACCTACGGCAGCTCGAACGCCGTGACCATCGTGCTGGAGGCGGAGCAGGGCGACATCTTCCGCTCCGATTTTCTGGAGCGGCTGCGTACCGTGACGCTCGAGTTGCGCAAGGTGGACGGGGTCAATCCGGAGCAGATCATCTCCCTGGCCTCGCGCAAGATCGTCGATGTGCGCTCCAGCTCCGACGGGCTGGAGAGCCGGCCGCTGATGTTCCCCGAGGTGCCGTCCGATGCCGCCGGCCTGGCTGACCTGAAGGCCCGCGTGCAGCGCAACGGGCTGGTGCTGGGCAGCTACGTGTCCCGCGACCTGGGCGCGGCGCTGGTCACCGTCGACTTCTACGATCACCTGCTCAAGCCCGAGGAGGCCTTCCGCCAGATCCGCGCCATCGCCGACTCGGTGGCCGGGCCGGGGCTGCGCGTGCGCATGGTCGGCGAGCCGATCCTGGCCGGCTGGGTGGCCTATTTCCTGCCCGAGACCCTGCTCATCCTGACCGCCACCCTGGCCGTGCTGGGCGCCTTGCTGTTCCTCTTCTCCCGCACCTGGCGCGGCACCCTGCTGCCCGGCCTGGCCGGTTTCACCAGCGGTTGCTGGGCGCTGGGCGTGGCAGCGCTGGCCGGGATCCAGTTCGACCCGCTGGTGATCGTGGTGGCCTTCCTGATCACGGCGCGCTCCATCTCCCATTCGGTACAGCTGGTCACCCGTTTCGATGACGAACTGAAGGCCGGCGCGGCCACCGCCCGGGAGGCCGCGCGCAAGGCCATGTTCGGCCTGTTCAAGCCGGGCATGCTGGGGGTGATCGCCGATGCGGGCTGCATGATCATCGTGATCCTGGTGCCCATCCCGCTGATGCAGAAGGTGGCGGTGATCGGCACCGTATGGGTATCGACCATCGCCCTCAGCGCCGTGGTGATGACTCCGGTGCTGCTCTCCTGGGTGCGCCTGCCGGTGCGCCATGCCCACCCCATCAACCTGATGCCGGCGCTCGACACGGCGATGGCCGGGCTGGCCCGCCGGCTGGTCGGGCGCAACGCCTACCGCGTGGTCGCGGTGGCCGGGGTGGTCTTCGTGGTGTCCGGTTGGTTCGCCTTTGATATCCGCATCGGCGACGCCAATCCGGGCTCGCCCATCCTGCACCAGGATTCCGCCTACAACCGGGATGCCACCGAGATCAACCGGCGCTTCCCCGGCACCGACCGGATGTTCGTGGTGCTGGCCGGTGAGCAGGCCGACGACATCAAGCGCCCCGAGGCCCTGGAGACGATGAACCGCTTCCAGCGCTACATGGAGGCCCAGCCGGAGATCGGCGCCAGCCTGTCCCTGGCCGACCTGATCCCGGTGATCAAGCGGGTGATGCGCGACGGCAACCACCACTACGAGGAATTCGGCCGCAACCAGAACGAGAACGGCGAGCTGCTCTACCTGTTCAGCAGCGGCGGCGCCGACCCCTCCGATCTGGAGCGCCTGGCCGACCGGGACTTCAAGACCGGCGCCATCACCCTGTTCTTCCGTGACCACCAGGGCGACACCATCCGTACCGCGGTGGCGCGCATCAAGGAGTTCGCCGCGGCCAACCCGCTGCCGGGCATGCAGCTGCTGCTGGCGGGCGGTTTTGCCGGGGTCACCGCGGCGGTGAACGAGGTGATCCTGGCCAGCCAGATCGAGAGCATCGCCCTGGCCCTGCTGGTCCTGGTGCTGTGCTGTGCGGTGACCTACCGCTCCCTCAACGCCGGCATGTTCTTCATGGTGCCGGTGATCCTGGCCAACACCCTGACCTTCAGCTTCATGGCCTGGAAGGGCATCGGCATGAACATCAACACCTTGCCGGTGGCGGCCCTGGGCATCGGCCTGGGCGTCGATTACGCCTTCTACATCATCGATGACATCCGCGAGGAGCTGCGCCACGGCAAGTCCCTCGAGGAGGCCATCGCCCTGGCCCTGGCCGGTGCTGGCAAGGGCGTCACGGTCACCGCCGGCACCCTGATCCTGGCGGTGGCCATGTGGGGCTTCTCGTCCCTGCGCTTCCAGTCGGAGATGGCCCTGCTGATGGCCATCTGGCTCGGCATCTCGGCCTTCAGCGCCCTCGTGCTGATGCCGGCGATGGTGGTGGTCTTCAAACCGGGCTTCGTCATGGGGACGGCCCGCGCCGCCTCCGTCGCCCGTCCCCTGCAGTCAATCCAACCCTAGGAAACCCATGATGAAAAAGCGATTGCTCACCCGCCAGGTGGCCGGTGCGGTGGCCGGCCTGTCCCTGTCCTGCGTCCTGTGCAGCCCCGCCCAGGCCGATGATGAAGGCGAGATCCGTGTCGGCGGCTACCTGCGCGGCTATGCCGGCTGGAACCTGGACGACCCGCAGGAGCTCCGCGGCAACGACCGCGGCCGCCTCAGCATGCTGCGCGGTCAGGCCTACATCGAGGCCGACTCCAAGGGCCCGCGCCTGCAGTGGAAGATCGCCGGCCGCGCCGTGCGCGAGGCCCGCACCGACTACCTCTCCGACCTGCAGGATCTGGAGCGCAGCCGGGGCGCCTTCGCCAACCCCGGCTTCAATGTGACCGACATCTACAACTCGGCGCAGATCCGTGAGGCCTGGGTGCAGTTCCAGCCCACCGAGAACCTCAACGTCAAGTTTGGCCGCCAGCAGGTGGTGTGGGGCGAGACCGACATCTTCCAGGCCCTCGACGTGATCCACGGCTACGACAACACCTGGGCGCCGCTGCTGGAGGAGCCGGACGAGACCCGCAAGCCGCTGATCCTGCTCAACACCACCCTGTCGGTACCCGAGGCCGACGGCTCGCTGCAGCTGGTGATCCGTCCGGGCTGGGACGAGGGCAAGTACATCGGCAGCACCTTCGACCTGTACGGCGGCCGCGGCCGCACAGCGGGCTACAAGGGTGCGTCGTCGGTGTACGGCAACGGCTTCGACTACCGCCACCCCGAGGGCAACAAGGATGACGTGACCTACGCCCTGCGCTGGAAGGGCCTGGCTGCCGGGGTGAACTACCACTTCAGCTACGTGAAGGCGCCCTACACCCGCAACGTGATCGCCAACTCGGTGTACGCACCCTACGTCAAGGCGCCCACCCCCACCTCGCCGACCGGCCTGCTCAACTGGATCTTCCCGACCGTGGACGTCTTCGGCACCGGGGCCAACGGCTATGTGCAGTCGATCGATACAGTGGTCTCCGGCGAGGTGGTCTACACCCGCGGCGAGCCCTTCAACGTGGGCTCGGTGCCGTCGGCCTCGCCCAACTGCCTGGGCGCCATGGGCGGCGTGGCCGACTTCACCAGCTTCAGTGGCCTGTGCGGGGTGAAGCGCAAGAACACCGTGATGACCATGGTGCGCGCCGAGAAGACCTTCCAGACCATGGACCTGCTGTCCACCAGCGGCCCCCTGTCGGTGTCGGCCCAGCTCTTCAACACCCGCGTGCTGGGGCTGCGTGACGAGGAGGACCTGGTCCAGTCGATCGGCTACCCCAACCGGGTCAAGCACGACACCACCCTCGGCACCCTGGTGGTGCGGGCCCCGTTCAACGGCGACAAGCTCGGCACCACCCTGGCCCTGGGCCGCGATTTCAGTAACCGCGGCACCTTCATGGCCCTCGCCCTCGATCAGGAGCTGGGCGCCCACTGGCGCCTGCGCGCCGAGGCCGACCTGTTCTGGAGCAAGGAGTCCGACATCGCCATGAAGGACGTGGCCGGCGTCGGCGTGATCCCGGTCGGCGGTGCGGCCGGCATGCCCGGCGTGCTGGGCCGCAACGACCGCTTCTACCTGCGTGCCACCTACCAGTTCTGATTTTCCGCCAGAGGACACACCCATGAAAACCGTACTCCGCCACCCCCTCGCGCTGCTCGCCGGCCTCCTGCTCGGCAGCTTCGCCCACGCCGCCGAGATCCCTGCCGGCACCGTGCTCAACAAGGCCAGCATCGACAAGCTGCTCACCGAGACCCTCGACGGCAAGCCGCTCAAGAGCCTGCTTACCGAGCGGGTCGAATGGATGATCCGCAACCAGGGTTTCGCCATGAAGCTGGCCAACGCCAAGCCCATCGAAGTGGATGCCAAATGGAAGGAGGCCACCAAGCGCAACGCGCCCCAGGTGAAGTTCGAGGCCGCCACCCGCACGGTGTCGGGCTGGAAGGGCGGGCTGCCTTTCCCGGCCATCGAGGCTAGCGACCCTGCCGCCGGTGACAAGGTGGCCTGGAACGCCCGCTACGGCCTGCTCGAAGGCTATGCCCAGGACGAGCCCTACGTGGCGGTGTACCTGGTGGACCTCGACAAGGGCGTCGAGCGGGTCCAGAACTGGGCCTACAAGCGCGTCATCATGAACGGCCGGGTCGGCGCCGAGGCGGGCACCCTGGGTGACGGCTCGGTGCTCGCCAAGACCCTGGTCTTCCTCACCTATCCCCAGGACATCCGCGGCATCGGCTCCTTCTCCCTGCGCCATCTGGATGCCTCCAAGGTGGATGACAAGTGGGTCTACATCAACCAGTTCCGGCGCACCAAGCGGGTCTCCGGGGGTGGCTGGATGGATCCCCTGGGGGGCGGTGTGGACATCCTGCAGGAGGACCTCAACGTCTGGGATACCCCGCCCAACTGGTATCCCAGCGTCAAGCTGAAGGGCAAGCGCTGGGTGCTGGCGGTGGCTCACGCCGGCAAGCCGGTGGATGAGTCGAAGAAGCGCACCCCCGCAGAACTGCTGCAGTCCGACCTGGAGCAGCCGCCCTACATCAACAGCCGCAATGCCTGGGAACCCCGCGAGGTGTACGAGCTGGAGGTGACGCCCGCCACCGAGCACCCCTATGGCAAGCGCGTGGTGTACGTGGATGCCGAGCTGTTCCAGGCCTACCACTCGGAGATCTACGACAAGAAGGGCGAGTTCTGGAAGTTCATCAGCTACGAGCGCGCGCCCGTCGTCGGCAAGGACGGCTTCAAGGGCTTCTCCGCGCTGCAGGGCCGCTTCATCGACGTCAAGCGCCGCCATGCCACGGTGTTCGCCAGCGAGTGGGTCATGAACGATCCCAAGATCAACGACAAGACCATCACCGCCGAAGCCCTCGAACGCGAGGCCGGCAAGTAGCGCCCGGCAGGCCAGGCGGGGCCGCCCGCCCCGCGTTTCCCCCATTCATCGAAAGAGAGCCAGACACCATGAAGATTGACGAATACAGCCGACTCGACGCCACCGCCTTGGCGGCCCTGCTCGACCGGGGCGAAGTGAGTGCCCAGGAGTTGCACGACTGCGCCCGCCGCGCCGCCGCCGGCCTCAATCCCGACATCAACGCCATCATCGAGATGTTTCCCCACGCCCTGCATTACGAGCAGGACGGCCTGTTCGCCGGCGTGCCCTTCCTGATCAAGGATCTGGTGCTGCATGCGGAAGGAGTCGCCTGCGATGGCGGTTCGCGCCTGATGGCCGGCCGCTACGTGTCGGCCCACGACAGCGAACTGATGGCCCGCTTCCGGCGCGCCGGCCTGGCCACCCTGGGGCGCACCACCACACCGGAGCTGGGCTTCAACGCCAGCACCGAATGCGTGCTGCACGGCCCCACCCGCAACCCGTGGCACCTGGGTCACAGTTCGGGTGGTTCCAGTGGCGGAGCCAGCGCGGCGGTGGCGGCCGGCATCGTGCCGGTGGCCCATGCCAACGATGGGGGCGGTTCGATCCGCATCCCGGCGGCCGCCTGCGGGCTGGTGGGGCTCAAGCCGTCGCGCGGGCGCCTGCCCTTCGGGCCCGATTACGGGCTGCCGCTGATGGGGCAGGCCAATGAGTTCGTGGTGACCCGCAGCGTGCGCGACGCGGCTGCCCTGCTGGATGCTCTGGAGGGACCGCATCCCGGCGAGATGTTCAACATCGAGCGCCCCGCCGAGGCCTACGCCCTGCAGATCCGCCGGCCGGGGCATCGCCTGTCGATCGCCGTGACCGACCGTCTGCCGGGCAGCGACCAGGCCGACCCGGCCTGCCAGGCGGTGCTGCAGCAGACCATCCGGACCCTGACCGATCTGGGCCACTCGGTCGAGATCGACGCGCCGTCCTACGACGCGGAGCAGTTCCATTCGGCCAACGTGATGATCTGGTCGTCCTTCCTGGCCTCGGCGGCCCTCGGCACCGCCGCGGCGCTGGGCCGGGAGTACGACGAGAACGAGGTGGAGGCCTGCACCCGCGCCTGCATCGACTACGGGCGGCGCCTCAGCGGCCTGCAGCTGGAACAGGCCCTGGCGGCGATGAACAGGGTCAGCCGCCAGGTCGCCACCTTCTACGGCAAGTACGACCTGCTGCTCACTCCCACCATGCGTACGCCCCCACCGCCGATCGGCTACCTCAACCAGAACGATCCGCGCCTGGACGCCCGTGGCTGGTACGACCGGATCTTCGACATCTGCCCCTACACCGCGCTGTTCAACTTCACCGGCCTGCCGGCCATCTCGCTGCCCCTCGGCATGGCCGGCGACCTGCCTGTCGGCATGCACTTCGCGGCGCCGATGGGCGGGGAGGGCATCCTGCTGCAGCTGGCCGCCGAGCTGGAGAGCGCCATGCCCTGGCATCAGCGGACGCCCGCCGTTCATGCGTCCAGACTGGCCGGAGGCTGACATGCACATCGAAAACCGGGATCTCCTCTGCTACGCCCGTTTCGACGCGCGCCTGGCCGCGCAGATCGCCCGCAGCATCACCCCGGCGCTGATCGAGGAGCACCGCCGGGCGCCGCTGGGCGCCCACAGCGATGCCCTGGCGCGGGTCCTCAACTACTTCCGGCGCGGGCCGGTGCCCGGCAAGTACGGCATCGCCACCGCCGGCCCCTTCGGCCCCTACCGCATCGTGCGCCTGACCGGGCAGCGCGGCCGGCGCCCGGAGCCGGCCGACGAAACCCTCTACGACAGCATGGACGCGGTGTATCACGCGGTCTTTCTCAAGCGTCTGGCCGACTTCCAGGCCGCAGCGAGGTAATCATGGAAAACGTCCGCATCTTTGGCTATTGCGATCCCCTCTCGGTGCGTGCCGGCGAACGGGTCGACTTCATGGTCAGCGCCGAGGGCACGGCCCGGGTGGAGGCCCAGCTGGTCCGCCTGATCCACGGTGACGAGCACCCGGACGGCCCGGGCTACCTGGACGCCCCCGTCGCCAGCCCGCTGGACGGCGCGTTGGAGGTGGGGCGCCAGTTCACCCAGGTGGGCAGCTTCGCCCGGGTCGCCGACCCGGCCGGGCAGCTGGCGCCCGGTGGGGCCTTCAGCGGCTTCGCCTTCATCTGGCCGAGCGCCCCCGGGGGCCGCTCCCAGACCCTCTTCGGGCGCTGGGATGCGGCGCGGGTCAGCGGCTACCGCTTCGGCATCGACGCCCAGGGGCGGCTCGAGCTGGCCCTCGGCGACGGCGTCAGCGTCGCCCACCTGCTCGGCGAGGTGCCGCTGTTTGCCCGCTGCTGGTATCTGGTGGGCTTCAGTCACGACCCGGCGAGCGGTGAGACGCGCCTGTACCAGGAGCCGGTGATCAACGCGGCCAACTCCCTGCATGCGCCTATCCTGCCCTATGCCTACGCGGAGCGGCGGGAGGGCCGGTTGGGCCAGCCTATCCTGCACCTGCCCGACACCCCCTTCGTGCTGGCCGGCAGTCACCATTCGGGTACTCCGGCGCGGGTGGTGGATCTGTACAACGGCAAGATCGATCGCTGCGGCCTGGTCGGCCGAGCCCTCGACGCCGCCGCCTTCGACGCCATCCGGCGTGATGCCGACGGCCTGCCGGCGCGGGAGCCCCGGCTGCTCGCCTACTGGAACCCGAGCATCGGCTACGGTCCGGCCGGCATCGGGGACACCCTGGTGGACCAGGGGCCGGCGGCGCTCCACCTGGAGGGCGTCAACCGCCCGGTGCGGGCCATGACCGGCTACAACTGGAGCGGTCGCGACGACAGCTACCGGCTGGCCCCGGAGCAGTATGGCGGCGTGCATTTCCACGACGATGCGCTGATCGATTGCCGATGGACGCCCAGCTGCAGCTTCCAGGTGCCCGCCGACCTGCCCAGCGGCTGCTATGCCCTCAAGCTGCGTCACGGCGGGGTGGAGGAGCAGATCCCCTTCTTCGTTCGGGCCGCCACCCCGAGGGCGCCGATCGCCGTGCTGATGGCCACCGCCTCCTACCTCGCCTACGCCAATGAGCAGCTGTCCTTCAGCTCACCGGTGGTGCAGCCCATCTTCGGCCGCACGCCGATCCTCGGCGAGGACGACATGATCCGCGTCGAGCGACCGGAGCTGGGCCTGTCCACCTACGACTGCCACAGCGACGGGGCAGGGGTGTGCTTCACCTCCTGGCGCCGCCCCATCCTCAACATGCGGCCGCGCTACCGCATGGCTCTGGGCAGCACCTGGCAGTTCCCGGCCGACCTGTCGATGATCGCCTGGCTCAGCCACAAGGGCTACGACTACGAGGTGCTCACCGACCACGACCTGCACCGGGACGGCCTGGCCGCCCTGCAGCCCTACCAGGCGGTGATCACCGGCAGCCATCCGGAGTACTACTCCTGGCGCATGATGGATGCCACCGAGCAGTACCTGGGCGGCGGCGGACGGCTGATCTACACCGGCGCCAACGGTTACTACTGGGCGGTGAGCTTCCGCGATGACGAGCCCTGGTGCATGGAGGTGCGCAAGCTCGACTCCGGCTCCCGCGCCTGGCAGGCCCAGCCCGGCGAGCACTACAACCAGAGCGAGCCGATCCGTAGCGGCCTGTGGCGCAATATCGGGCGCACCCCGCAGAAGCTGCTCGGGGTCGGCTTCGCCACCGAGGGCTTCGATGCCTCGGGCTCCTACAGCCGCATGCCGGACGCCGACAAGCCGGAGCTGGGGTGGATCATGGACGGCGTGCCGGAGACCCTGATCGGCGACTTCGGCCTGGCCCTGGGCGGCGCCGCCGGCCTCGAGCTGGACCGCTACGACCTGCACTTGGGCACTCCCCCGGGCGCCTACCTGCTGGCCACTTCGCAAGGGCTCAGCGACAACTACCCGCGGGTCTCCGAGGAGATCTACTACATGTTCCCCGGCCAGGGGGCGACCCAGGACTACCAGTGCCGGGCCGACGTGGTCTTCTTCGACACGCTGAACGACGGCGCGGTGTTCTCCACCGGCTCCATCGCCTGGACCAGCGCGCTACCCAGCCGGGGCTTCGACAACCCGGTGTCGCGCATCACCGCCAACGTGCTGGATGCCTTCATCCGTCCCGGGCCCTTGCCCGGCCGCGACGCCCGGCCCTGAGCCGCTCCAGGGCCCGCAACCGTGTTGTGAGGCCACCGCCCCGGTCCCTCTCTCCTCCCTGGAGTACGGGGCGGTGTTCGGGTCCTCCCTGGCCGGGGAGGACCCGTTTTTTCGTGTGCGCCCAGCATGGGCGCACTCCTGCGGGTGTAAGTCCCGCCGTAAGTTGA
>CALBTT010000222.1 GCA_937967645.1 uncultured Zoogloea sp.
TCCGTCCGCTGGAGGCGATCACGGACATCGAAGCGCTGCGACCGGGGCATGGCGAAGGGGGCTTTGTGGTGGTGTCGGCCACCCGCCCCGACTGATGCGAAGCGCTGTCACGATCATCCCGCACGCGGCGCATCCAGGCGCAGCGCCACGTAGGCGCCGGACAGCAGCATGGCCGCGCCCACCAGCCAGAACGGCGCGCCCAGGCCGCCGCTCCACTGCGCCGCGAGCCCCAGAGCGAGCCCGCCGATGGCATAGCCAAGGTCGCGCCAGAAGCGGTAGATGCCGAGGATGGAGGCACGCCGTGACGGCTCGGCGTGATCGGCCACGGCCGCACCCAGCGTGGGATAGAGCATCGCCATGCCGGCGCCGATGATCGCGGCCTCCAGCGCCCACAGCAGGGGCGAGGCGCTCAAGCCCACCGCGATCACACCCGCCCCGCACAGCCACATCCCCCACACGATCAGTTTCTTGCGCCCGATGCGGTCGGACAGCGGCCCGGTGACCAGCTGTCCCGCGCCCCACACCAGGCCATAGACGGCGACCAGCCCGCCGGCCTCGACCAGGCTCGCGCCCTGCGCGACGAAGAACACCGGGAAGAACAGCCAGACGATGGCATCGGTGAACTTCTCCACCAGCCCCGCCTGGTGCAGGGCGCGCAGGCGCACGTCGTGCCAGGTCGCCGGCCAGAACAGCTGGAGCAGCGGCATGGGCGCGGATGCTGTCCCCTTCTGGTGAGCCAAGGCCCAGGGTCGGGTCTCGCGCACGCCCCACAGCCCGAGCGCCAGTGCGACCACCACGGTCAGCGTGCCGAACCAGAACAGCCCCTCCCGCGCGCCGTACAGATCCGCCAGGGCGGCGGTGAACAGGCCCGCCAGCGCCACCCCCGCATAGCCCGAGAATTCGTTCAGCCCGTTCACCAGTCCGCGCTGCTCGGCGCGCGCGAGGTCGAGCTTGCTGTTGAGCGCCATCGACCAGCACAGGCCCTGGTTGACACCGAGCAGCACGGTGGCGGAGACGATCCAGCCCCAGCCCGGTGCGTACAGGATCAGGAACGGGACCGGCAGCGCGGCGAGCCAGCCCGCGATCAGCACGGGCCGGCGTCCCCAGCGGTCGGACAGCCGCCCCGCGAACAGGTTGAGCAGGGCCTTCACCAGCCCGAACACCACCACGAACGACGCCAGGGCGAGGAAGGAGCCCTTGGCTAGGCCGAAATCGGATTCCGCCAGCACCGGCAGCACGGTGCGGGTCATGCCGATCGTCGCGCCGACGAAGAACACCTGCAGGAGCTGCAGGGTGAACTGGGTGAGATTGATGCGGATGCCGTGACGTATGTCCATGGGGTGCGTCTCGTTCGGAAGTCGATGGAAACATCCTAGCGGCTGTTGACATTATGTTCAATTGATTGATTGAATGTTTGCGTGTTGTACACGCAGTCATCCCCATCGGAGAATCCGCATGTTCCTGATCCAGCATCCCAGCCCCCTGTCTTCCCTGGCCTATCTGTTCGGCTGCACCGGCAAGCGCGCGGCCATCGTCGTGGACGTGCACGCGGGCGACGAGGAGGCCTTCCTCGCCATGGCGCGCGAGAAGGACGTGGAGATCCGCTACGTGATCGACACCCACATCCACGCCGACCATGTCTCCGGCGGCCGCAGGCTGGCGCAGCTCGCCGGCGCGCACTACGCCCTGCACGAGAGCAACGCCGGCGCGGTGCCCTGGGACTTCATGGCGCTGCGCGACGGGCAGGTGCTGGAGGCGGGCAATGTCAGCGTGCAGGTGCTGCACACCCCGGGGCACACTGATGACAGCATCTCCCTGCTGGTGACCGACCGTTCGCGCTGCGACGAGCCCTGGTTCCTTGTGACCGGCCACACCCTGTTCGTCGGCGCGGTCGGCCGACCCGACCTCAAGGGCCGTGAGCGCGAGATGGCGGAAAAGATGTACGACTCGCTCTTCGGCACGCTGCTGAGCCTGCCGGACCACCTCGAGATCCTGCCCGGCGCGCAGGCGGGCAGCGTGTGCGGCGGCGGCATCAGCGGCAAGCCGGTTTCCACCCTGGCCTTCGAGAAGCGCTACAACAAGGGCCTGATCCGCGACCGCGCGGCCTTCGTCGAGGCCATCCTCGAGACTGCGCTCGCCCTGCCCCAGCCCGAGGCCATGCGTGAGATCATCGCAGCCAACATCGCGGCCGAGATCCCGGCCTGATCATCACAAGGGAAGACATGATGGAACCGACGACAATCCTGTTGCTGGCCGTCCTCGGCCTGGCCGTGGTGTTCGGCGCCGCCGCGCAGTTCTCGCGCGTCTGCGTGCCGGGCGGGCTGGGCGACTGGATGTTCCGCGGCGAGCACGGCCGACTGGCCGCCTACTTCATCGCCATCGGCGTGGCGGTGATCGGCACCGGCTTGCTGCAGGCCCTGGCGGGTATCGACCTGAACGACACCAAGCCCCCCTACCGCAGCCCGGAGTTCGCCTGGGGGCGCTACGCCATCGGTGGCTTCCTGTTCGGCGTGGGCATGGTGCTGGCGCGCGGTTGCCCGGTGCGCAACCTGGTCAAGCTCGGGCAGGGCAACCTGCAGTCCCTGCCGGTGCTGGTGGTGATGGCGGCGACCGCCTACGCCATGACCCGCACATCCCTCTATGCCGACTGGTTCCTGCCCTGGGTGGGCGGACTGTCGCTCAACCTGACCCAGTTCGGCATCGCCCGCCAGGATCTGGCCAGCCTGTTCGGCGGCGGCGCGGGCCTCGCAGTGGTACTCGCCCTTATCGTCGGCATCGCCTTCCTCGCCCTTTCGGCAAGCACCCTGTCCCGCTCCACCGAGCGCCGGGGTGCGATCTGGCTGGGTGGCGGCCTGATCGGCGCGACCGTCGCGGCCGCATACTGGCTGACCGGCGGCCCGCTGGGCCAGAAGGCCGTGGAGGCTGCCGAGATGATGGACGCCCCGCCCGAGGGCCTGGGTGTCCAATCCTTCACCTTTGCCGCGCCGTTGGGGGACGTGGTGCATTACTTGGGCAATCCGGCCGCGACATCCACCATCACCTTCGGTGTGGTCGCTGTCGCGGGGGTATTGATCGGTGCGTTGCTCAGTGCCGTTGTGCGCCGTGAATTCGCGGTGCAGCGTTTCGGCGCACCGCGCGAATGGGCGCGCACCCTGGCTGGCGCGCTGCTGGTCGGCGTGGGCAGCGTTCTGGCCATGGGGTGTACCGTCGGTCATGGGCTGAGCGGCATCGCCGTTCTGGCGCTGGGGTCTTTCGTGGGATTGGCCGCGATTCTGGCCGGAGCGTGGACGGCGCTGAGACTCGAAGCTCGATTGGGGCAGCGAATGACGGGATGCAGCGGCGAAACCTCGGGAAGCGCGCAGGATTGCCCGAGGCCGGAGAACGGCTAGAATTGAGGCTTTCAAGCGATCAATTGAACGAGCATGAGCGGCTTCAAACAAGACCTCAACGACCAGTTCGCCCGACTGGGCAAGGCACTTTCCAACGGGCGCCGGCTGGAGCTGCTGGAGTACCTTGCCCAGAGCGAGCGCAGCGTAGAACAGTTGGCCAGGGTCAGTGGTCTGAGCGTGGCCAATACCTCGCAGCATCTGCAGCAGATGCGTCAGGCGGGGCTGGTGAGCGCGCGCCGCGAGGGCAAGCACATTCTCTATTCGCTCGCGGGCGAGGATGTGGTTCAGCTGCTGGGCGTACTGCGGACCGTTGCGGAGCGCCGCCTGGCCGAGGTGCGCGAGATGGTGGCCAAGGTGCTCACCGCGCGCGACAGCCTGGAGCCCGTGCAAGCCGCCGAGTTGCTGGAACGCTCGCGCCTGGGTCTCGTTACCGTGCTGGATGTGCGTCCGCCCGAGGAGTTCGAGGCCGGTCACCTGCCTGGTGCGATCAACCTCACCCTGGCCGAGCTTGAGCGGCATCTGGATCGCCTGTCGCCCGACCGCGAGGTGATCGCGTACTGTCGTGGCCCCTATTGCGTGCTTTCTTTCGAAGCGGTGGCCCGACTGCGTGCGCATGGCTTCCAGGCGCGGCGGCTGGAGCAGGGGTATCCCGAATGGAAGCTGGCGGGCTTACCCACGCAAACCGGTGATGCGCCGCGTGACTGAGTACGGTGTCTTGCGGGGCTTTTTTAGGCCGGTGTGAGAGGGTGTTTACAAAAGGAAGGTTTGTTGGAGACTGTAGCGTCCTTGATTTTCAGCCCGTCCGCTTGCGAAAGATCAAGTCGTTCAGGCGCCG
>CALBTT010000223.1 GCA_937967645.1 uncultured Zoogloea sp.
CCACCGAGATCTACACTCTTTCCCTACACGACGCTCTTCCGATCTGGTGGAGACGCTCGACGGGCTCTGATTTGCTCTTGAAGTTTACCTAATAGGTAAAGACTGATAAGATGGGGATGCCTTGGAAGTTCGATACAAGGACAAGAAAATCCGCGAGCTGTGCGAAAAGCAGGCCGTCGCCGAGAAAAAGCTCGGGGCGGCCTCTGCACGCAAGCTGAAAGTGCGGTTGGTGGCGCTGGAAGCAGCTGCGCGTGTCACTGATCTGGTTGCGGGCAACCCGCACCCCCTCAAAGGGGACCGCCTTGGACAGTTTGCACTTGATCTGGCCGGCGGTTGGCGATTGGTCTTCGCTCCGGCTCATGATCCTTGTCCTACGCGCCCTGATGGTGGCATCGAATGGTCGCAGGTCACGATCGTAAGCATTGAATACATAGGGGATTACCATGACTGAGCTGAGTGCTCCCTTTGCGCCAGACTGGGTCTTGCCCCCTGGCGAATCCATTCTCGACATTGCTGAGGAGCGGGGCTGGACACAAGCGGAGCTGGCCCAGCGTCTTGGCTACAGCGAAAAACACATTAGCCAGCTCATCAATGGCAAGGTGCCACTCACAATGGACGCCGCCCAGCGGCTCGAACGTGTGCTGGGCAGCACCATGGACTTCTGGCTGTCGCTCGAAGCGAATTACCAGAGGCACAAAGCCCGCCTGGAAGCGGCAGAACGCCATGCGGCCTGGGTGCCATGGCTGGATGAACTGCCGCTCAAAGAGCTGATGACATGTGAGGCCATTCCCAAGCAGCGCCTGGACAGCAAGAGCAAGCCTGGCTTGGTTGAGAGCTGTCTGCGTTTCTTCGGGGTCGCCACGCCCGATGAATGGCGCGCTCATTATGGTGGCATGCAAGTAGCCTTCCGCCGCAGCCGTGCCGAGCAAAGCGACGTCGGAGCCATTTCGGCGTGGCTGCGCCTGGGGGAACAGCAGGCTGAAAAGCTCGACGGCCCGAAATACGACAAAGTCCGCTTCGAAAAAGCCCTGCGCACCATTCGGGGCCTGACCTGCGAATCGCCCGAAGTATTCGAACCGCAAATGCGTAAGCTGCTGCACGAAGCCGGCGTGCTCCTGGTGGTGGTACCGGCCATACCCCGAGCGCACGTCAGCGGCGTGGCGCGCTGGTTGAGCCCCACTCGTCCACTGATTCAGCTTTCGCTGTACGGTAAAACCAACGACAAGTTCTGGTTCAGCTTCTTCCATGAGGCGGCTCACATCCTGCTGCACGCAAACAGCAAGGAAGAAAAGAAGTCCATTTTCCTGGATGACCCCAACGCAACGCATACGGACGACCCGCGTGAGCACGAAGCCAATGAGTGGTCAGGAAACTGGCTGATTCCTTCCCAATATACACAAACATTGGCAACCCTCAGGACCAAGGTGGCGGTCACTGACTTTGCCCGGCAAATCGGGGTGCATCCCGGCATCGTGGTTGGGCGGCTTCAGCATGACGAGTTGATCGAGCCCTCATGGATGAATGATCTGAAGCAGAGCTTCCGCTTCAAGGAAGCTGCCAGTGACTGAACCAAAAGCCCTGAAGTCAGGCTGGCGTCGGGTGAAATTCGGCGACGTGGTGCGCCTCTCGAAAGCCCGCAGCCAAGATCCGCTGGCCGATGGCATTGAACGCTACGTCGGCCTGGAACATCTCGAACCGGGCGACTTGCGCATCCGCAACTGGGGCAACGTCGCTGACGGCGTGACCTTCACCAGCGTGTTTCAACCTGGGCAGGTGCTGTTCGGCAAGCGCCGCGCTTACCAGCGCAAGGTGGCTGTGGCGGATTTCTCTGGGGTGTGTTCCGGGGACATCTACGTGCTGGAGACCAAGGATGCACAGGTCTTGCTGCCGGAGTTGCTGCCCTTCATCTGCCAGACCGACGCCTTCTTCTATCACGCAGTGGGTACGTCGGCAGGCTCGCTGAGCCCGCGCACCAATTGGACGAGTTTGGCGGACTTCGAGTTTGCGCTCCCGCCTATTGACGAGCAAGCACGACGTGTTCGGCTGCTTTCGACTTTGGTCGCGCTCGAGAACGAAGCGATGTCGTTATCGCAGGCCGCGACAAGTCTCTTGGCGTCCATGCGTAGAAGTGCTTTCGAGCACACCAGCAAGCGGGCCAAGTTGATCGACCTGGCCAGCACAATTACAAGCGGCTCGCGAGGCTGGGCGGCGCACTACGCTGCAGCGGGGCAGCAATTCATTCGAGTCGGAAACTTGAGTCATGAGTCGATAGAGCTGAATCTCGCGGACATGCAGCGCGTCAAGGCGCCCGACGACCTAGAAGCCAAGAGAACCCAGGTTCAACTTGGCGATGTACTCCTTGGCATTACCGGCGAAGCGGGAGTCGGACGGGTCGGAATTGCCCGGACGGGCCTGGAGACGAGCTATGTGAGCCAACACATAGCATTGATTAGGCTTGATCAAACTCGCGCCGATCCTGAATTCATTGCGCACATGCTTGCCAGCCCAGATGGGCAACAACAGATCTTTCGCAACAACCAGGCCGGGGCGAAGGCTGGCCTTACCTTGAAGGCAGTCGAGACTCTGTCCGTTCCGGCGCTGGCAATGGAGCATCAGAGACACCTCGGAACAACACTCACTTCGATACAGGCTGCCGAATCCTCCGCTTGGGGCCGAGCGATGGCCGCGCGAGCGATTCGATCGCATGTTGCTTCTCTTGGCAGAAGGGAGGAGTCGCTTGTTTACTGAGTCCAACACCGTCGAGGCCTACGTCCGCGACCTGCTCGCCGGCCCGATCAAGGCTGTCCCGGCCAACACCGCCCAGGAACCGGTCGCCAGCTATGGTCCAAGCCCCAAAGGCATCGGCTGGCGCTACGCCGCCCCGGCTGAGGTGCCGCGCCAGATCCAGGAAGTGCTGGTCGAACCCTGGCTGCGCGATGCACTGATCCGCCTAAACCCCGAGATTGCCGCCCAGCCCGACCGCGCCGACGAGGTGCTCTACAAGCTGCGCGCCATCGTGCTGTCGGTGCGATCGGATGGCCTGATCCGCGCCAACGAGGAAATGACCGCCTGGATGCGCGGTGAGCGCTCGATGCCCTTCGGCCCCAACAACGAGCATGTGCCGGTGCGGCTGATCGACCTGGATGATCTGGCGCAGAACCAGTACATCGTCACCCAGCAGTTCATCTACCGCGCAGGCCCCACCGAGCGCCGTGCCGATCTGGTGTTGTTGGTCAACGGGCTGCCGTTGGTGCTGATCGAGGCCAAGACGCCGGTCAAGAAATGCATCAGTTGGGTCGATGGCGCGGTGCAGGTGCACGACGACTACGAGAAGTTCGTGCCTGAGCTCTTTGTCTGCAACGTGTTCTCAGTGGCGACCGAAGGCAAGGCTTACCACTACGGGTCCATCGGCCTGCCGGTCAAGGATTGGGGGCCGTGGCATCTGGATGGCGACGGTGACGATGGTCAGCACCACCCGCTGAAGTCGCTCAAGCTGTCCGCCGATAGCATGCTGCGCCCGCATGTGGTGCTGGACATTCTGGGCAGCTTCACCCTGTTCG
>CALBTT010000224.1 GCA_937967645.1 uncultured Zoogloea sp.
GTGGAGCGGGTCATCGAGACTGCGCGGGCGATGCCCCTGCCGGCCGACCAGCAGATTCTCCACATCCTGACCCAGGAGTTCATCATCGACGGGCAGGACGGCGTGCGCGAGCCGATCGGCATGAGCGGCGTCCGCCTGGAGGTGAAGGTGCACATCGTCACCGGCGCCGTGTCGGCCGCCCAGAACATCGTCAAGTGCGTGCGTCGTTGTGGCCTCGAGGTGCTTGACCTGGTGCTGCAACCCCTCGCCTCCAGCTACGCGACCCTCTCCGACGACGAGAAGGAGCTGGGCGTGTGCCTGGTGGATATCGGCGGCGGCACCACCGACCTGGCCGTGTTCACCCAGGGCGCCATCCGCCATACGGCGGTGATCCCCATCGCCGGCGATCAGGTCACCAACGATATCGCCATGGCCCTGCGCACGCCGACGGCCGAGGCCGAAGAGATCAAGATCCGCCACGGCGTGGCCATGCACACCCTGGCCGACGCCTCCGAGATGATCGAAGTGCCGGGGGTCGGCGATCGTCCGCCCCGCAAGCTCTCCCGTCAGGCGCTGGCCGACGTGATCGAGCCCCGTGTCTGCGAACTCTACGAGCTGGTCCAGGCCGAGCTGCGGCGCAGCGGTTACGAGGAACTGCTGTCCTCGGGCATCGTGCTGGCCGGTGGTGCGGCGGTGATGCAGGGCATGGTCGAGCTGGGTGAGGAGGTCTTCCACATGCCGGTGCGGATCGGCTATCCGAAATACGATGGTGCGCTGGCCGATGTGGTCTGCGAACCGCGTTACGCCAATGCGATGGGCCTCGTGATGGAAGGTGCGGCCCAGAAACGGCGGGGCCTGCAGGCTCGCCAGACCCGGAATGTGGGGCAGGTTTTTTCGCGCATGCGGTCGTGGTTTGAGCGGAATTTCTGAGTGAATTGAAACGTTGTTTTACATACGTTATCGAGTTGAATAATTGTGTGCAATAAGCCCTTATTTAGTTGTAACATCCGATATTAATACTAAATATGGGCCCGGCTTGCTCACCGTATTAGCCGCGCGGCAAGAGGCAGCGCAGATTTCTTTGGAGGCGAGGTTAAATGTTTGAAATTGTTGAAAAAGCGGCCGGTGGCACCAATATCAAGGTGATCGGCGTGGGCGGTGCGGGCGGCAATGCCGTCGACCACATGATCCGTGAGGGCGTGCAGGGGGTTGATTTCATCACCGCCAATACCGACGCACAGGCCCTTTCGCGCTGTCTGGCGCCCACCAAGGTCCAGCTGGGCAAGACCGGCCTCGGCGCCGGCTCCAAGCCCGAGGCGGGCCGCGCCGCTGCGCAGGAATCCCGCGATGCGATCGCCGCGGCCCTGGAAGGTGCCCACATGTGTTTCATCACCGCCGGCATGGGCGGTGGCACGGGTACCGGTGCTGCCCCGGTGGTGGCCGAGATTGCCAAGGAAATGGGCATCCTGACCGTGGCCGTGGTGACCAAGCCCTTCGACTTCGAGAACCGTATCCGCGTGGCCGAGAGCGGTGTCGAGGAGCTCTCCAAGCAGGTCGACTCCCTGATCGTCGTGCTCAACGACAAGCTGCTCGAGGTGTACGGTGACGACGCCGGCTTCGAGGACTGCTTCCGCTCCGCCGACAACGTGCTGACCAGCGCCGTGGGCGGCATTGCCGAAATCATCAACGTGCCGGGCCTGGTGAACGTCGACTTCCAGGACGTGCGTACCGCCATGGCCGAGATGGGCCGCGCGATGATGGGTTCCGCCCAGGCTGCCGGCCTGGACCGTGCCCGCATCGCCGCCGAGCAGGCCGCCGTGTCCCCGCTGCTGGAAGGCACCGAGCTGTCCGGCGCCCGCTGTGTGCTGATCAACATCACCGCCAGCCGCTCCCTGAAGATGTCCGAGGTGCGTGATGCCGTGAAGACCGTCCAGGCCTTCGCCGCCTCCGAAGCTTTCGTCAAGTACGGGACCGTGTTCGACGAAGCCATGGAAGACCGCATCCGCGTCACCGTGGTGGCCACCGGCCTGGGTGCGGTGCGTGCCGCTGTTGCGCGCAAGCCGGAGATCCAGGTGATCCGTACCGGTACCGACAACATCGGCATGGAGGTGGATTACGGCAGCCTGGAAATGCCGGCGGTGATCCGTCGCACCTCCCGTACCACCGTGGAAGCCATGAGCGCCAACGGGATGTCCACCCTCGACATTCCGGCCTTCCTGCGCAAGCAGGCAGACTGACGCGGGGCCTGCGGGCCTTGTGAACGCGCAGCGGGAGGTCGCCTCCATCCGCTGCGCGTTTTTCATTGGCCGGCCGGTTTTGCGGAATGCTGCGGTGCGGCACTTTGGATATGTTAATATTCAATGACTTGAAAGCGGATCCGGATCATGCTTAAGCAGCGCACCCTCAAAACCGTCGTCAGTGCCACAGGTGTTGGGCTTCATAGCGGCGCCAAGGTCACGCTCACGTTGCGCCCCGCTGCGCCGGATACGGGCATCGTCTTCCATCGGGTGGATCTGGATCCGGTCGTCGATCTGCCAGCCGATCCCTACGCGGTCTGCGACACCCGGATGTGCTCCGGCCTGTTGCAGGGCAATGCCAAGGTCAATACGGTCGAGCACCTGATGTCGGCCCTGGCCGGGCTGGGCGTGGACAATGCGCACATCGACGTGGATGCGGCCGAGATCCCCATTCTCGATGGCAGCGCCGGCCCCTTCGTGTTCCTGATCCAGTCCGCCGGCATCGAGGAGCAGAACGCCCCCAAGCGCTTCCTGCGGGTCAAGAAGGCCGTGGAGTACGTGGAGGGTGACAAGTGGGTGCGCCTGGAGCCCTACGACGGCTTCAAGCTGAGTTTCTCGATCCTGTTCAACCATCCGGCCATCGACAGCACCGGCACCTCGGTGGTTATCGATTTCGCCGAGCATTCCTACGTCCGCGAGGTCTCCCGGGCCCGCACCTTCGGCTTCATGCAGGACGTGGAGTTCATGCGCGCCAATGGCCTGGGGCTGGGCGGCAGTCTCGACAACGCGATCGTGATGGACGAATACCGGGTTCTCAACGCCGACGGCCTGCGTTATGCGGATGAATTCGTGAAGCACAAGGTGCTGGACGCGATCGGTGACCTGTATCTGGCGGGGCACTCGTTGCTGGCCTCCTACAGCGCCTACAAGTCGGGTCATGCCCTGAACAACCAGATCCTGCGGGTGCTGCTCGAAGACGAGTCGGCCTGGGAGATCGTTACCTTCGAAGAAGAGGCCCGGACGCCGCCCGCCGTGGCGCGCCTCTTCGATCTGGCCAGCGCCTGAGGCGGCCATGCTGCTGCTCCGCCTCATTGCCGTGCTGCTGGCAATCGGGATCGGCGGCTCGCTGGCGGCCTTTGTCTTCACCGGCGACCGGCGCTACCTGGCGCTCGGCTGGCGCCTGTTCCGTTACGCCATCATTGCGGCGCTGGTGTTCTTCGCGCTGCTGATTCTGGAGCGCGTCTTCGTCCCCTTCGTGTAGCCCGCTGCGGTCAGCCTGCGTGCTTGACGAAGCGCCGCAGGGCCTTGGCCAGGGGAGAGTCGGCGGGCAGGGTGTCGGCCAGGCTGCCGAGGCCTTCGCGGGTCGTGGCGCTGACGTGGCGTTCCGGCGGGAGCGGAGGCGGCGGGCGGTAGTCCTTCACGGCCACCTTCACCTTGATGTCACGCAGGATCACCCCGGCGCGGGTGAAGTCGACCAGGAGGCTGGGCACAGCCTGCTTCAGCTTCACGGCCAGGCCGGCGCTTTCCACGTGGATGATCAGCTCTTCACCCTTCAGGTTGGCGACACGGCACACCTCTGCCATGTAGTCCGGCAGAAAGCTGGCCAGCATCTGCTGCAGCCGCATCAGCCGGGCGGCGTGAGCCTGCAGGCGGGACAGGGCGTCGCCGCTGCCAAGGAAGTTGTCGATCGAACTGGCGCTCATGGGGGCTTGGAAAACGGAAAAGCGTCCCCATGGTATGAACTTGTTACGGGGCGGACAAGTATGCGCGCAGCCCTCCCTCTATCGCGGTCGCGTCCGGGTGCCATGATAGAATCGCGGTTTTGCCGCGTTTTCCCTTCGAAATCAAATGATCGCAGGCCTTCTCAAGAAAATTTTCGGTAGCCGCAATGACCGGCTGATTCGCCAGTACTCCCAGACGGTGCGTGCCATCAACGCCCTCGAGCCGAAGATTCAGGCCCTGTCCGACGACGAATTGCGCGGCAAGACCGATGAATTCCGTCAGCGCATTGCCAAGGGCGAGACCCTCGGTGCCCTGCTGCCCGAAGCCTTTGCAGTGGTCCGCGAGGCCGGCAAGCGGGTCCACGGCATGCGCCATTTCGACATGCAGCTGGTCGGCGGCATGGTGCTGCACGATGGCAAGATCGCCGAGATGCGGACCGGTGAAGGCAAGACCCTCACCGCGACCCTGCCGGTGTACCTCAACGCCCTGTCCGGCAAGGGCGTGCATGTCATCACGGTCAATGACTACCTGGCCAGCCGCGACTCCGACTGGATGGGGCGCATTTACCGCTTCCTGGGCCTGAGCGTGGGCTGCAACCTGTCGCAGATGCCCCACGACCAGAAGAAGGTGGCCTACGCGGCGGACATCACCTACGGCACCAACAACGAGTTCGGCTTCGACTACCTGCGCGACAACATGGTCTACGACCTGTCCGAGCGGGTGCAGCGGGGTCTCCACTACGCCATCGTCGACGAGGTGGACTCCATCCTGATCGACGAGGCCCGTACCCCGCTGATCATCTCCGGTCAGGCCGAGGACCATACCGAGCTCTACGTGCGCATGAACGCGGTGCCGGCCCTGCTGACCCGCCAGGAGGGCGAGGGTGAGGAGATCACCCAGCCGGGCGATTACACCGTCGACCTCAAGGCCCATTCGGTCCTGCTCACCGAGCAGGGCCACGAGCATGCCGAGGAGATCCTCGGTCGCCTGGGCATGCTGCCGGAAGGCTCCAGCCTCTACGATCCGGGCAACATCCTGCTGATCCACCACCTGTACGCGGCCCTCCGCGCCCACGCGCTGTATCACAAGGATCAGCACTACGTGGTGCAGGGCGGCGAAGTCGTGATCGTGGACGAATTCACCGGCCGCCTGATGGCCGGCCGCCGCTGGTCGGAAGGCCTGCACCAGGCCGTCGAGGCCAAGGAAGGCGTGAAGATCCAGGCCGAGAACCAGACGCTCGCCTCGATCACCTTCCAGAACTATTTCCGGATGTATTCCAAGCTGTCCGGCATGACCGGCACGGCGGATACCGAAGCCTACGAGTTCCACCAGATCTACGGCCTCGAGACCGTCGTGGTGCCCACCTCCCGTCCGATGATCCGCAAGGACCAGAACGACAAGGTGTACCGCACGATGAAGGAGAAGCACGACGCCATCATCGCCGACATCAAGGATTGCGTGTCCCGCGGCCAGCCCGTGCTGGTGGGCACCACCTCGATCGAGAACTCCGAGCTGCTGTCCGACCTGCTGACTCGCGCCAAGCTGCCCCACAACGTGCTCAACGCCAAGCAGCACGCCCGGGAAGCCGAGATCGTTGCCGAGGCGGGCCGCCCGGGGGTGATCACCATCGCCACCAACATGGCCGGTCGTGGTACCGACATCGTGCTCGGCGGCAACGTCGAGAAGCCTGTCTCCCTTATCCGCGAAGACGAATCTCTCTCCGATGCCGAGAAGGATGCCCAGGTCAGTGCGCTCCGTGAGGAGTGGAAGCTTCGCCATGAGCAGGTCCTGAAGGCAGGCGGGCTGAAGATCATCGGTACCGAGCGCCACGAGTCCCGCCGCATCGACAACCAGCTGCGCGGTCGTTCCGGCCGCCAGGGTGACCCGGGTGAGAGCCGCTTCTACCTGTCGCTCGAAGATCCCCTGATGAAGATCTTCGCTGGTGAGCGCCTCAACGCCATCATGGTCCGCCTCAAGATGCCCGAGGGTGAGGCCATCGAGGCGGGCATGGTGACCCGTTCGCTGGAAACCGCCCAGCGCAAGGTCGAGCAGCGCAACTTCGACATGCGCAAGCAGCTGCTCGAGTACGACGACGTCTCCAACGACCAGCGCAAGGTGATCTACCAGCAGCGCAACGAGCTGCTGGAAAGCACTGACATCTCCGAAACCGTTGTCGCCATGCGTGAAGGGGTGCTCCACGACCTGTTCCGCATCTATGTGCCGGCGGAGTCGGTCGAGGAGCAATGGGACCTCTCCGGCCTCGAGCTGGCCCTCGAGTCCGAATACCAGCTCAAGGTGCCGCTGGCCGAATGGGTCAAGGCCGATTCCAGCCTGAGCGACGAAGATCTGCTGCACCGCGTGCTCGAACAGGCGACCCAGGCCTACGCCGACAAGGTGGCCCTGGTGGACGCCAACGCCTGGCATGGCTTCGAGCGCAACGTGATGCTGCAGAGCCTGGATACCCACTGGCGTGAGCATCTTGCTGCGCTGGACCACCTGCGCCAGGGCATCCATCTCCGTGGCTATGCCCAGAAGAACCCCAAGCAGGAATACAAGCGCGAGGCTTTCGAGCTGTTCGAGAACCTGCTGCAGCTCATCCGCACCGAAGTCACCCGGCTGCTGATGACCGTCCAGGTGCGCTCCGAGGCCCAGCTGGAAGAGGCCGAGGCTCCGCCCGAGCTGGAGAACGTGCAGTACCACCACGCCGATTACGATGAAGCCCTGGCGACTGCCAATCCGGACCGGGATGTCCAGCAGCCGCAGCAGAATCTGGCCCCCAAGGCTGGCCGCAACGACCCCTGCCCCTGCGGCTCCGGCAAGAAGTACAAGCACTGCCATGGCAAGCTGAGCTGACGTTCAGCTGCTTGTCTCCCATAGAGGGCCAGCTTCATGCTGGCCCTGTTTTTTGGGGGGTGTCCTTCCTCAAGGCAGGTGCTGTCCAGCCGTTATTGGCTGTGACGGAGATCATATGAACAGCAACGGCAAGAACCTGGATCTCACTGGCTGGATCGCGCATATCCGCAACTGCGAAATGCCGGTTTTTGGCCGTACTGTGGGGGCGCTACGGGCGCTGATGAATGATGAGCGAGCATCTGCTTCGGCTCTGGCTCAGGTCATTCTCAAAGATATGCCCATGACCTCAAAGGTTTTGAAGTTGGCCAACAGCGCCTACTTCAATCACTCCGAACAAGGGGTGAATACGGTATCGCGGGCAATCGTGGTGCTGGGCTTCGACCCCGTGGCCGAGTTGGCCCTGTCGGTGTCCCTGATCGATTCCCTCCTCAAGGGAGGGGTGCGAAGTCGTGTCCAGATCGAGATGGCGAGAAGTTTTCACGCGGCGGTGCAGGCTCGATGGGTGGCGGCTCGGCATGGTGATGGATCGGGTGAAGAGGTATTCATTGCTGCCTTGATGGCTCGCGTTGGAGAAATGGCCTTCTGGTGTTTTGGCGATGAGCAGGCCAGAGCCCTGGATCGATGTCTCAGTAGTCAGCCATCGGTGCGTGAGGAGGAGGCTCAGCAGGTCGTTCTGGGTTTTCCTTTGCGCCAATTGTCAGCGGGGTTGGTCCGGGAGTGGCGTCTTGGAAGTCTGGTTTCTGCCGCGCTAGAGGGCGATCCGCGGAGTCGCGGAGCCGAGCGCGCCGTCGTGCTAGGCCATCGCATGGCTAGGGCTGCCGAGTTGGGCTGGGAGAGCACGGTCGGCCGACAGGTCATGCGCGAGGTTGCGGACCACTTGGGGCAGCCTGTTGCCGTTGTGCAGGTGGAGGTGCTGGCCAACGCGGATGCGGCTGCCCGGGTGGCCGCGAATTTCGGGGCGCCGGAGGCGGCCAGGATGATTCCGCACCACGATCAACTGCCTGCAGCGGAGCCGGAGGGGGCTGCCGTGGCGGTTCCGTCCGGACCCGATGCCGGGCTGCAATTACGTATCCTGCACGACTTGACCGAGTTGATCATTGCTCGCGCCAATATCGCGGACATCCTGCAGTTGGCTCTCGAAGGAGTGTATCGAGGGGTTGGCTTTGAGCGTGCCCTGATTGCGCTGTTGAGTTCGGACAGCATGCAATTGCAGGGGAGGGTGGCTTTGGGGGTAGGAAGTGAGGCGCTGTGCGCCCAGTTCTCGTTTTCGATGGATGGTGATCCGGATGACGCCGTTGACTGCGCTATCGACAGCGCAGAAGCGAGCTGGGTGAAGCCCGATGGGGATCAGGCTCGCCTGGCCCGCCTGCTGGGCGTGACAGGCTCGCGGAATGCGGTTCTGGTGCCTTTTGGCATGGCTGGCCGCCAGATCGGCGTCATCTATGCAGATCGCAATGGCAAGGCGCTGGACGGCGAAAGCTGGCGTGCAGTGCAGCATTTTGCCTTGCAGGTTGGCCTGGCGATCGGAATCCAGGCCAACGACCCGGCCAGGACGTCAGCAGGTTGGCGCTATCCCTAGCCCTGTAGCGAGGCTTTGCTGTGTTTTGGGGCTAGTTCAGTGCCGGAGTCTTGACGCCGCCGAGATTGAAGAAAGTTTTCAGGTCGGCGAAATCCCGCTTGTGGTACTCCGGCATGCTGGCGTGAATGGCCTTCAAGGCCCCGGCGAGTTGGAGTGGTAGCTCCCTGCGTGGAGGCGTGCACGTGGTGAGCATGTAAGGCACCTTCCACGTGCTTAGTACCCTTGCTCTGTTGCCAAATGCATCGGCACACGCTTGCTCGAATTCCTGCAGGGTAAACGCGGCATGAAGCGAGTTGAGGTAATCGAGCGTGAACAGCGCGTGCTGCCGATCCTTGTATTGGTTTGCGAAGTAGTCGATCGAGTCGGCGCGCTTGAGGCGGCCAAAGTCCGCAAGATAAAGCCCTCCATCGCGCTTCAGGACGCGGGCTGCCTCCTTCAGTGTGCTGTGCAATGCAGCAAAGTCTGGCAGGTGGTGCAAGGCCATCGTGGACATGATGCAGTCGATGCTGCCGTCACTGAATTGCGATAGATCGGTGATGGATCCTGCGACGAAATCCACGTTGGTCAGGTTCATTGAGGCTGCCAGGGAGCGTGCCTGATCCAGCATGTTCGGAGACAGGTCGACACCCGTGAACCGGCAGTCCGGATTGAGCCTTGCAATCATGCAGAGCTGGTTGGCGGGGCCGCAGGCGAGGTCGAGCACATGCTCCCCCGGCATGATGGCCTGGCATATCTGTGTTGCATGAAACAGGTAGACCGGGGCCATCACACCGTCTTCTTTTCCGGCCCGCGTGTAGGCCGCCACCTGGTCGATGTCATCCATGACGAGCGTCGGTTCCGGGATCCGGGGTACTTGCTCGTTGGTCGTCAGTTCTTTCAACAGGACCTTCATCACCGATAGTGAGGGCATGGCAAAGCGCTCCGTAAGTGTCAGTACCTAGACTTCCACTTTACATTTGATTGCCAAAAAGACAAACCGGCTGATCGGATGAAGGTGGCGGTATACGTGGCCTGGCGCCTCCGCTCTCCGGATGGGCTGAGCTCAGGCCTTGCAGGAAGGCGGTGTACAAATGAACAGAGCCTCCCAAGGAGGGAGGCTCTGTTTGTCCACCAGCAACCAAGGCCTGGCCTGGAGCTGCTGAGTGGGGCGGACGGCGCCTGGACAGGCGCCGGCTCCGGGGGCGATCAGGCAGCCTTGCGGCGACGGACCAGACCCATCAGGCCTCCGAGGCCGAGCAGCGCCAGGCTGCTGGGTTCCGGCACTTGGAAGGAGGCGGAACCGTTGTGGTCCAGGAGACGCTCCTGGGTGCCGCCAGCAACTGCATAGGTCGGGGAGAAGAAGTTCGGGGCGATGTTGTCGACGTTCATGTCGACGCGGATGCTGGCGCCCAGCAGGCCCAGGTCGATGCCGCCCGAGGTGAAGACGCCGGCGGCGCTGACTGCAGCAGCGTCAAAGTCGAAGTCGAGCACGCAAGCGCCGCCGGCGATGGCGGAGCTCACCACGCAGTTGCCGCTGCCGTTGGTGCCTTGGCCGATAACGGTGGCACCGGCTTGCAGGCCGGCGGTCAGGTCGGTGTCGTAGTAAAGGGTGAAGCCGGAGGCGGAGCCGAAGGCGACCTGGTAGAAACCGGGGAGGGCGAAGGCCACCGCGCCGACCAGCGGGTTGAACACTGCGAACAGCTGGTAGCCGCCAGTGGTGTTCAGGCCGGTGTTGTTGATCGGGTTGCCAACGCTATCGGTGAAGCCGAAGCCTGCAACAAAGCCGGTTTCAACGAAGGTGTCACCAGCGTCGACAAGGCCATTGTTGTTGCTGTCGGTCAGAACGACGGAGGAAGCGCCGCCAGAGATCTGGACTTGGGTAAAGTCGAAGGTGTTGCTGCCACCCAGGGAAGTATTGTCAAAGGTGGTGGGAGCGGCGAAGGCCGACAGCGGTGCGACCAGAGCCAGGCCGACGAGAGTCTTTTTAAACATGAAGTACTCCTTGAGGTTGTGTGGTTGAGGCTGATTTCAACGCCTTGAAACGGATATAGCAAGACATGGGCCTGCTTTTTTGTGGATGGCTTAGTCATCTGATTTTACAAATAAAAATTTTGTCGCGAGTGCTTCGTGGGGTCGGCGCGGACTCGGTTTTGATGATGTCTGTAAAAAATGCCGACATCCATCCGAGAGACGGTTGGGTACCGGAGGCTTCCAAGGCTGAAGGAGCGTGCTGGTTGCCTTGCCGGATGCTAGGTATCATGAGAACTCAACCGATTCCTATGCAGATCACAGGGCGCGTGCCGTCTCGAGACGATGATTGCTCTATCCACCATGATGCTGGAGCTGGACGTTGCCGCTCGCAACGTATTGCGCCAGAAACGTCGGGCCTTGTTCGCCCTGCTCACCATCGTGGGCGGGGTCGTAGCCCTGATACTTGCAAGCGGATTCATCGCATGGATTTTCGTGCAGATGAGGGAATCCACGATCCAGTCCCAGCTGGGGCACGTGCAGGTTGTGAGACCCGGATATTTTGAAGGCGGTGCATCAGACCCTTATGCCAACTTGCTGCCTGCCGACGAGGCGGACGGGGAATTGCGAAGGCTCTCGGCTGTGCCGGGCGTGCAGGTCGTGGCGCCACGTCTCGCCTTCACGGGCCTGATCAGTTTTGGCGATGCGACCCTGTCGTTCTCCGGAGAGGGCGTGGACCCCGACAAGGAGAGCCGCTTGAGCAAGGGTATTCAGATCGTCTCCGGTCAGCCCATGTCGTCGGCGGATCCTTCGGGGCTGGTCATTGGGGAAGGTCTGGCTGCCAATCTGGGTGTCAAGGTCGGGGATACCGTGGTGCTGCTCGCGACGACGAAGTCCGGAGGCCTGAATGGGGTGGAGTGCCATGTAAGAGGCATTTTTTCGACTTACACCAAGTCTTTCGATGACAGTTCGTTGCGGGTTCCGCTCGCGACCGTGCGAAAGCTCGTCAAGGTTGCGGGTGCGACGAATTGGGTCGTGGTGCTGGATCGAACGGAAATGACTGACGCATTTCTGGGGCAGTACGGTGCGCAGCTCAAGGGCAAGGGGTTCGAATTGGTGCCCTGGTATCAGCTGGCTGACTTCTACAACAAGACCGTTGTGCTTTTTTCCCGCCAAGTGGGGGTCGTCAAGCTTCTGATCGGGATGATCATCATTCTGTCGATTTCCAATACCCTTTCCATGGCGGTCATTGAGCGGATGAGCGAGATCGGGACGGCCATGGCGTTGGGGCGTAAGCGCAAGGCCATATTGAGAATGTTCATCATCGAAGGCACGATCCTGGGTTTGCTGGGCGGGGCCCTGGGTGTTGCGATCGGTTTTGTTCTTGCTCAGGTCATTTCGGCGATCGGCATTCCGATGCCCCCGCCTCCCGGCATGGCAAAGGGTTATATCGGCGAGATCCTGGTCACGCCGTCACTGGTTTTCGATGCGTTGCTGCTCGCCGTTGGAACCACGCTCATCGCCAGCATCATTCCCGCCTGGAGAGCATCGAACGTGATCATCGTGGATGCCTTGCGGCATCAGCGTTGAGGTAAGCACCATGTCGATCACTCTGGCTCTACGTAACATCCTGAGGCAAAAGCTTCGCAGTGGCGTCACCCTGATGGCGGTTGCTTTTGGGGTGGTGGGGCTGATCCTTGCGGGAGGATTCATCCAGGACATTTTCGTCCAGTTGGGTGAAGCGATCATCCATTCGCAAACGGGGCATCTTCAGATCTTCAAGAAGGATTTCCTGGCCAAGGGCACGCGCTCGCCGGAGCGTTTCATGATCGAGAATCCTGCTGCGATTGAAGCCAAGATCGCGCAGCAGGAGGGTGTCGACGCGGTCATGGGGCGCTTGTATTTTTCAGGGCTTCTCAACAACGGCAGGCGTGATTTTGCGATTGTTGGCGAGGGACTGGAGGCCGACAAGGAGGCGCGTCTTGGTTCCTTCCTGATGATCACCGAGGGGCGACACCTGCAGGCTGGGGACCGGGGCGGCATCATGCTGGGTGATGGGCTGGCACGTTCCCTTGGTTTGAAGCCGGGCGACCGGGTGACGCTGCTGGCCAATACGCGGGAGGGCGCCATGAACACGCTTGACCTGCAGGTGGTCGGTGTCTTTCAGACTTTTTCGAAGGAGTACGACGCTCGGGCGGTGCGCATTCAGCTGGCGGCTGCTCAGGAGTTGATTTCCAATCCGGGAGTCAATCTGCTGGTCGTGTCGTTGCGTGATACCGCGCACACCGACCAGGCGCTGGGGCTGGTCGAAAAGCTCCTGGATGGGAGCGAGTTCGAGGTAAAAAGCTGGAGGACGATCTCGGATTATTACGACAAGGCCGTGCAACTCTATGATCGGCAGTTCGGCGTGCTTCAGCTCATCATTCTGCTGATGGTCCTGCTCTCTGTGGCGAATAGCGTCAATATGAGCCTGTTCGAGCGTCAGGGCGAGTTCGGTACCATGCAGGCGCTCGGCAACAAGCGCAGGGATGTCGTGCGTTTGGTGATCATGGAGAGCGCCCTGCTGGGGTTTTCAGGGGCTGTGATCGGCGTGGTCGCGGGCGTGCTCCTGGCTTTATTGATTTCCGCCATCGGCATTCCCATGCCACCCCCGCCCAATTCGAATGTGGGCTACACCGCCACCATCAGAGTGGTGCCCCTGACGATAATGATGGCTTTCTTCATCGGCTTTCTGGCGACGGTGATGGCTGCCGTGCTGCCCGCTCGGAAAATCAGCCGTATCGCGATTGTTGATGCCCTGCGTCAGAATGTCTGAAGCGCATCTCCCGTCTGGCTGCGGCCAGACGTGTGATTGAAGCGCCTGAAAAACTCCGGTTCGCTCAGGGCTGGATGATGAGCTCCTCCAGACTCTTTCGCAGGGATCTTGAGCTTGGGGCGCTGGACTCTCCCAGTCGGCAGAAAAAGCCGATGTCGTCCTGCTCCTTGAGATGGGCGATGCGCTCCAGAATGCCGGAGATCTCTTTTGCGATCTTCATGGCATGGGGTTCGGCGGAAAATGAGCGCTCACGTCTGGCGTACCAGCGGAATATGAGCGGGGTCATCTCTGGCTGCAGGAACAGCCCTTGTGCGGTGGCTGTCAGCCAGATGCGCTGGATCGCCATACCCGTTTTGACGTAATCGTCGATCCCTGTCAGCTTGCCGCGTGGCTGCAGGACCAGATGTGCTCCGCAGAAGAGCGCGGGCAGCGCATCAAGCTCGATGCGCGGCAGGATCGTTCCGAACATGAAGTTGTTGAAGAAGCTGACCCGTTTCCAGCTGCCCATCACCCATCCCATCATGCTGGCCATCAGCGGATCGGCCCCGACGGCTTCCTCCGGAATCTTGTCATTGCTGAAGCGCGCTCCCCATTCAATCACTTCCCGATGAACCGCATAGGCCTCCGGGCAGGTGAGTCGCACATAGGCGCTGCGCCACAGCAGTTCGGCAATCTTGAGCTTTTCGGCATTGCTCTCAAAGAAGCGGACGTCGAAATCATCACCTCCAGCGCGTGAGATCGCGCTTTTCTGCTCGTCGCTCAGGCGCTTCGTTTTCATCATCCGCCGCTGTACGACACGCGATTCAATGAACGGCAGCAACGGGTCGTTGGACAGATCCGGGTTGGGCTGGAAAAAGATGTCGTAGAGCGCGGTCCCCTCTGGGGTGTCGCTCCTTCTGTTCCAGGAGATCGAGAGTTGCTCAGCACTGGCGGCTATCCTGATCGTTTCGATCAAGGCGCCATGCGCGATGTGGCTCGCATGCCCATCAAAGTCGTAAAGGCACCAGTCGCGCGTGTCGCTACCGTGGATGACCACATGACTGTCGCTGATGATCTGGAATTTCCAGGGCTGACAGTTGTCCCCGCTGGGTGCCCAGCGCGCCAAATCGAGTATCTTGAACAGGTGGGGGGGGATGGTCATGTGTTGCCTCGCGTTTCGTGTCAGGCCGTGCCCCTGCTGAGTCTGGGGGGCCTTGAAGGGCAGGCCGACTGACGTGGGGCGGTGGTCAGCTTTCCGATCTGAGCTTCAGAGGTCCGGCCAAGCGATCCAAGAATACGTGATTCGGAATGGGTTTCCTAGTCGCGCCCTGGAGTGTGGCCAGGCGGCAAGTCGTGTGTGTTGCGCCACTGTGACTGTTGCGTTTTAAGCCGGCCGGTGATGTCGAGGCGGACTGCGACACGTCTGTGCTGATAGTCTATCGGTCTTTCTCATTGTCTGTTCTTGGAGTTGTAGCCATGCCCGTATTGTTGTCCTTCCCCGAAGCAGCGGACCTCTTGCCCGTAGCCGGTGTCCGCCTCGGCGTGACCGAGGCCGCCATCCGCAAGCAGAACCGCAAGGATCTGACCTTGATCGAACTGGCGCCGGGGGCACGCGTGGCAGGGGTGTTCACTCAGAACCGTTTCTGTGCCGCGCCCGTGCAGGTGTGTAAGGCCCACCTGCCGGCTGGCCAGGTGCGGGCGCTGGTGATCAATACCGGGGTGGCCAACGCGGGTACCGGGGAGCCTGGGCTGGCGGCCGCCCGCGCCAGCTGCGAGGCGGTGGGGGCGCTCCTGGGCGTGTCGGCGGAGCAGGTGCTGCCCTTCTCCACCGGGGTGATCCTCGAGCCCCTGCCGGTTGACCGCCTGGTGGCCGGACTGCCTGCTGCCCGCGAGGCCTTGCGGGCTGACGGATGGTTCGACGCCTGCCACGGCATCATGACGACCGATACGGTGCCCAAGGCGGCCTCCCGCCAGGTCACCATCGGTGGCAAGACGGTGACCCTCACCGGCATGTCGAAGGGCGCCGGCATGATCAAGCCGAACATGGCGACCATGCTGGGCTTCCTGGCCACTGACGCGGACGTGGCCCAGCCCCTGCTGGACGCCCTGGTCAAGGAGGTCGCCGATCTGTCCTTCAACAGCATCACGGTGGACGGCGACACCTCGACCAACGACAGCTTCATCCTGATCGCCACCGGCCAGGCCGGCAACCCGACCGTGTCGGACGCCGCGTCGGCTGACTACGCAGCACTCCGTGCCGCGGTGCTGGACCTCTCCATCTGGCTGGCCCAGGCCATCGTGCGGGATGGGGAGGGCGCCACCAAGTTCATCACCCTGCAGATCGAGGGAGGGGCGAGCCGCGATGAATGCCGCAAGGTCGGCTACGCGATCGGGCACTCGCCGCTGGTCAAGACGGCCTTCTTTGCGTCGGACCCCAACCTCGGACGCATCCTGGCCGCGATCGGCTATGCCGGCATCGATGACCTCGATGTCTCCCGCCTGCGTGTCTGGCTGGCCAGCGGTGGCGAGGAGGTGCTGGTGGCCGAGAAGGGCGGCCGGGCGGCGAGTTACCGGGAAGAGGCCGGTGCGCGGGTCATGCAGCAAGCCGAGATCACCGTGCGGGTCGACCTCGCCCGGGGTTCCGAGACGGCCACCCTGTGGTCCTGCGACTTCTCCTATGACTACGTGAAGATCAACGCGGATTACCGCTCCTGAGTGTCCCGGAGCGTTGCCTCTCCCGCTGGCGGAGGGGCTGCGTTCCTGGCTTCGGCCTGTCCTGCATCCTTCTCCCCCCGCTGGATGTAGGTCCGCTCAAGCTCGCAACGGGCTTGGAGGCGGGCTGGGGCGTCGCGCTCCTGTGTGAGGGACAGCCGGCAGTGGCGGGTCATGACGCCTGACCCGACCTGCTCCAGGCGGCGCATCAGGGCCAGGAAGTCTTCCTCGTGCCGGAGCACGGCATCGACGTGCAGGGTGGCCGTGCGCAATAAGGACGTATCTGAGGCCTGGATCGCCGGACCTTCCGGGGCCAGCGCGTAGTGCAGGGCGAGCAGGTGGCGGTCCTGGCGCGCCTTGCCGAGGGCTTCGTGCCAGCGAGACTCATCGATTGCCCGGTCAAGGCCGTGCTGGTGGAGCCTGGCCAGCTGGGCCTGCGCCCGCTGGTCGCGGCGGAGGAGGTCTTCCGCTGCCGAAACCTTGGCGGTGGCATCCGCCAGGGCAGCCCGGGCGGCATCCCTCTGGATGCGCGCGGTGTTGAGCGTATGGCGGCTGAAGAGGAGTATCCCGAGCGCGGCGAGCACTGGCAGGGCGAGGGCCAGGGCCGGTACTTTCCGGGTGATGGAGGAGAGGCTGTTTTTCATTCCGGGTGCAGCCAGCGGACCTGGATCGTCGGACGGCCTGACGAGGCCTGGCTGGCGGGCCCGGCGTCAGCCCCCGGCGTGGCGGGCAGCCCGGGCGCCTCCTGTCCATTCTGCTGGCGTACTTCGGTTCCCGGCCATTGCCGCAGGGCGCCGAGCAGCCTGATGAGCGGGGCAGGCTTGAGCGCTTCCTGAGGCCCCCGGTCGGGTGGGGCAAGCTTTATCTCAAGACTCCGGCTTGCCGCGTGGGCTGTGTGTGCCTCGCCGTTCGTCACGGGATTTTGCCAGTCCAGCGTATCCAGTTGAATCTCCGGATGGGCGGACAGCGTATCGGCCAGGCGGCGCAGATCGGCTTCGGGACCCGGTGGCCCTTGTCGCAGGGTCTCCAGCAGGGTCAGGTCCGCTTCCAGCTGTGCCAGGCTGGGCGGCGCCATGCCGAGTGTTCCGTGCAGCGTGCGGACTCTGGTTTCCAGTGCCCGGCTCTGGGCCTGCATGGCCTCCTCCTCCAGGCGGAGATCCCCGATCGCGCCCAGGTCGTGCAAGGAGAGCCCAGCACAGAGCAGGGCCCCAGTGATCGCAGCCGCCCGGATGGCTTGTGCAAGGACCTGACGGCGGTAGGGGGCCAGCATGGTGCCCGGTGCGAACTGTGCCTGCCCGGGGTGGCGCAGGAAGATCCCGAGCAGCGTGTGAAGGGCGCTGTCCGGTTGGCCGGCGGCGGTCGCAGGGGTTTCGAGGCGTATTGCCAGGCCTGGGTGAAGCGCAGCCAGGTCGGCATCCGCGGGCAGCTCAAGGGCCTGGGTGCGGATCAGCAGCACCGGGGTCGGGGGGTCCCGCGGCAGGACGCGCTGGTTGAGCAGGTAGTCGGCGCTGCGCCGCAGTTCATCCGGCCAGTTCTGGCCTGAGGCTGCCGGAAGTGCCGTCAGGCGGCTGAACCTGGGCTGGCCCTTTTCGAAACAGGTGACCCGGAAGCCCGCGGGGGTGGCGTGGGCCAGCAGGGTGGAGCCGGTGGCCTTGGCGGGCAGCAGGTGGCGGGTCAGGAAGGGGACGCTGGTGATGCCCGCGAGGAGATGGCCCGCCCGCGTGATGGGCTCCAGCCACGGCGTGATGGCAGCGGGGCGGGGCAGCGCAGCAAACAGGACCTGTTCATCCCGGCGGCCTTCCGGGCTGCGGCCCAGCGAGCGTGTCAGGGTGAAAGGGGTTTCGCCGAACAGGTGCCGGCGCCGCCGCTCGAGCATGCTTTGCCTGTCCTTGCCACGGGTGAAGGGGAGCTGTTCGAGGTGGTAGGCGTCGTCGGCCAGGTCGGCCAGGATCGTCATGCGGCGGCCTGGAGGGCGGCTTTGCAGGTAGGTCGAGAAGCGGGCGAAGCCTTCTGCCGTGGGCGGGAAGAGCTCTCCGATGTCCATCCGGTGTGGCCCGATTCCGCAGGGCGTCAGGCCGGCACTGTTCAGGTAGAGGATGTCGTGTTGCCGGGACATGATCAGAATTTGAGCCGGGTGACGATGTCGTAGACCGGGCTCAGCACGGCGCTCATGACCGCCAGCAGCAGCCCTCCCAGCACCAGGGTCAGGGTGGGCTCGATGCCGGCCTGGAGCCTCTCGATGGCTTCGCGCACGTCCCGGTCGTAGAAGTAGCCGACATTGGCGAGGGCTTTGTCGAGCCCGCCGGTTCGCTCTCCGACCCGTAGCATGCGGGTGACCAGTGGCGGAAAGTGGCTCACTGCGGCAAAGGCCTCGGAGACCGTCCGCCCATCCTCGATGCTGCGACCAGCCTGGCGCAGTCCTTCCTGAAGTGCGGTATTGCCGACGACGTCCTCGGCCGCCCGCAAGGCGTCCAGCACCGTGATGCCTGACGCGTACATCAGGGCGAACAGGCTGCTGAAGCGGGCCATGGCGATCTTGCTGCGGAGTTCTCCTAGAACCGGTATGCGCAGGAGGGCTGCGTCATAGCGCAGTCGCAGGGTGGGGCGCCTCAGGGTGTGCTGCAGGCTGAGGGTGACGGCGCCTGCCGCGAACAGCATGAGCGCGCCATGGCGGGTGACGCCATCGGACAACGCGACGAGCGCGCGGGTCTGCCAGGGCAGCGGGAGCCCGGCGATGCTGAAAAGGCGTGCCAGCTCGGGCACCACGGAAACCAGCGCAACGCCCAGGGCTGCCATCACCACCAGCCCGACGATGGCGGGGTAGATGGCCATGCGCCGGGCGTAGGCGGCCAGCTCGTCGTCCCGCTTGAGCGCGTCGCCCAGCGTGTGCAGCACCTCGGGCAGGCGGCCGCTGTACTCGCCCGCCCGGATCAGGTTGCAGAACACGGCATCGAAGACGTCCGGGTGTCGTTCCAGGGCCTGGCTCAGGTTGCTGCCTCCTTCGATGGCGGAGACGAGGTCGGCCACCACCTGACGCAGCTGGGGCTGCCGGATCGCGTCGGCAAGGTCGGCGAGACTTTCGGTGATCGGCACACCGGCTGTCAGGAGCTGTTCCAGTTGGACACACAGGTTGATGAGCTCGCGGCGGGGCAGGGGGCGATGCAGCCAGGGCCTGTGGTGGCGTGCATGGCTGCCGTGGATGAGGTCCAGCTCGAGGCGCTGGAGCCGGGCTTCGAGTTCGATCAGGCTGCTGCTCTCCATCCGTCCCCGGACAATCCGTCCGTGGGGGTCCATGGCCCGGTAGGTGTAGAGACTCATGAGTTGGCCGGTGGCTCAGGGGGCCAGGCGCCCGGTCAGGTCGATGACCCGGACCAGCTCATCCAGGGAGGTGCTGCCTTCCAGCACGCGCCGGGTCCCGTCTTCGGCGAGGCTGCTGAAGCCGTGCGCCCTGGCGGCTTCGAGAATCTCGCTCGGCGTGGCCCGGCGTGCGATCAGCTCATCGAGCTCCGGGTCGATGCGGAGGATCTCCATGATGGCCATGCGCCCCTTGTAGCCGCGGAACGCGCATCGGGGGCAGCCGGCCGGACGGTACAGGGTGGGGCGGGTCTTGGCCTGCCCCAGGCCGAGCAGGCGCATTTCCTGTTCGGTGGCGGGGGCCGCAGTGCGGCATGCCGGGCAAAGTCGGCGCACCAGGCGCTGGGCGATGATTCCGATCAGGTTGCCGGAGAGCATCTCAGGCACGATGCCCAGGTCGAGCAGGCGGGGAATGGCACCGATGGCCGAGCTGGTGTGCAGCGTGGAATAGACCTGATGCCCCGTCATTGCCGCCTGGAGGGCCATGCGGGCGGTGTCGCCGTCGCGGATCTCTCCGACCAGGATCACGTCGGGGTCCTGGCGCAGCATGGCGTGGACCCCGTTGGCGAAGTCCAGCCTGGCGGCGTCGGAGACAGCGGTCTGGCGGATCTGGGCCAAGGGGTACTCGACCGGGTCCTCGAGCGTCATGATGTTGATGCTCTCGGCGTTGATGTGCTTGAGCACCGAGTAGAGCGTGGTGGTCTTGCCGCTGCCTGTCGGACCGGTGACGAGGATCAGCCCCTCGGGGCGGAGAATCATGCGCTTGAGCAAGTCGAGCTGGGGCTGGGCGAGCCCCAGTTCGTCGAGGCCAACCAGGCCGCCCTGCCGGTCGAGGATGCGCAGCACGATGTTCTCGCCGTGCAGGGTGGGGAGCGTGGAGACGCGGAAATCCACCGGCCGGCCGCTCACGGTCAGGGAGATCCGGCCATCCTGCGGGGTGCGTGCCTCCGCAATGTCGAGGGCGGCCATGACCTTGAGCCTCACCGCCATGGCGGGCCAGTAGGCGTTGTGCAGGGCCCGGATCTGCTGGAGCAGGCCGTCGATGCGGTAGCGGATGCGCAGGAAGGCGGACTCCGGCTCGAAATGGATGTCGGAGGCGCCCTGTCTGACGGCATCGCCGAGGAGGGCGTCGATCAGGCGGATGACGGGCTGCGCGTAGCTGTCGCCGCGCCCGGCTGCAGCGTCGATGTGGCCGGTTTCGATCTCCTGGAGGATGCCGTCGATGGAGAGCTCATGGCCGTAGATCTGGTCGATGGCGCGGGCGATCTCGGAGTCGCCGGCGAGTCGGACGTCAATGCGGGTGCCCGGTGGCAGCAGGGCATGCAGCTGATCCTGGGCCAGGATGTCGTCGAGGTTTGCCGAGGCCACCGCCAGTACGCCCTGGCCGGCGTCGTAGCTGAGAGGGAGCAGGCCCAGGCGCCGGGCGAGCTGACGGGGGACCTGGGCGATGGCTTCCGGGTCGGGCAGCAAGGCCGACAGGTCCACGCTGACCCGGTCGAGCTTGCGGGCCAGGGCATCACGCAGGGTCGCTTCAGACAGAAAGCCCAGGCTGACCAGTTGGCGGCCGATGGCTTGGCCGCTGCGAGCCTGCTCCTGCAGGCCGATCCGCAGCTGGTCGGCGCTGATCAGGCCCAGGTCGATGAGGGTCTCGCCAAGGGGTGGGGGCCGGGTAGCGCGGGTCATCAGCTGGGGTTCCTGTGGCGGAGCGCCTGGAGGCAGTATTTGCTCATGCACGTGGAGGGGGAGGTCATGGCCTGACCTCGAACGGGACGGCTGGCTTCATGAAGTTGCGCTGCCCGGGCGGCGTCGGGGTCCGAAAGAAGTCTTCGCCCGGCAGGAGCTCACGCAGGTGGAGCGTCCGGGCGACGAGCCGGGCTTCCCGAACCACCACCGGACGCAGGAAGATCACCAGCTCGGTCTTCTGGATGCCGTTGTCCCGGCTGGTGAAGAACTCGCCCAGCAGGGGCAGGCTGCCGATCAGTGGGACGCGGCCGGTGCGGTAGTCGATCCGGTCCTCCATCAGGCCGCCCAGGATGGCCGTTTCGCCGTTCTCGATGCGCAGGATCGATTCGATCTCCCGGGTCCGGATCTGCGGCACCAGGTTGGGGATGCCTGCAGGGATGCTGGGGTTCGGGTCGCGCCGGAAGTCGGAAATGCTGGAGATGGTGGGCCGGATGTTGAGGATGATCTCGTCGGTTTCGCTGATCTGCGGCGTGACCGTCATGACCAGCCCCACCGACACGGCCTGGGGCGTGGTGGTCACGGTGCTCAGGACGCCGGCATTGGTGGTCTGAGCGGTGTCGGACTTGACCGTGAAATACACGTATTCCTCCACGACCTTGATGGCCGCGGTCTGGTTGTTGAGCACCGAGAGCTTGGGGCTCGACAGCACCTTGACGGTGCCGAAGCTCTCCAACAGCTTCACCGTGGCATCGATGCCGTCGCGGCTCTGGTAGGCAAGGCTGAACGGGGTGGTGCCGTTGCCCGCCGTGCTGCCCAGTCCGGGGCCGGTCAGTCCGAAGCGGGTGCCGCCTGAGAGCACCCGGCTCCAGTCGATGCCCTGCCGGTAGGTGTCACCCAGGGCGACCTCGACAATGGTGGCTTCGATCAGGACCTGACGGCGGGCCGCCTGCGTGACCTGCTCTAGGAACTCCGCCACCTTCTCGTGCTGCCTGGCGCTGGCCCGGATCGTCAGGACGCCGGTCTCCCGGTTGGCGATCACGGAGGCGGCCTCGCGAAAGGTGGATTGCTGGACCAGGGTCGTGGTGCTGCTCTGGGCAGCGGATGGGCCGCCCTGGAGCGTGCCGCGTGGTGTGGTGGGGTGCGATGGGGTGGCGCGTCCCCGGGATCGGGGCTGCGGGGCGGCGGGGGCTGCCACGGCGGCCATGGCGGGGCCGGTACTGACGCTGGAGCCGGTGTTCTCGATGAGGGTCTCGCTGGAGCCCTCCGGCAGGATCTTGTCGGTCTCCCGCAGCAGGTCCTTGAGGTTCTTCTCGACCGAATCCCAGAACTGGTTGCGGGAGCTGTTCTCGATGCGGGTTGCCGAGATGTTGCCGCCACCGATCGGGTTTGCGGTGGTCGCCTGCCCCGCGGCCATGCTGCCCGCGCCGCTGGTGGCGATCTGGGTGTTGGTGGCCACCGTGCCCGCCATCTGGCGGCTCAGGTTCACATAGTCGAGCCGGTAGGTGCGCAGGAAGGGGGTGTCCGGCATCACCAGCAGGGTGGCGCCATCGAGCTCGAAGCGCACGTCCGCCTGACGGCTGATGCGGGCCAGGATCTGGGGGAGGGTCTGGTTGATCGCGTTGAGGGTCACCCGACCGGTGATGCCGGAGTGGATGTCCACATTCAGGTGAGCGTCCCGTGCGAGGGCGAAGAGCAGGTCCTGCAGCGGAACGCCCGCGACGACGACCGAGTAGGTCTCGAGGGGGGCTGCAGGCGCCGCCGGCTGCTGGGCAGGGGGCGCTGGCGGCGGCGCTGACGCCGTGCTTGTCCGTTCAGCGAGGACGGCTCCGAGATGACCGGCCCCGGGCGGGAGGGTGGGTGGCGATGCACAGGCGCTCAGCACAAGGCTTGCTGACAGCAGTAAGCGGTTTGATGGGCGCATCGAGGTTTTGTTTTGTTGATGTCATTTGAATTAATTCTATTGGAATATTTTTGAATGTAAAGACGTGGTGCCCCCGTGGTTTTCGCCACCTGACAGCGCGACGGAGCAGGAGAGGCTGGCCCACTGCGGTAAGGCGGTGGCATGGAGCCGAAATCGCCGGGTGTAAGTCATGTGTAAGATTGATCGCTTCTAATGCCGCTCGGACCCAGGGCCCGGTACTCCAAGAACAAGCAAAAACGGCGCGTGCATCCACAGCAAGCAACAAGAACAACAACACGCACAAGCGGCCAGGCTTCCCCGCCCAGAACAGGTTTCAGAGCTACCCACGTTGCACACTCATAACACGAGGAGAGGTGAAAAAATGACGAGCGAAACCACCCAGAAGTTCTACTATCCGTCCGAAGAGGTGGTGAAGAACGCGGCCGTGTCGGGCATGGAAGCGTACAAGGCGCTGGTTGCCGAAGCCGATAAGGATTACGAGGGTTTCTGGGGCAAGCGCGCCAAGGAACTGATCGACTGGCAGACCCCTTTCACCCAGGTCCTGGATGAAAGCAACGCACCGTTCTTCAAGTGGTTTGCCGATGGCAAGCTCAACGTGTCCTACAACTGCCTGGATCGTCAGGTCAAGAAGGGCCTGGGCGACAAGGTTGCACTGATTTTCGAAGGCGACAAGGGCGATGTCTCCAAGGTCACCTATTCCGACCTGCTGACCCGTGTCTCCAAGTTTGCCAACGCCCTGAAGGCTCAAGGCGTCAAGAAGGGTGACCGCGTCGTCATCTACCTGCCGATGTCCATCGAGGGCGTCGTCGCCATGCAGGCCTGCGCCCGTATCGGCGCCACCCACTCCATCGTCTTCGGCGGCTTCTCCGCCCAGTCGCTGGCCGACCGCATCAACGATGCCGGCGCCGTGCTGCTGATCACCTCCGACGGCCAGAACCGCGGTGGCAAGGCCCTCCCGCTCAAGTCCATCGCCGACGAAGCGCTGGCCAGCGGCTGCCCGACCATCACCAGCGTGCTGGTCGTCAAGCGCACCGGCGCCGAGACCGCCATGGTGGCCGGTCGTGACGTCTGGGCCGATGACATCGTGCCCCAGCAGTCCGACGTGTGCGAACCCGAGTGGGTCGAGGCCGAGCATCCGCTGTTCCTGCTCTACACCTCCGGTTCCACCGGCAAGCCGAAGGGTGTTCAGCACTCCACCGGCGGCTACCTGCTGC
>CALBTT010000225.1 GCA_937967645.1 uncultured Zoogloea sp.
AGACCCGCGACGCCAACGACGGCTTCGACGGCGGCTGGGTGGCTCACCCGGGCCTCGTCGCCATCGCCGCCGAGGAGTTCCAGAAGGTGCTGGGCGACAAGCCCAACCAGTGGGAAAAGCAGGTGGAAGGCAAGTTCGGTCCGGAGCAATGGCTCGACTTCCGCCCCACCACCCCGATCACCGAAGCCGGTCTGCGCAACAACATCAACGTCGGCATCCACTACCTGGGCGCCTGGCTGGCCGGCAACGGCTGCGTGCCCATCCACAACCTGATGGAAGATGCGGCCACCGCCGAGATCTCCCGCTCCCAGGTGTGGCAGTGGGTGGTGTCGCCCAAGGGCATCCTCGATGACGGCCGCAAGGTCACCGTCGAGATGGTGCGTCCGATGATCGCCGAGGAACTGACCAAGGTGAAGGCCACCGTCACCGCCCAGGGCGAAGACACCGCCACCTACGACCAGGCCGCAGAGATCTTCGACCGCATGTCCCTGACCCCGGAATACCCGGAATTCCTGACCCTGCCGCTGTACGAGGCGATGGACTGAGCCTTGCTCCCTGCCCGATCGTCATGGTCAGGAGCACAACAGGAGGCTTTGCAGACTGCCTAAAAACCCGTCTGTCTGCCAAGTGAGTTGAGACAATGCCCGCTATCGAAAGATGGCGGGCATTGTTGCTTATACGCTTCGTACCGGGAGAGCCGAGATCACAAGGGGCGCTGTTCCTTGCTTCGCGGGATGAACCGATCCCGGAGGATCACCGGGTTCGCCTCGTCGATGCAGCTCTCGCCCCTGGACAGGGACAGAGCCGCACAGGCACGCGGCCTCGGGCCCATCCGGAGATGCTGATACCGCACCCGGAAAGAAAAACGCCTCGCAAACTTCACGAGGCGTTTTTTCAACCCGGCCGGCAGATGGTTCTACACAGTCTGCGCAGCGAGGGCTTCCATTGTCTGCCGAAGCAGGCTGCAGTTACTTCGCGGCCTTGCGACGGGCAAAACCCAGGGCAGCCACGCTGATACCCAGCAGGGCCATGCTGGCGGGCTCAGGCACTTGACCGGTGGGCGGGGTCACAACGGGGCCCTGGCCCACGTTGATGATGCTGCTGTCAATGCCACGGGTGAAGTCGTAGAAGTTGTCGTACGGATCCACGTCCTGAACCTGGAAGGTCAGGGTCGGGGTCACCACCAGGGTACCGTACAGGGCGGCCAGCAGGGCGGAGTCCGTGGAGCTGAACCAGCCGGTATCAACCCGTTCATCACGGAAACCCTTGTTGGTGCCGGAACCGATCTGAGCGCCCAGGGCGGTGGTTTCCTGAGTGTTGACAGCAGTCCAGTTGCCGAAAGTGAGACCGTTCACCAGCAGGTTGTTGTCGCCGTCGTCGAAGTCACCGAGACCGGTGTCACCGTCATAAAGAGTGAAACGGATGGAGAAGGACTGGAAGCCACCGCCCAAGGCAGACAGCACACTGGAAGTGAAACCACTCTGCACACCGATAGTGCCGGGGTTACCTTGATAAGCGGAAGGCGTGCCGGAATTGTAGAAGCCCACGTACAGGGACGACGCAGCCAGCTGGCTGATCACACGGGCGCCGTTGGTACCCACAGCCTCGACGACGATGCCGCCAACGGTGCTGGCACCCACCGAGGTGGCGTCAAAACCGGTCGGGGTGGTAGAGGTGAAGACACTCGCCGAAGCACTGCCGGCGGCAAGGGCAACCGCGCAAGCGGCGGCGATCTTGTTGAAACGAACCATAACGACTCCCTGGAAAGACTACATCTGAAATTGACTGACGGCACCAGCGATGCCAGAACATTATCCGCAACACTTATACACAATCAGAGCAAATCTCGGGCCAGGTTAAGACGTAGAATAAAAAATTCGTTAAAAAACATAAATTTGTGTTAACACTTAAATTCAAACCCAATATGGGTGCATACATCAAAGACGAACTTGTAAAATAAACCGACACTCGTCAGCACCCATGTCAGCACCTACATCACGCTTCGGTCCAGCACGCCCCCGCGACAGGGTCTGGCCTTAAGTCCCATCCGGGACAAGCGCCTCCAGAACTGCGTCCGCAACGCCAACGATGCGCACCCGCTTGGCCCGCGCGCTCTCGCCACTCACCAGCACAACATCACTCCGCGACACACCGCAGACCTTGGCGAGATAGGCGATCAGGGCCGAGTTGGCCTTCCCGTCCACCGGTGGTGCAGCGAGCCTGATCTTCAAGGCTTCGCCGTGCAGGCCGACGATCTCAGTCTTCTTCGCACCTGGCTGGATGTGCAGCGTGAGCATCACACTGCCATCAGCCGCCCGGTTCAACCAAGCCATCGCCGGCTCAGGCCAGCCCCACCAGCATGTACTTGCCCATGGCCAGCGCACTGAGCAGCACCTGGACCAGCAGCAACAGCGCAATGGGGGTGAGATCCACCCCACCGATGGTCGGAATGACACGCCGGAAAGGGCGCAGGAAAGGTTCGGCCAGGGCGTTGATGACACCTGCCATCGGCGCATGCGGATTGACCCAGGACAGCACCGCCGACATCAGCACCACGCCCATCAGCAGGTACAGGGCGACCTTGCACAGCTCCAGCAGCCCGACCCCCCAGATCACGAAGAGCAGGCTCAGCGGATCGGCGATGCCGACGATGCCGCGCACCACCAGCGCCACGAAGATCACCAGCACCTGAACGACCCAGGCTGGCAGCAGGCTGGCCAGATCGAGTCCTCCCAGGCCCGGGATGAAGCGGCGCAAGGGCAACACCAGCCAGTCGGTGGTAGCCACCACGAACTGGCCGATGGGATTGCGGAAGGAGATGCGCTGCCACTGCATCACGAAGCGGGCCAGCAGCACGCCGGTCAGCAGGCCGCCGAGGGTATCGACGAGGGTCAGGAAAAGGCCTCCGAGCATGATGGCCTCCGCTCAGTCCTGGCCGAGCTGTTCGCCCAGCTCGCGGCCGCGGGCCTCGGCGGCGGCCACAGCGCGGGTGATGATCTCCGGAAAGCCATCGCTCGCCAGGGACGCCAGCGCCGCCGCGGTGGTGCCGCCCTTGGAGGTCACGCGCTCACGCAGCACGGCGGGGGATTCGTCGCTGTCGGCCGCCAGCCGGGCCGCCCCCAGCACCGTATCGATCGCCAGCTTGCGGGCGGTCGCCACGTCGAAGCCGAGGGATTCGCCCGCTGCCTGCAGGCATTCGATGAAATGGAAGACATAGGCCGGGCCGCTGCCCGACACCGCGGTGACGCCGTCGATCTGTGCCTCTTCAGGCACCCAGACCGTGCTCCCGACCGCGTTCAGCACCCGTGCCGCGGCCTCGCGCCCTTCGGCGCTGACCGAGGCGTCGGCATACAGGCCGGTGATGCCCGCCCCGATCAGGGCCGGCGTGTTGGGCATGGCCCGCACCAGCCGGGTATGGCCTCCCAGCCAGCGACCGATGTCGGCCAGGCGCAGGCCGGCTGCAATGCTCACCACCACTTGCTTGTCGAGACGGCCGCTGATCGGCGCCACGGCAACCTTCATCTGCTGGGGCTTCACAGCGAGCACCAACACGTCGCAGGCCAGGGTCTGCTCGTCAAAGGCCTCCACGGCGCGCACGCCGAAGCCGTCCTGCAGCTTGCTCCGCCCCTCGGCGGACAACTCCACGACCTGCAGATCCGCCGCGGCAAACCCCTGCTTGACCAGGCCACCGATCAAGGCCGCAGCCATGTTGCCGCCACCCAGGAAAGTGATTTTCATTGTGTCGATTCCGCCGTATTCGTATTGATGGGAGGTTGATTGGAAAACTGGAAAGCGGGACGAAAACGCCCCTGCCCTGTGCTCAGGCCGGGTAGTTGCGCGCGCCGAAGATCGCCGTACCCACCCGGACCATCGTCGAACCCTCGGCGATCGCCGCCTCGAGATCGTCGGACATGCCCATCGAGAGGGTGTCGAGCGCCAGCCCCTCGCTCGCGAGCTGATCGCGCAACTGCCTCACCTGGGCAAAGCGCCTGCGCTGCAGGGCCGTGTCGGAGGTCGGCTCGGGGATCGCCATCAGGCCCCGCAGTTGCAGACGCGGCAGGGCCGCGACGGCCCGGGCCAGCGCCGGCAGCTCATCCGGCGACACGCCGCTCTTGCTGTCCTCGCCGCTCACATTCACCTGAACACACACCTGCAGCGGCGGCAGATGCACGTCACGCTGTTCCGACAGGCGCTCCGCGATGCGCAAACGGTCGATGGAGTGCACCCACGCGAAATGGTTCGCCACCAGGCGCGTCTTGTTGCTCTGCAGGGGGCCGATGAAATGCCACTCGAGGCCCAGGTCTGCCAATGCCTCGACCTTGGCCACGCCTTCCTGTACATAGTTTTCGCCGAAGGCCCGCTGCCCCGCGGCGGCCGCGTTGCGCACGGCCTCGGCCGGCCAGGTCTTGCTGACCGCCAGCAGGCTCACCGCGTCCGCGGAACGACCCGCCGCGATGGCTGCAGCCTCAATCCGCACAGTGAGGTTTTGAAGGCGGGCGGATATGCCTGATTTATACTCTTCCAAAGCGTGATTCTGGGCAGTTGGGGCCGTTGAGTATAGCATCGGCCCCCTACCCTCATCCTTGCCTGAACTGGCGCCCGAACAACCCTGCCTGCCGCGAGCCCGAACGATGGACATCACCGAACTGCTGGCCTTCACCGTCAAGAACAAGGCCTCCGACCTGCATATTTCCTCCGGCTTGCCGCCCATGATCCGGGTCCACGGCGACGTCCGCCGCATCAACCTGCCGGCCCTTGCCCACAAGGACGTCCATGGCATGGTGTACGACATCATGAACGACGCCCAGCGCAAGCAGTACGAGGAGTTCTTCGAGACCGACTTCTCCTTCGAGATCCCCAATCTCGCGCGCTTCCGGGTCAACGCCTTCAACCAGAACCGTGGCGCGGCCGCGGTGTTCCGGGTGATTCCGTCCAAGGTGATGACCCTCGAGGAGCTCAACTGTCCCAAAATCTTCAAGGACATCGCCAACCAGCCGCGCGGGATCGTGCTGGTCACCGGCCCGACGGGCTCGGGCAAGTCCACCACCCTGGCCGCGATGGTCGATTACGTAAACGAAAACGAGTACGGCCACATCCTCACCGTCGAGGACCCGATCGAATTCGTGCATGAATCCAAACGCTGCCTGATCAACCAGCGGGAAGTCTCCCGGGACACCATTTCCTTCAACGCAGCGCTGCGCTCGGCCCTGCGGGAAGACCCGGACGTGATCCTGGTGGGTGAAATGCGCGACCTGGAAACCATCCGCCTGGCCCTCACCGCGGCCGAGACCGGCCACCTGGTGTTCGGCACCCTGCACACCTCGTCAGCCGCCAAGACCATCGACCGTATCGTCGACGTCTTCCCCGCCGCCGAAAAGGACATGGTGCGGGCCATGATGTCCGAGTCGCTGCGGGCCGTGATCTCCCAGACCCTGCTCAAGACCAAGGACGGCGCCGGCCGCGTCGCCGCCCACGAGATCATGATCGGCACCCCGGCCATCCGCAACCTGATCCGCGAGAACAAGGTGGCCCAGATGTATTCCGCCATCCAGACCGGCCAGAACCTGGGCATGCAGACGCTCGACCAGTGCCTGGCCGACCTCGTCCGCCGCAACATCGTGTCCGGAGCCGAAGCCCGCCTGCGCGCCCAGAACAAGGACAGCTTCCCGGCCTGAGGCCGCACCGGCTGAAGCCGCTCCTGAACTCCCCCAGAACTTAGCCATCCGCCGGCGGATTGCCGGCAACAGGACCCATCATGGAACGCGACCAGGCACTCAAGTTCATGCACGACCTGCTGCGGCTGATGCTGCAGAAGAACGGCTCGGACCTCTTCATCACCGCGGGCTTCCCGCCGGCGATCAAGATCGACGGCAAGATCGTGCCCCAATCCAACCAGCAGCTCACCCACACCCATACGGCCGAACTGGCCCGCGTGGTGATGAGCGACCGCCAGGCCCAGGAGTTCGAAGCCACCAAAGAGTGCAACTTCGCCATCTCCCCGCCGGGCATCGGGCGCTTCCGCGCCAACGCCTTCATCCAGCAGGGCCAGGTGGGCCTGGTGCTGCGGACCATCCCGCAGAAGATCCCGACCCTCGACGAGCTGGGCCTGCCGCCGGTGCTCAAGGACATCGCCATGTCCAAGCGCGGCCTGGTGATCTTCGTGGGGGGCACCGGCACCGGCAAGACCACCTCCCTGGCGGCGATGGTGGACTTCCGCAACGAAAAGACCTTCGGGCACATCATCACGGTGGAAGACCCGATCGAGTTCGTGCATGCCCACAAGAACTGCATCGTCACCCAGCGCGAGGTCGGCATCGATACCGACTCCTGGGAGCCGGCGCTCAAGAACACCCTGCGCCAGGCGCCGGACGTGATCCTGATGGGTGAGATCCGCGACCGGGCCACCATGGACTACGCGGTCGCCTTCGCCGAGACCGGCCACCTGTGCCTGGCCACCCTGCACGCCAACAGCGCCAACCAGGCCATCGACCGGATCATCAACTTCTTCCCGGAAGAACGGCGCCAGCAGCTGCTGATGGACCTCTCGCTGAACCTCAAGGCCCTCATCTCGCAGCGCCTGCTGCCCATGTGCGACCGCAAGGGCCGGGTACCGGCGGTGGAGGTGATGCTCAACTCGCCGCTCATCTCCGACCTGATCTTCAAGGGCGACATCCCCAACATCAAGGACGTGATGAAGCGCTCCAGCGAGCTGGGCATGCAGACCTTCGACCAGAGCCTCTTCGACCTCTACGAGAAGGGCCTGATCACCTACGAGGATGCCCTGCGCAACGCCGACTCCATGAACGACCTGCGCCTGCAGATCAAGCTCAAGAGC
>CALBTT010000226.1 GCA_937967645.1 uncultured Zoogloea sp.
GGCAGCAGGAAGATCGCGCCGAGCACGTTCACCAGGAACATGAAGGCCAGCAGGATGCCCATGTCGGCCTGGAACTTGAGGGTGGAGAAGACCCAGGTGCCGACGCCGATGGACATGGTGACGGCGGTGAACACGGCGGCGGTGCCGCGTTGGCGCATGGCTTCGTAGAAGGCTTCGCGGAGGGGCAGGCCGTTGTGGGCCATCTCGTGCTGGAGGCGCTCATAGATGTAGATGCCGTAGTCGACGCCGACGCCGACGCCCAGGGCGATGACGGGGAGGGTGGCGACCTTGAGGCCGATGCCCAGGAGGGCCATCAGGGCGTTGCACATGATGGTGACGATGACCAGGGGGACGATCACGCACAGCACGGCGCGCCAGGACTTGAAGGTGAGCCAGCACAGCAGGGTGATGGCGCCGAAGATGGAGGCGAGCATCTGGATCTCGGCGTGCTCGACGGCTTCATTGGTGGCGGCGGCGACACCGGCGTTGCCACCACCGAGGCGGAAGTGGGTGCCGGGGGTGTGGTCGGCGTCGATGAAGCGCTGTACCTCCTTCACCACGTGGGCGAGGGTGGGGCCCTGGTGGTCCTTGAGGTACACCTGAAGGTTGATCGTCTTGCAGCCCTGGGTGTTGAGGCCGAGGCTGGGGTTGGCGGCGCGCCCGCCGGTGCGCAGGGCGGCCTCGGAGCGTTGCAGGGCGGCCCAGCGGGGGTTGGCTTCGTTGTTGCCCGCCACGTACAGCTTGGCCAGGCCGGCCACCGTGGATACCGACTGCACGCCCACCACGCCGCGCATGTGCAGGTCGAAGCGTTCGACCGCGTTCATCACCTCCCAGCTCAGGCAGGCTTCTTCGTGGCCCTCGGTCTCCACATACACCGACAGCACGTCCATGCCGATGGAGTAGTCGTGGATGATCTGGCGGTTGTCCTGGTTGTAGCGGGATTCGGAGCGCAGCTCGGGCACGCCGCTGCCCACGTCGCCGGTCTGCAGCTGGCGCGATTGCCAGGTGGCGGCGGCGAGCAGGGCCAGGGTGGCGACGATGCTGAGCAGGGCCGGCAGCGGGCGCGACAGGGCCGACAGCCGCCACCACAGGGTGTGGCGATGGCCGGCCTCGGCGCTGCGCCCGAGGGCGGCGCGCTCCAGGTGCAGGTGCGACAGGATGATGGGCATGAACATCTTGTTGGTCATGATCATCATGGCCACCCCCAGGCAGGCCGTGATGCCCAGCTCGCGCACGATGGGGATGTCGATGAGCATGATCACCAGGAAGCCCAGGGCGTTGGCCAGCAGGGCCATGGTGCCGGGGATGGCGAGCTTGCGGAAGGCCCCTTCGGCGGCGTCGAGGGCGGTCTGCCCGTCGAGCACGTCCTGTTTCCAGGCGTTGGTCATCTGCACCGCGTGGGATACGCCGATGGAGAAGATCAGGAAGGGCACCAGCACTGACATGGGGTCGATGCCGTAGCCGATCAGGGGCAGGATCCCGAGCAGCCACACCACCGGCAGCAGGGCCACGGTGATGGCCAGCAGGGTGAGTTTGATGGAGCGGGAATACAGCCACAGCAGCCCGGTGGTGACGCCGAAGGCGATGACGAAGAACAGCAGCACGGTGGTGAGGCCTTCCATCACGTCGCCCATCACCTTGGCGAAGCCGACGATATGGATGTCCACCTGCTCGTTGGCATGGGCCGCGCGGATCGCCTCCAGCTTGCCGGCCACCGCGGCGTAGTCCAGCTTCTCGCCGGTCTGCGGGTCGGTCTCGAGGAGGTCGGCCTGCACCAGGGCGGATTTCAGGTCATTGCCCACCAGGCGCCCGATCTGCCCCGACTTGGCCACGTTGGCGCGCACCTGGGCCAGGCTCTGGGGGTCGGCGCTGAACTGGGCGGGGATCACCACGTCGCCGTTGAAGCCCTCTTCGGTCACCTCGATGAAGCGCACGTTGGGGGTGAACAGGGAACGCACCTCGCCGCGATTGACGCCCGGGATGAAGAAGACCTCGTCGGTCACCTGCTGCAGGGCTTTCATGAAGACGGGGTTGTAGATGTCGCCTTCGCCCTTCCAGCGCACGCTCACCATCACCCGGTTGGCGCCCGAGAAGATGTTGCCGTACTGCAGGAAGGCCTGCATGTAGGGGTGGGACATGGGGATCAGCTTGTTGAAGCCCGGGTCCAGCCGCGTGTTGAGGGCCGAGTAGCCAAAGCCCAGGGTCAGCAGCAGGAAGAGGGCGCCGAGAGGGCGCCGCCAGGCGATCAGCATGCGGGCCAGGAAGGCCACCAGGGCGTCGGTGCGGGTCAGGGCGTGATGGGTCATCAGGAGGCTCCGGTGGTGTCGGCGGCGGTGGCGCGGCCCTGGGTGGCGGCGGCGCTGCGGGTGGCCGGTTTGTGGTGTTGCAGGCCGGCGTCGCTGCTGAGCAGCAGGCTGCCGTCGGTCAGGCGGTGGATGCCGGTCAGGCTGGCCCGCCCTTCCTTGCGCACCACTTGAAAGCTGCGCCCCTGGTCCTGGCTGGCGAGCAGGATGCCGCCCTGGCCGGCCAGCAGCAGGCGGCCATCCTCGCCCACGCTGTGGGCGTAGGTGGACACCGGCGCCTGCACGCTGGCGGCCTGCCAGCTGCGCCCGCCGTCGTCGCTGTGATACACGTTGCCGCGCATGCCGTAGGCCACCCAGGTGCCGGAGGCCAGCTGCACCGCGCCATAGATCGAACCCTTGTAGAAGGGCGGCACCACCGTCCAGCTGGCGCCGCCGTCGTCGGAGCGCAGCACGGTGCCGGCCTCGCCGGTGATCAGCCATTGCTTGCCGTCGGCCGAGCCATTGATGCTGTTGAGGTGCCAGTCGCTGAGGCCCGGGATCACATGGGGCTGCCAGCTCTTGCCGTCGTCCTGGGAGCGCAGCACGCGGCCGAACGCGCCCACCGCCAGCCACTCGCCGGAGGGCAGGCGGGCGGCGCTCATCAGCGGTTCGCCGTTGCTCTTCTCGAAGGCGCTCTCTTCCCAGTTGAGGCCGCCGTCGGTGCTGCGCAGGATCCAGCCTTCATGGCCCAGGGCCAGGCCGGTGCCGTTGGCGGCAAAGACGGTGCGGGTGATGGGGGCCTGGCGGCTCTGCGGCAGGTGGGCCGCCAGCCAGCTGGCGCCATCGTCCCGCGACACCAGGATCTGACCCAGCTCGCCGGCGGCCACCAGGCCGGCGCCGCTGCGGGCCAGGCTGTTGAGCTGCATCTTGTCCACCGGGATCCGGGTCTGCTCGAACTGCGGCATGCTGCGGGGCGAAAAGGCGTAGAGGCCGGCGGCCGCCACAATGGCGGTCACCGCTACGCCGACGCGTGTGCGCATGGTTGTCTCCTTCTGTACGCGGGCCGCGGGGCCCGATGACGGGGGCTTTCTCAAGGTCCAGCCATTATTGGCAGGCGGCTTTTCGGGGCATCGTCCAAAAGGGTTACTGTCGAGTCGGCGCCCATTCGTCCAGCCCGTTTTCGTTAGTCCGTTCAGACGATGAGTCCGGGCTCCCCGCTGTGGAACTCTTCTTCCATCGAAGTGTTTGACTCGCCGGGGTATTTCCGCCGCCGGCACACAGGAGGAGGAAGACCATGGATGCAGTACACAAAGAGCTGTTGATGGATGCGTTTGCCGACGACTACATGACGCCGGAAGCGCTGGAGCTGGTGGCCCGGGCCCGCGCCCTGGCCCCCCGGCTGGCCGAGCGTGCCCGTGAGGCCGAGCGCCAGGGCATGGTGCCGGTGGAGACGGTGCGCGAGATGCAGGAGGCGGGCCTGTTCCGCGTGCTGCAGCCCAAGCGCTGGGGCGGCTACGAGCTGGACCCGC
>CALBTT010000227.1 GCA_937967645.1 uncultured Zoogloea sp.
AGGCCCGGGTGAGCCACCCAGCCGCCGTCGAAGCCGTCGTTGGCGTCGCGGGTCTTGTCGTGGCGGATGCCGGCCAGGGCCTTTTCGTTGGCGACCGGGTCGTTCTTGATCGGGATCAGGGCCGACATGCCGCCCATGGCCGGGGCGCCGCGCTTGTGGCAGGCCTGGACCAGGGCCAGGGCGTAGCCGCGCATGAAGGGCACTTCCATGGTGATGGCGCTGCGCTGGGCCAGGCAGAAGTCCTTGTTCTTCTTGAACTTCTTGATGCAGGAGAAGATGTAGTCCCAGCGGCCGGCGTTCAGGCCGGCGGAGTGGTTGCGCAGTTCGTACAGGATTTCTTCCATCTCGAAGGTGGCGAGGATGGTTTCGACCAGCACGGTGGCCTTGATGGTGCCTTGCGGCAGGCCGACGTGATCCTGGGCCATCACGAAGGCGTCGTTCCAGAGGCGGGCTTCGAGGTGGCTTTCCATCTTCGGCAGGTAGTAGAACGGGCCGGCGCCGCGGGCGATCTGCTCCTTGGCGTTGTGGAAGAACACCAGGGCGAAGTCGAAGATGCCGCCGGACACGCGCTGGCCATCAACGGTGACGTGCTTCTCGTCCAGGTGCCAGCCGCGGGGGCGGATCTGCAGGGTGGCGATCTTGTCGTTGAGCTTGTATTCCTTGCCGTTCTCGTTCTTGAAGGACAGCTCGCGGCGGATGGCCTTGTAGATGTTGACCTGGCCCTGGATCTGGTTGTCCCACTTCGGGCTGTTGGAGTCCTCGAAGTCGGTCATGTAGGAGTCAGCGCCGGAATTGAAGGCGTTGATGATCATCTTGGCCTCGACCGGGCCGGTGATCTCTGTGCGGCGGCGCTCGAGGGCCTTCGGCAGCGGCGCGATCTTCCAGTCGCCTTCGCGGATGGCCTTGGTTTCCGGCAGGAAGTCGAGCTTCTCGCCGGCATCGATGCGAGCCTGGCGCTCGACGCGGGCCTTGAGCAGTTCCTGGCGACGGGGCTCGAAGGCGCGGTGCAGCTTGGCGACCAGTTCGAGGGCTTCCGGAGTGAGGATGGTTTCGTAGCCCGGTCGAATCGGTGCGTTGATCTGCATGCCAGCGGGGAGGGTGAGGCTCATGGTGACTCCTTGTGATGAAGGTTAGAAATAGGTCTTGGCGAAGTATACGGCGGTCAGCGTGCTGCCTACGGCCACCACCAACCGGCGCAGCCACAGGGCCGGCAGGCGGCGGGCGAGGGCGGCACCGGCGAGGGCGCCGGCCATGGCGGTGGCGGTCATCAGCAGTGTGTGGGGCCAGCTGATGGCGCCCGCGATGATGAAGGTGCCGGCCGCGAAGGTGTAGTTGACGGCGGAGGTGAGGTTCTTGAGGCCATTGAGCTCCTGGATGTCCTCGACCCCCTGGATGGCCAGCGCGGCGAGGGTCAGGATGCCGAGCCCGGCACCGAAGAAGCCGCCGTAGATGGCTACGCAGAGCTGGAAGAGCAGGCCCCCAACGCCTCCGGGCGTCCCCCCGCTCTGCCCGGAGAGGCCGATCCGGGTCTTCACGCTGCGCACCGCGCGCGACACCTGGCTGGAAAAGGCGAACAGCACGGTGGCGATCAGCAGGAGCCAGGGGATCAGCTTGGCAAAGGCGGCATTGGAGGTTGCCAGCAAGAGCAGGCCCCCGGTGATGCCGCCGATGAAGGCTGCGATCACGAGCATCAGCGTCCAGCGCGGGTGACGCATCACCTCCTTGCGATAGGCCCAGGCGCTGGACAGGCTGGCAGGCCACAGGGCCACGCAGTTGCTGGCATTGGCGACCACCGGCGGAACCCCGGCCGCGAGCAGGGCCGGGAAGGAGAAGAAGGTGCCACCGCCCGCCATGGCGTTCATTGCGCCGGCCAGGAAGGCACCGCCACCGACGAGCAGGATCTCTGCCGGACTCATTTGTGGCGGCTCCGGGCAACGAAGGCCACGACTTCGTCCATGGTCTGGCCGGTGGCGCTGGGCGTGAAGTCGAGCTCCTCCCGGGGCTGGCCGGTCCGGTTGATCCAGAACGTGGTGTAGCCGTACCAGCTGGCACCGGCCGCATCCCAGCAGTTGGACGTGACGAAGAGGATCCGTTCCGCCGCACAGCCAAAGGCAGCGGGGCCCAGGTCATAGGCTGCGGCGGCGGTCTTGTACTGATGCACCGCATCCACCGACAGCACGTGATCAAAGAGCCCGCCCATGCCGGCGCTCTTGACCGCGACATCGAGCATCTCGGGGGTGCCGTTGGAGAGGATGGCGGTGGGAACGCCCGCGGCCTTCAGGCTGCGCAGGGCACCCAGGTTTTCCGGGAAGGGCGACAGGCAGGCATACTGGTTCATCAGCTGGGTGCAGCGATGGGTGTCCAGTTCGAGCCCAAGCCGGGCCGCGGCAAAACGCAGGCCATCCTGGGTAATCTCCCAGAAGGGTTTGTAGCGGCCGGAGAGCGTGCGGATGAAGCTGTATTCGATCTGCTTGTTGCGCCACAGCTCGGCCAGTGCCGTACCCTTGCCGGGATAGAGCTGTTCGGCCAGCAGACCGACGGAATACACATCGAAGAGCGTGCCGAAGGCGTCGAATGCGACTGCCTGGATTCGGGGCGGATGGGCCATGCTCTTGCTACCTTTGCTCAGCTGTTGGGGTTGGGGTGGGTCCTCGGAGGTGCTTCTGCCGGACTCGTGGTCCGGTGGCACCTCTCGGGATCCTGTCTCCTCCACCTCGATGGACTGAAGTTTATTCAATGACTGAATAAAAAAGAAGATGTAATAAAATCAAATGATTTTTTACTTTAAGTATTAAATGAGCAGCTTCAAGGAAATCGAAGCCTTCGTCAGCGTGGCTACCCGGGGCAGCCTGTCTGCCGCCGCCCGGGCCGATGGCGTGACGCCGGCGATGATGGGGCGGCGCATCGATGCGCTCGAGGAGCGGCTGGGGGTCAAGCTGCTGATGCGCACCACGCGCAAGCTCAGCCTGACCTTCGAGGGCAGCGCCTTTCTCGAGGACTGTCAGCGCATCCTCAACGATCTGGCCAATGCTGAGGCGTCGGTCAGTCTGGGCGGGGTGAAGGCCAGCGGCCACATCAAGGTGTCGGCGCCGGCAGGCTTCGGGCGCCGCCATGTGGCGCCGCTGGTGCGGGACTTCCTGTCGGCCCACGCCGAGGTGACCTGCAGCCTGGACCTTAGCGACCGCCTGGTGGACCTGGTTAACGAGGGCGTGGATTGCTCGATCCGGATCGGTGAGCTGAGCGACTCGAGCCTGGTGTCCGTACGTCTAGCCGAAAACCGCCGTGTGGTGGTGGCGAGCCCGGAGTATCTGGCCCGGAGCGGTGTGCCTGCGACCCCCGACGACCTGGCCCGGCACGATTGCCTGTCCCTGGATCCGCAGCGTGGCTGGGTCTTCACGGATCCGGAGGCGCCAGGACGGACTCGTACCATCAAGGTGTCAGGCCGCTTCGAGTGCAATGATGGCACCGTGCTGCACGAGTGGGCGCTGGGCGGTATCGGCCTCGCCTGGCGCTCGATGTGGGAGGTCGAGCGGGATCTGGCCAGCGGGGCGCTGGTGTCGGTCCTGGATGCCTTTGCGGCGCCCGCCACCGGGATCTACGCGGTGTTCCCGCAGAACCGTCGGCTGCCCTTGCGGGTGCGTCTGTTGATCGACCACCTGCGCAGCGTCTTCGGCCGCCCCGATTACTGGCGGGGTGCGGGTTGAGTTTGTGGGACGGGCGTGGCGTGCAGACCTGAGGCACTGATGTCGCTGATCTCGACCTCCACGCGGATGCGGCTGGGTACGGCCTTGTCGTCGATCTCCGCGGGCCGGAAGCGCCAGCCGAGGATGAAGCCGCCGTAGATGCCCGCCGCTTCGCAAAGTTTTGGTTCGCACAGGGGGGTGACCCTCATGACACGACCATCTGTGCCGATGTCGACCTCCATGGCAACCTGCCCCGGGGGCGCGCCGGGCGTTGGAGGCCAGTCACCGGGGCCGACCTCCGTGAGCAGCTCCGGGGGGCGGCTCAGGGCCGAGAAGGGAAAGTAGGCCGGTGGGCTCGCCGCTTCGGGCTGTGCTGCTGCTGCGGCCTCTCTGGGGATGTCCTGGAGCGGGGGGGACTCCGGTTGCGGGAGGGCTGGGGCGGTCTCGGGCATGGCTTCGCCTTCGCGGGTGGCTCCGGTGCCTGGCCGTGGGCGTTCGGCGGTGAGCGTGGCCTGTAGCGGCCGATATGCCTGCGGCTCACCCGGCGGGATCGGGCCCAGGGGCCAGGCGAGCAGAACGAGCAGGTGCAGCAACACGGAGAGTGTGCAGGCAATCGGCAGGCGGGAGGGCGGTGGCATGGGCGATGATGGGTGGGGCGGTGGGCCGTGCTCAAGCATAGGGCGGCTGGCTTCAGGAGCCGACAGCCGTCTGTCCGGAGGTGCTTTCCGCTTGTCGCAACTGTCTGGTCTTTGACCGGACTTCATCCGAATATTGACAGTGGAGGAATGAAAGATGCAAAAGAACCAGGGTTTCAGTCTGATCGAGTTGATGATTGTGGTGGTGATCGTCGGCATTCTCGCGTCAATTGCCGTGCCGGCCTACACCGACCACATCATTCGCGGCAAGATCGCCCAGGGCGTGGAGGGCCTCTCGGAGGCCAAGGTGCGCATGGAGCAGGTCTTCAATTCCAAGCGCTCTTACAAGCTGGACGATGGGAGCTGTCCCGATCTGTCTGGCTTGTTTGCCGATCTGCCGTTCACCATCGCCCATGACCCGGCCTGTACGGCAACGACCTTCAACTTGAAGATCAGCGGCAAGTCGGCCAATGGCATGAGCGGCTACTGGTATTCCATCAATGAGAGCGGCGAGAAGAAATCGGCCACGCCCGCCACCACTGGCAATTGCTGGCTGATGAGCAAGGGGGCATCGTGCTGACCTCTCCGCGCGCGGTCCAGCGTGGCTTCAGTATGCTGGAGCTGATGGTGACCGTAAGCATCCTGGCGATCCTGATCGGTATCGGCATGCCGCAAATGGCTCAATGGATCCAGCGGATGACCGTCAGTTCGGCTTCTGAACTTGTCCAGAACGGCTTGCGACAGGCAATCGGCGAGGCGATCCGGCGTAATACCGAGGTGGACTTCATCCTGACCGACGGCACACCGAACGTATCAGGAGTGGCCAGCCTGGTGGCCAAGCAGGATGGAGCCAACTGGGCGATCCGGGTGGTGGATACCGCCGCATCGAACCGCTTTGTGAATGGCCACCAGACCAAGGAGTTGTCCAGCGATGTCACCCTCCAGGGGCCGGCGGGTGTCCGCTTCAACGGTTCGGGCAGGGTGCTGGATCTGACGGGCACTCCGGTTGGGGGCAAGCAGATATTCCGGATCACCCGGTCCGGGTCGGGGCTGGCCTACTGCGTGTTCGTTACGCCCGGTGCCGCAGTCAAGATGTGCGACCCCTCGAGAGCAAGCGGTGACCCCCGAGCCTGTCAACCTGTCCTGACAGCCTCCGAGTGCACGGCTGCGTAGGAGCACCGAAATGAAGAATTCAAGGCAGGCTGTGCGCGGCTATGTGTTGCTGGAGGCGTTGGTGGCCTTGCTGATCTTTTCCCTGGGGCTCCTCGGGATGATCGGATTTCAGGCCGCCTCCACGCGGATTGCCAGCGACAGCCGGTTTCGCACTGAGGCGGCCATTCTGGTGGATGAGCTGATTTCCAAGATGTCGGTGGATCAGCGCTCGACGGTGGCTGCCAAGTATGCGTACGACTCGGTCAGCGGGGTCAAGGGCGCAGCAAGCGATGCGTGGTTCACCGACCGTGTCGTCGGAGCCAGCAAGCTGCCCAATGCGACGGCGAAGGTTGATATCGCCAACGGCGCTGCGCTGGACACCCTGACAGTGACCGTCACCTTGACCTGGACCATGCCAGGCGCGTTCAAGACAGGGGCTTCGGCCAAGGAAAAGGAACAGGCGGAGGGGCGTTATGTCACCAACACGTTGCTCTACTGACCCGAGGGCGGGCGGCATGAACCGGTTAGCAGGCGCCCGGCAGCGTGGTTTGAGCATTGTCGAAATGATGGTCGGCGTTGCCGTCGGCTTGATTGCCACCACAGTGATCATGCACACCTATGCGTCGAGCGAGATGTACCGGCGCAATTTGACGGGAACCGGTGACGCGGTCCAGTCCGCGGCGATTGCCGCGCAGCGGATTGATCTTGCGCTGCAGGGAGCTGGTGCTGGGCTGGTGCGAAGCAAGGTCAATTGGGGCTGCAAGCTTCTGGTGACCTATTCGGGCAGTGTGGTCCTGCCGCGCAGCGTGGCCTTTCCCACGCCCTTTGATGGTGTGCCGACGGCCCTGCGTCTGATGCCGCTGTTGGTCAGTAGCGGGACGGGCTCAGCGTCCGACGTGATTGTGACCATGGCAGCTGCGACTGCCTCAGGCAATCAGGCCTTCGCCTTTTCGTCTCCGGCAGGTGGCGGGAGCATCGTGTCGTCGGTCACGCCACCCCTCGGGGTCGGCCTGAAGCCGGCGGCGGCGGCATCCGATTACGACCTCTTCCTGGTAACGCCAGAGGAAGCTGACATGGATATCCAGGATTGCCGGATCGTCCAGGCTGCGACCACCTACGCAACCACCCTCGTGAGTGATGCGACGCTGGGGCTGAAAGTTGCGGACGCCGCCATGACCATACCGCTGAATACAACGACCTATGGCGCCATTGACGCGTCCATTTTGGCCAAGAGGTCCTCGGCACTTCACCTCGGGCTGCGTGCTGACCCCCGGTTTGCCATGCTCGCTGTAAATGGCAATAAGGAACTCGTTCTCTACGATCTTCTCAATCGAAGTGATCCTCAGGTACTTGCAGAGAATGTGTTCCTGGTGAAGGTACGTTACGGGCTCGATAATGGTGTAGGCGGAACGATCAACGATAACGCCGTCGATGAATGGGTGTCGCCTGCCGAGACGGGATGGACGATCAGCGCATTGATGGACGGCAAGCGTGACACCGCGCAGAAGATCGCCTTCATCAAGGCGATCCGGGTGGCCGTCGTGATGCGCTCGTCCCAGACGGTGAATACGGATGCAGCGACAGCATCCATCGATCTGTTCCAGGACCTGGCAACGTCGCGCCGCTTCAGCTACACCCTGTCTGCCGAGGAAAAGGCTTATCAGTACCAGGTGTACGAGTGGGTGATTCCCCTGCGCAACATGCGGGAGCCGTCCGTCTTCTGATGGACACGAACCGGATCGATCCGAACATGAGATTGAATGCGTATCGACGACAGCAGGGCACGGTGCTGGCCGTGGTGCTGATCGTGCTGGTGGTGATGATGCTGGGGTCCGTATCCTTGATGCGATCTCTCGATACTTCTGCCCTGCTGACGGGCAACATCGGTTTCAAACGGGATTCCGTCAATACCGCGTCGGCGGGGCTCAACAAGGCCTTTGAGAAGATGAAGCTGGCGGCTTTCACCACCAATCAGGATTCAGTGGCAGGGTGCCCGCCCCCGGCCGGGACGGGAACGGCGTGTACAGCGGTGACTGAGTGGGTGAAGCTGAATTTCTATCCGCGAGTCCTGGAGACGGATGCCAATGGGATTCCCGTGGTGCTCAAGGATAAGGCGACTTTCGATGCCAAGTTCAAGGCCGGAACCCTGACGGTTAACGGCAATGAAGTCAGGTATCTGATCGAGCGAATGTGCAAGAGGTATGGCCCCTCGGACAAAACGGTGTGCGTGCTCGATGAGTATTCTTCCCCTTCGAGCGAAGGAATAATCTTGGAGAAACCGGGCTCGGTTGTCTCGCCAGTGTATCGGGTCACGGTGCGGACAGATGGAGTCCGGAATACGCAGACTTATGCGCAATGGATGGTTTCGTACAGAAGCTTGCAATAGTACAGGTGTTGTCATGGAGGTATGGAGTATGAACGCATTCAGGCTTGTGTCCGTGGGTGAGTGCCGTGCGCGGCTTGGAGCGCATGCTGCGCGTTTCCTGGCGTCCGTTGCGCTCTGGCAGGCTTTTTTGCCTGTGGCATGGGCATTGGACACGCCACTGGCCAATTCTCCCATTCCCTCCAGTCAGGAAGGTGTGCCTGCCAACGTGATGATGGCGCTGTCGGTGGAGTTTCCGACCGCTCACAGTCACGCCAACTTCAGTGCCGGAGCCTTTGGCGTCCCGGGGCTGCCTGCCAGCTCGACAACTGACCCCTATTTCGAGCCGACCCGCCGTTACCTGGGGTATTTCGACCCGTCCAAGTGCTACAAGTATTCGGGTTCGTCCTCGAATGGCTACTTCTATCCCTCCGGCAATTCGACGGGCAGTAATTACACGTGTACTGGAGAATGGTCAGGGAGCTATATGAACTGGGCCACCATGCACGTGATCGACCTGTTCCGCTGGGCGATGACGGGGGGGGCGCGGGATGTGGATCTGCCCCTGGATTTCTCCGGTTCGGCAACAGGCCAGACCATTCTCAAGAAGGCTTGGTGGTCCTCCGATAGCTATCAGGGTGGTTTGTCGAACTTCCCCGATAAGTCCATTTCGTCTGGAAATATCACCAAATACACGGGATTGGCGACCAGCGGCACCAAGAATCTCGTGGCGAGAGTGTATGGCAAAGGGATCAATGTCGATTTCAGCTACAGCACCAATGATTCAGCGTCCACGACATTTGCGAGTTATCAGGTAAGGGTGCTGGTCTGTGACGGTACCGATACCACGAAGCATGAGTACCCGGATCAGTACTACTGCCAGAAGTACACCAGTGAAGACAAGACAAAGTCCGTCTACAAGCCGGTGGGCCTGATCCAGAAGAACATCAACCGGATGCGTTTTGGAGCAGCGGGCTACCAGAACCTCAACAACACCACCTACACCACCGACGATACCAAGCTGCAGGCTTGGGAAGGCGCGGTGGTGAAGGCGCAGATCCGCAACACCAAGGAGGAGATCACTGAAGCAGGCGCGTTTCTCCGAGACCCCTTCCCCACGGATAAGGGGGGCGATGCGGATGTGACTCGCACGGGGGCGATCAACTACCTCAACCTGTTCGGCTACAAGGCGAAGAACTACAAGCGTTACGACAATGTCAGCGAGATGTACGCGGTGGCGCTTCGTTATCTGCTGGGGCCTCAGGGCATCGGCAACGTATCGGCCTATACGACACCGCCCTCCGGCCTGTCGGCGACCCAGCGGGCAGCTGTCAAGGACGATTTTCCGATGATCAGCAACTGGACTGATCCGATGTTCCCGGCCAACCAGGGCGGAACGTGCCAGAAGCAGTTCATCATCGGCATCGGCGACACCAATACCTGTAGCGGCTATGGCTGTGACAGCCATCTGTCGGGCAGCACCACCCCGATGAATGCGGCCGTCTCTGCGGAGCGCTTTGCCAATGAGACAGCCAACGCCTGGGCCAAGAAGATCAGCGGCTACAGCCTGCCATACGATTACATCGCCGGCATGGCCTATGCCGCCAATACCAAGGCCTTGCGCAGTGACTTTCCGAACATGAGGGTCAAGACATTCTGGGTTGATGCGCTCGAATACTCGGAGATGGACGCGAACAACCAGTACCAGAAGGCTGCCAAGTATGGTGCTTTCAATGACCTCAATAACAATGGTACGCCGGACAATGGGGAGTGGAACGCCCTGGGGCAGAGCTATAAAGGTACGCCCGTCCCGGATGCCTATTTCCCGGCATCGGACCCGGACCGCATGGTCTCGGGGCTCAACTCGGCCTTCAGTCAGATCAATTCGCTGATTGGTGCGGCTGCGGGGGTGGGTTTGACCGGTGCGGTGATTTCGGAGAGTTTCACCAGCGATGCCATTTTCCAGGCGTCCTATGATTCCCAGTATTGGGCGGGCGACCTCAAGGGGCTGAAGATCACGGCGATCGACGCGACTTCCGGAGTCATCTCATCCACGCCAGTGTGGAGTGCAGCCTCCAAGCTGGATGCGATGGTGTCCGGGACCGGCTGGAATACGACTCGCAAGATCGTGACCCTGGCGCCCGACTCGGCCGGCAAGCTGGTGGGTGTTCCGTTCCGGACGGCCAATCTGAGCACCGCTCAGAAGATCGTGCTGGGTAGCACCGCGACCGAGCAGAGCAATGTCCTCAGTTACCTGCGGGGTGACACTACCAATCAGTCGACGCTGCTTGTCCGCAAGGCCTACCGCTACAGGGCTTCGGCGCTCGGCGATATTGTCGATTCCGGAGCTCTGTATGTCGGACCGCCCAGCTTCCCCTATTCGGATGCGCTCAATCCCGGATATGCGGCTTTCAAGCTGGCTAATGCCTCGCGCAAGCCGGTGGTGTTTGTCGGAGCCAACGACGGGATGCTTCATGCGTTTGATGCCCAAGTGAATGGCGCGAGCACGGGGGGGCAGGAGCTCTTTGCTCTCGTACCGAACGCGGTGTTCAGGGGGCCGGATGATCTTCCCGCAGAAAGTGGCTTGAAGGCTCTGACGGATAACGCCTACCAGCACCGCTACTACGTCAACGCAACGCCCTTGGTGAGGGATGTGGACTTCGCGCGTGCAGGGGTTACCCCGAGCGCGTCCGCCACTCCGGATTGGCGCACCCTGCTTGTCACGGGCCTGGGCAAGGGGGGGCGAAGCTACGTGGCGATCGATGTCACGGACCCCGCCTCATGGACCTCTGAAACGGCTGTTGCCGGCAAGGTGCTGTGGGAATTCACCCATGAGGATATGGGCTTCACCTTTGGTCGGCCCCTGATCGGCAAGACCGCCAAGTGGGGGTGGGTCGTCATTCTGGCCGGCGGTTACAACAACAATTTGGGATCGGATACGAGCAAGAAGGGCAAGGGGGTGGTTTTCATTGTCGACCCCAGGAACGGCTCGTTGCTTCAGACCGTTTATACGTCCGAAGGTACGGCGGTCAATCCTGCAGGTTTGGCACATGTGAACAGCTACATACCTGATGTTGCCGAGATGACGATGGATTTCCTGTATGCAGGGGATCTGCTGGGTAACGTCTGGCGAATGGACTTTACCAGCCCATCGTCGAATGTTCCCACACCGACGCTGATGGCGAAGCTGACGGATGGTCTCGGGGTTGCCCAACCTATTACGACAGAGGTTGCGCCTGCCGCAGCCCCTGACCTTTTCAGGTATGTCTTCGTGGGTACGGGACGTTTGCTGCATAACGATGACCGTGACAACACTCAGCAGCAGACCTTTTATGCCTTGAAGGATGGTACGGTGAGCGCTCCGTACTCGGACCAGGTCGGTGTGGGCAGGCAGTTGCCCAGTGGCGTTTCTTTTCCTTTCGGGAGGAACGACATGGTTGCCGTGAACAGTCTCATCAGCGGTGCGATCCTGGACGATGAGAAGCCGATGGGATGGTACTACGACCTCACCGGAGTCAGCGGCAACTATCGGGAACAGATCACGGTGAGACCTCAGACGAACGAAGGCGTCGTGGCCTGGATCGGTACCTTGATGAACCAGGATAAATGCAATCCGGCGGGGCAGAGCAGCGCTTACGCCGTACATTTTTCTTCCGCCAAGACCGCCTTCGGCCGGGTCCAGAACGGCGTCCGGGTGCCTGTCGAGATGGTGAGCTCGGCGAGTGGCGTGGTGGGGGCCAGGTTGGTGCGGATCGGCAACACCATCCGCCTCATGGGCTCGTCCTCTGATCCCACGGTGGGGGCCTCCATCCTGGGTAGCCAGGTCGGCGGCTTGACTGACCCGCATGTGCTCAACTGGCGGATCATCGGCCAGTAATAGTCGGGTAAGTAGTAACCAGAATGACAAAGGGCGCCGCGAGGCGCCCTTTGTCATGGATCGAAACGATGTTGCTTTGACTGTTACTCAATGCGCGTCTTGGTGCGGACGGAGAGACTCGAACTCTCACGCCAAAGGCGCCAGAACCTAAATCTGGTGCGTCTACCAATTTCGCCACGTCCGCAAGCGGCGCGCATTGTAACTGTCGACCTGGCCGATGGCCAGTTTGTGATCGAAGCGACCGGGGCTGGACTTTACCCGAGAAGGGCAGCAGGGGGCCAGCCGACCCCCGGTGGCAGAGGCTTAGCCTCTGCGCATGGCGTCGAAGAACTCACCGTTGTTCTTCGTTGCCTTGATCTTGTCGAGGAGGAACTCCATCGCATCGATGTCATCCATGCCGTACAAGAGCTTGCGCAGCACCCAGACCTTTTGCAGGACGTCCGACTTGAGCAGCAGCTCTTCGCGGCGGGTGCCCGAGCGGTTGACGTTGATTGCCGGATACACCCGTTTTTCGGCCATGCGGCGATCCAGGTGGATTTCCATGTTGCCGGTGCCCTTGAACTCCTCGTAGATCACGTCGTCCATCCGGCTGCCGGTGTCGATCAGCGCGGAGGCGATGATGGTCAGGGAGCCACCTTCCTCGATGTTGCGGGCCGCGCCGAAGAAGCGCTTGGGTTTCTGCAGGGCGTTGGCATCCACACCGCCGGTCAGCACCTTGCCGGAAGCCGGCACCACGGTGTTGTAGGCGCGGGCCAGGCGGGTCAGGGAGTCCAGCAGGATGACCACATCCTTCTTGTGCTCGACCAGGCGCTTGGCCTTCTCGATCACCATCTCGGCAACCTGGACGTGGCGGATGGCAGGTTCGTCGAAGGTGGAGGCAACCACCTCACCCTTCACGGAGCGCTGCATCTCGGTCACTTCTTCGGGGCGCTCGTCGATCAGCAGCACGATCACCACGACGTCCGGGTGGTTGGACGTGATGGAGTGGGCGATGTGTTGCAGCATGACCGTCTTGCCGCTCTTCGGGGGCGCGACGAGCAGGCCGCGCTGCCCCTTGCCGATCGGCGCGATCATGTCGATCACGCGTGAAGTGATGTTTTCCTCGCCCCGGATGTCCCGCTCGAGCTTGAGGCACTGATTGGGGTGCAGCGGGGTCAGGTTCTCAAAGAGAATCTTGTGCTTCGAAGCCTCGGGCGGCTCGAAGTTGACCTTGTCCACCTTGACGAGGGCGAAATAGCGCTCGCCATCCTTGGGGGTCCTGATCTCGCCTTCCACCGTGTCACCGGTGTGCAGGTTGAAGCGTCGGATCTGGCTCGGTGAGACGTAGATGTCGTCGGTACCGGCCAGGTAGGACGTATCGGGTGAGCGCAGGAAGCCGAAGCCGTCCGGCAGCACCTCCATCACGCCATCGCCGTAGATCGGCTCGCCTTTTTTGGCCCGGTTCTTCAGCAGCGCGAAGACCAGTTCCTGCTTGCGCAGGCGGTTGGCGCCTTCGATGTCGTTGGCAATGGCCATTTCGAGCAATTGGCCGACGTGGAGGGACTTGAGCTCCGAGAGTTGCATGGCAGGCAGCGGTTGGGGGAGGGGGAAAGTAAAGGTAGGAGAACAGCGGAGCGCGTAGAGGTGTGTGCTCTGACTGCAGAGCGGCGCCCGGGTTGCCGGATGGCTTGCCCGGAGGGCGCCGCTATAACTTGACCGGGAGGGTATCCCTATTACAGATGGCTGTCAATGAAGGCCGCGAGTTGCGACTTGGACAGCGCGCCGACCTTGGTCGCCTCGATGTTGCCGCCCTTGAACAGCATCAGGGTGGGGATGCCGCGGATGCCGTACTTGGCCGGCGTTTCCTGGTTTTCGTCGATGTTCAGCTTGGCCACCTTGAGCTTGCCGCCGTATTCCTTGGCGACTTCGTCGAGGATGGGGGCGATCATCTTGCAGGGACCACACCATTCGGCCCAGTAATCGACCAGCACGGGGCTGGCGGACTGCAGAACCTCGCTTTCGAAGTTTGCATCGGTGACGTAATGGATATGTTCGCTCATGATTCCTCGCATTCAGTGGGGGCAGGGGTCGCCGGATGGGGCGCCGGGGTGGCGCGGGGCATTGCAGCCCACGATCCGATCGACAGGGTAAGAGATGTCCGATCCTAGCGAATATTCCCTGGCAAGAAAAGCGATTTTCTCGCTGCAGGCAGGGTTGCGTGGCCTTCGAGGTGTGGCCCGGAAGGGGGCGGAGCGCACCGGATGTGGTAGGCGGGTAGGTTGAAGCCTACCGGATCGGGTATATTCCGGACTTGAAGACATCTTGCCTGCGCAGCTGGTCACCCGTCCGACCGGGGCTGTGGTGGGCCTACCAGAACAGGAGTTTGCCCCATGACCTATGTTGTTACCGAAAATTGCATCCGCTGCAAGTACACGGACTGTGTCGATGTGTGCCCCGTGGATTGTTTCCGTGAGGGGCCCAACTTTCTGGTGATCGATCCCGATGAGTGCATCGACTGCACCCTGTGCGTGGCCGAGTGCCCCGCGGAGGCGATTTTTGCCGAGGATGACGTGCCGGCTGATCAGCAGGGCTTCATCGCGCTCAACGCAGAGCTTGCGGCCAAGTGGGTTCCCATCGTCGAGCGCAAGGAGCCTCCGGCGGACGCGGACGACTGGCGTGGCGTGAAGGACAAGCTCAAGTTCCTCGAGCGCTGATTGCAGCCTGGTTGAAATTTGAAGGGGGCGCCTGTGGGCGCCCCCTTGCTTTTGGGTTCGCCGCAGCGGGCGGCATTTCTTGTCCTGAAATTCATTTTCGTATCGTGAAGGCCTTTTTCGTGGGGGTGGAGTCCTTCCCCGCTTTTGGGCTCTGACATGGGGTAAGTCCTGATTCCGAAAGGCTTTGCGGTCGGCGTGCAATCGAATACCATCCCGGGCAGGATTCATTTCGGCCTGTCCGGGCTGCCAAGAGGAAAAGAAAATGCTGGTCAGTGAAATTCTCGCGATCAAGGGCAAGGTGCTGTTTACGGTTGCCTCCCAAAAGACCCTCGCCGAGGCTGTTTCCATCATGACGGAACAGGATGTGGGCTCACTGGTGGTCTTTGATCGCGGGCGCATGGTAGGCCTGCTGACTTTCCGAGAGGTACTGCTAGCGACCCAGCGCGCCGGTGCGGCCTGGGAAGTGCTGCCGGTCGAGGAGGCGATGCTCAAGGATCCCTTCGTTGCGACGCTCAACATGGAGATGGATGAGCTGCGCCGCCTGATGGTCGAGCACCATCAGCGCTACCTGCCGGTCATGGATGACACCATGCTGATGGGCGTGGTCTCCTTCCATGACGTTGCCAAGGCGGTGCTCGAAGAGCAGAGTTTCGAGAACCGGATGCTGAAGAACTACATCAAGAACTGGCCTGCCGAGGATCAGGCCTGATCTGTCGGGGCGGCTATGGCCGTCCCGGGCTGAGCTTGACGGCCGTACCGCGCAGGGGGCGGGCGGTCTGAAGAACGAGGCGCGCAAAGCGCCTGTCGAAAGGTATGTTGGGAGCCGGCGTCGATTGGGCGTCGGGCCGCCTGGGGAGGGCGGGACCCTGCAGCATGCACGTGCCAAGCATATGGCGCGGCCTTGCAGGTCCGATGACCAACTACAAAGGAGACAAGCTGATGGACAAGATTTGGCTGAAAAGCTACCCCCCTGGTGTGCCCGCCGAGATCAACGCCGGGGAGTTTGCGTCCCTGGCCGATCTGTTCGATAAGAGTGTCGCGAAGTTTGCTGCGCGCACTGCCTATATCAACATGGGCAAGTCCATTTCCTATCAGGAACTGGACGAACTGTCGCGGCAATTTGCCGGTTATCTGCAGGGGGAGTTGGGGCTTGCTCCCGGTGCCCGGGTTGCCCTGATGATGCCCAACTGCCTCCAGTACCCGATCGCGATGTTCGCGATCCTGCGGGCAGGCTATGTGGTCGTGAACGTCAATCCGCTCTACACCGCGCGCGAGCTCGCTCACCAGCTCGGGGATGCCGGTTGCGAAGCAATCGTCATCATGGAGAATTTCGCCCACACGCTGCAGGAGGTCCTCGCTCACACGAAGATCCGGCATGTGGTGGTGACGGGCCTCGGGGATCTGTTGGGCTTCCCCAAGTCGCTGATCGTCAATCTCGTGGTGCGTCACGTCAAGAAGATGGTCCCTGCGTGGGATCTGCCTGGTCATGTTGGATTCCGGGAGGCGCTGTCCCGGGGGCGGCGGCACCCCCCGCAGTCCGTCAGGCTCACTCATGATGACCTGGCCTATCTGCAATATACCGGGGGGACGACGGGGGTGGCCAAGGGGGCCATGCTGACCCACGGCAACATCGTCTCCAACCTGCAGCAGGCGCACGCCTGGATCAGCCCCTGCGTGCGGGAGGGCGAAGAAGTCATCATCACGGCCTTGCCGCTTTATCACATCTTTTCCCTCACGGCCAACTGCCTGACCTTCCTCAAGATCGGTGCGGCCAACGTGCTGATCACCAATCCGCGGGATATCCCGGGTTTCGTTGCCGAAATGGCCCAGCATCCGTTCACCATCATCACCGGGGTCAATACACTCTTCAATGCCCTGCTGAACAACGCTGATTTCGCGAAGCTGGATTTCTCGAGGCTCAAGGTCGCCCTGGGTGGTGGGATGGCTGTGCAGCAGGCCGTCGCAGATCGCTGGAAGGCGCTGACGGGCAAGCCGCTGGCGGAGGCCTATGGGCTTACCGAGACGTCGCCCGCGGTCTGCATCAACCCCTTGAATCTGCCCGAGTTCAATCACTCCATCGGTCTGCCCATCTCTTCGACGGACATCAGCCTGCGGGACGATGATGGGTATGAAGTGGCGCCGGGCCAGCCGGGCGAGCTGTGTGTCAAGGGGCCGCAGGTCATGAAGGGCTACTACAACCGGCCCGAGGATACGGCCCGTGCCTTCACCCATGATGGATACCTGCGGACCGGGGATGTGGCCACGATCGATGCGGAGGGTTTTGTCCGGATCGTCGATCGAAAGAAAGACATGATCCTGGTGTCGGGATTCAACGTGTACCCGAACGAGGTCGAGGATGTGGTTGCGGCTCACCCGGGTGTGATGGAGGTGGCCGCCCTGGGCGTGCCAGACGAGCACTCCGGGGAGGCGGTGAAGGTCTTCGTTGTCCGCAAAGACCCGTCGCTGACGGCCGAGGCGCTGATTGCCCACTGCAGGGAAGGGCTTACGGGCTATAAAGTGCCCAGATTCGTGGAGTTCCGCGATGAGCTGCCCAAGAGCAATGTGGGCAAGATCCTGCGTCGTGTGCTCAGGGATGCTTGATCGGCGTGACCGATTGCCCGGCACAGGGTGTTGCGACGCAAAAAGAGCTTGTGTTTTAGGGCTGACATGCGAATAATCCAAGCCTAGTCTTGTAGATGACCTCATGACCACTTTCGCCTTTGCCCTGCCTGTCGACGTTGTAGTAGTACGCGTAGTAAGCGTAGGCAGGCGCGCGTCGTAAGGGTCCAAGGTAGTCGAGAGCAAGGAATTTCAGACCCCCGCCGGCGCGCAACCGGCGGGGGTCTTGTCTTTTAGGCATATCCCATAGGCCGGAAGAGCGCATCGGCTTTCAAGTCCAAGGAGAAATCGATGTATCAAATGACTGGAGCAGACCTGATCGTGAAGCTGCTCGAGCGGCAGGGCATCAACACCATCGCCGGCGTGCCCGGCGGTGCAGCCCTGCCGATGTACGACGCCCTGTCGAAGAGCGAGCAGATCCACCACGTCCTCTGTCGTCACGAGCAGGGCGCCGGCTTCATCGCCCAGGGCATGGCTCGCGTCTCCGGCCGTCCCGAGGTGTGTCTGGCCTCCAGCGGTCCGGGTGCCACCAACCTGATCACCGCCATCGCCGACGCCAAGCTGGACTCGATCCCGATGATTGCGCTGACCGGCCAGGTGCCCCTGTCGATGATCGGTACCGATGCCTTCCAGGAAGTCGATACCTACGGCCTGACGATTCCCATCACCAAGCACAACTTCCTGGTGCGTTCGGCCAAGGAGCTGCTGACCGCCGTGCCGTCCGCCTTCCGCATTGCCATGTCCGATCGCCCGGGCCCGGTGCTGATCGACGTGCCGAAGGACGTCCAGAACCAGATGGTCAGCTTCGACGAGTTCCCCGACGTGGTGGTGCCCGATGCGGCGCCCAGCTTCGACATCGCGGCGATCGAGGAGGCCGCCCGCATGATCGAGGCGGCGGAGCGTCCGGTGCTGTACCTGGGCGGTGGCGTGATCCACTCCGGTGCTGCCCACATGGCGGTGACCCTGGCCGAGCAGGCATCCCTGCCCACCACCATGACCCTGATGGCGCTGGGTGCGATGCCCATGGATCATCCGCTGTCCCTGGGCATGCTGGGCATGCACGGCGCGCGCTACACCAACTACGTGCTGGAAGAGGCTGACCTGCTGATCTGCGTGGGCGCCCGCTTCGATGACCGGGCCATCGGCAAGACTGCCGAGTTCTGTCCGAATGCCAAGATCATCCACATCGACATCGACCGCTCCGAGCTCCACAAGGTCAAGAACGCGCACGTGGCGATTGCCGGCGACGTGGGGCAGGTGCTCTCCGAGCTGCTGCCGCGCGTCAAGCCGCAGCTGCGCAAGCGCTGGCTGTCGCATGTGGAGAGCCTGAAGGGCCGCTTCCCGCTGGCCATGCCGGGGGTCGACAACCCGCGCTCGCCCTACGGCCTGATCCACGCCGTGGCCAGCTGCCTGGACGACAGCGCGATCATCACCAGCGACGTGGGGCAGCACCAGATGTGGGTGGCCCAGGCCTATCCCTTCCGCCGTTCCCGCCAGTGGCTCAACTCCGGCGGCCTCGGCACCATGGGCTTCGGTTTCCCCGCGGCGATCGGCGCCGCGCTGGCTGCGCCCGACCGCACGGTGGTGTGCTTCTCCGGTGACGGCAGCCTGAAGATGAACATCCAGGAGATGGCTACCGCCGCCCAGGAGAACGTCAACGTCAAGATCGTGCTGATGAACAACCAGTCCCTGGGCCTGGTGCACCAGCAGCAGAACCTCTTCTACGGCAAGCGCATCATGGCCTCCCGCTACGAGCGCCCGACCGACTTCCTGAAGATCGCCGACGGCTTCGGCATGCGTGCGGTGGATCTGGATCCGGCGCCGAACCCCCGTGCGACCCTGGCCGAGGCCCTCAGCACGCCGGGACCCTGCCTGATCCACGCCACGATCGATCCCAATGAATTCGTCTACCCGATGGTGCCGCCGGGTGCCGCCAACTCCGAGATGATCGGCTGAGCGCTGAGGAGATAAAACGATGTCCGAACAGAACACCAACCTTTCCGAGTACATTCCCGACGTTCCGGAGCACAACGGCTTCCATAAGGTCGTGCTCGAGCTTGGCGTGGCCAACCACCCGGGCGTGATGAGCCACATCTGCGGCCTGTTTGCCCGTCGCGCCTTCAACGTGGAAGGCATCCTGTGCATGCCGGTGGGCACCGGCGAGACCAGCCGCATCTGGCTGCTGATCTTCGAGGACGAGCGTCTGTCCAAGATGATCAAGCAGGTTGAGAAGCTCGAAGACGTGCTCTACGTCAAGCAGCACGCCGGGGAACATCCGGTCTTCGGCCGGCTGGACGAGTTCTTCCAATAAGCGGCTGCACCGCGTCGCCGGCCCCGCGCCGGCGGCGTGATAGACTCCGGCGCCTGACCTCGGCGTCGGTTTGTCTTTCTTCCTTTCGTCTTCGCGAGTCCTTCCATGTCTGGTAACTCCCTCGGTACGCTGTTCTGCGTCACGTCCTTTGGTGAATCCCATGGCCCGGCCATCGGCTGCGTGGTGGATGGCTGTCCGCCGGGGCTGGCCCTCAGTGAGGCGGACATCCAGGCGGAGCTCGACCGGCGCAAGCCGGGCACCTCGCGGCACGTCACCCAGCGGCGTGAGCCGGACGCTGTCGAGATCCTGTCCGGCGTCTTCGAGGGCGTCACCACCGGCACCCCGATCGCCCTGCTGATCCGCAATCAGGATCAGCGCTCCAAGGACTACGGCAACATCGCCGAGAGCTTCCGGCCGGGGCATGCCGACTATGGTTACTGGCAGAAGTACGGTATCCGCGACTACCGTGGTGGCGGTCGCTCCTCCGCCCGCGAGACGGCGGTGCGTGTGGCTGCCGGTGCGATTGCCCGGAAGTGGCTGTTCGAGCGCTTCGGTGTGGTGATCCGCGGCTACATGGCGCAGCTTGGCCCCATCGAGATTCCCTTTGTGTCCTGGGATGAGGTGGACGGGAACGCCTTCTTCGCCCCCAATCAGGCCATCGTGCCCCAGCTCGAGTCCTATATGGACGACCTGCGCAAGTCGGGTGATTCCGTCGGAGCCCGCATCAACGTGGTGGCGACCGGTGTTCCGGTGGGGTGGGGTGAGCCGGTTTACGACCGCCTGGATGCGGATATCGCCTACGCCATGATGAGCATCAATGCCGTCAAGGGGGTGGAGATCGGCGCGGGGTTCGCCAGCGTGTCCCAGCTCGGTACCCAGCACTCCGACGAGATGAGCCCCGAGGGCTTCCTGTCCAATGAGTCCGGCGGTGTGCTCGGCGGCATCTCGACGGGGCAGGATATCCTGGTCAGCATGGCGATCAAGCCGACCTCCAGCACCCGCCTCGATCGGCACACCATCAACAAGGCCGGCGAAGCCGTGGTGGTGAATACCCACGGGCGCCACGACCCCTGCGTCGGGATCCGGGCAACGCCCATCGCCGAGTCCATGCTGGCTATCGTGCTGATGGATCACGCCCTGCGCCACCGTGCGCAGAACGCCGACGTCGAGTGTCCCACCCCCCGCATTGCAGGCCTGGCTCCCGGGGCGAGTCAGAGCGTTCCGTCTCCCCGTCCCAAGGCTTGACGAGGGTCAACTTTTGCAGCCCTTCAGCGGCGTAGAGTGGATTTCAAACGAGATCCGATTGACGAAGCTGGAGGAAGTGCATGGAGCAACACGATCTGCATCACGAGTTTCCCGAATACCGGGATCAGATTCACGTACTCAAGGTCTCGAACGGACATTTTGCGAGACTGTTCGATGACTATCACACCCTGAACCGCCAGGTCGTCCGCGTCGAGATCAACGAAGAAGTCGCCACGGATTTTGAACTGGAGGAGCTGAAGAAGCGTCGCCTCAAGCTGAAGGATGAGCTGCACGGCATGCTGAAGGCAGTTCCGGCTGCCTGAGCACGGTATCCAGGTTGTGCCAAAGAGCGCCTCAGGGCGCTCTTCTTTTTGGAGGCGGGTGAGGCACCGAACGATGATTCCCTACTGGCGGCTGTCCGGCTATTACTTCTTCTACTTCGCCTTCGTGGGAGCCTTCTCGCCGTATTTCGGCCTCTACCTGCAGTCCATCGGGCAGAGCGCGGCCCAGATCGCTGTGCTGATGTCCCTGATGTCGGTGATGCGGATGGTGGCGCCGACCCTGTGGGGCTGGCTGGCCGACCGCATGGGGGTGTGTACGCCCATCGTGCGCCTCTCCGCACTGCTTTCCCTGCTCGGCTTCTCCGGCTTCCTGCTTACGGATGCCTACGCATGGCTGTTTGTCAGCATGGCTTTGCTGGCCTTTTTCTGGAGTGCGGCCCTGCCGCTCGTCGAGACGCTCACTTTTGCGCACCTGAGTGGCAGGGCAGGGGGTTACGGCAACATCCGGGTATGGGGCTCGGTGGGCTTCATTCTGGCCGTGCTCGGGCTGGGTTATCTGCTCGATGGCCTGCCGGTCCGGGCGTTGTTGTGGATCACCCTGGCCGTGCTGGCCGGCATCCTGATCTGTGCATTGACGATCCCTGAGGCGGGGCGGCCGCGGACTCCGCCCGTGCCGGTCGCCCTGGGCGAGATTCTCCGGCGCCCGGAGGTGCGGGCCCTGCTTGCCGCCTGCTTTTTCATGTCAGCCGCCCATGGAGCGCTGTACGTGTTCTATTCCCTGCACCTGGTGGCCCACGGCTACAGCAAGGCGCTGGTCGGTTGGATGTGGGCGCTGGGGGTGCTGGCCGAGATCGCCGTCTTCATGGGCATGCCGCAACTCCTTAAGGCCTTCTCCCTGCGCGGCCTGTTGATCTGGAGTTTCGCTGCTGCCGTACTGCGCTTTGGAATGATCGCCTGGGGTGCGGATTCCTTGTGGATTCTCCTGGTAGCCCAACTCCTGCATGGCGCGACCTTTGGCGCCTACCATGCGGCGGCGATCGCTGCGGTCAATCGGTGGTTCGGCGCCCAGCATCAGGCACGCGGGCAGGCGCTCTACGGAAGTATTTCTTTTGGTGCCGGCGGGATGATCGGAGGCCTGGTCAGCGGCTACACTTGGGAGTCTGTCGGGCCGGCCTGGACCTATTCGCTGGGCTCCCTGTTCGCCCTGCTGGGGCTGCTGGTGCTGGCCTGGGGCTGGCGGCAGGGGGTGGGCGAGCCGTCCCGCGCATGATTCGAATGAGGATGACGTGACACGCATGAAGTTCCGATTCAATGGCTTGCTGGGCCTGGTGCCAGCAGTTCTCGCGGCGGGGCTGGTGACGGCCTGCCAGACGGTCAAGACCACCCAGACCGGCAATGTGGGCGTCGAGCGCTCGCAGATGATGATGGTGAGTTCCAGGGAGATGGAGTCGGCGGCCAGCCAGAGCTACCAGAAGATCATCCAGCAGGCCGGCCAGAAGAACGCGCTCAACCGCGACAAGGAGCAGGTGGAGCGGGTGCGGGCCGTGGCGCGCCGCCTCATTCCGGCAACGGGGGCTTTCCGGGCTGACGCGCCCAACTGGCGCTGGGAGGTCAATGTGCTGTCCTCCAATGAACTCAACGCCTGGTGCATGGCGGGAGGCAAGATCGCCTTCTATTCCGGCATCATCGAGAAGCTGGACCTCAGCGACGACGAGATCGCCGCCATCATGGGCCACGAGATTGCCCACGCACTGCGGGAGCATGCGCGGGAGCGGGCGTCCCAGTCGATGGTCACCAATCTCGGGGTGGCCGTGCTGGGGGCTGCGCTGGGGGTGGGGCAGGCCGGGACCGACCTGATCGGCTCGGTGGCCAAGGTGAGCTTCGAGCTGCCGAACAGCCGTGAGCACGAAACCGAGGCCGACCGCATCGGGGTGGAACTGGCCGCTCGGGGGGGCTACGATCCGCGCGCCGCAGTGGTGCTGTGGCAGAAGATGGCCAAGGCCAACAGCAACCAGCCGCCCCAGTGGTTGTCCACCCATCCGTCCAATCAAAGTCGCCAGCAGGATCTCGCCCAGTACGCCGCCCGCGTGATGCCCCTCTACGAGCAAGCTACTCAGCACATGAAGCCTGTGAAATAATTAAGGTTTTTCCGCCCCTCAGTCCTTTCGCCCATGCAAGCGCAAACGCTTTACGAAAAACTCTGGTCGAGCCACGTGGTGCACGTCGAGGATGACGGCACGGCCCTGATCTACATCGATCGTCACCTGGTTCACGAAGTCACCAGCCCGCAAGCCTTTGAAGGCCTCAAGCTGGCTGGCCGCAAGCCTTGGCGTGTTGATTCCATCGTCGCGACTGCAGACCACAATACCCCTACCGACCACTGGGAGCAGGGCATTCTGGATCCGGTTTCCCGTCAGCAGGTGGAGACCCTCGACAGCAACATCCGCGAAGTCGGCGCGCTGGCCTACTTTCCGTTCAAGGATGAGCGGCAGGGCATCGTGCATGTGATCGGACCGGAGAACGGCGCCACCCTTCCTGGCATGACCGTCGTCTGTGGTGACTCGCACACCTCGACCCACGGCGCTTTCGCCTGTCTGGCCCATGGCATCGGCACCTCCGAGGTCGAGCACGTGATGGCCACCCAGTGCCTGCTCCAGAAGAAGTCCAGGACCATGCTGATCCGGGTCGAGGGCCAGCTGGGGGCGGGTGTCACCGCCAAGGACGTCGTTCTCGCCATCATCGGCAGGATCGGCACCGCCGGGGGCACGGGCTACGCCATCGAGTTCGGTGGCAGCGCCATCCGCAGCCTGTCCATGGAAGGCCGCATGACCATCTGCAACATGGCCATCGAAGCCGGTGCGCGTGCCGGTCTGGTGGCCGTGGATGACCAGACCGTCGCCTACCTGAAGGATCGTCCCTTCTCGCCGAAGGGTGAGCAGTGGGACCGCGCCGTCGCCTATTGGCGGACCCTGCATTCCGACGCCGGTGCGGTGTTCGACAGTGTTGTCGAGCTGAACGCTGCGGAGATCAAGCCGCAGGTCACCTGGGGCACGTCCCCCGAGATGGTCGCACCGATCGACGGCATCGTGCCCGATCCGTCCCTCGAGAAGGACCCGGTCAAGCGTGAGGGCATGGAGCGTGCGCTGCAGTACATGGGCCTCAACCCGCGTACGCCGATCAAGGACATCGCCATCGATAAGGTCTTCATCGGTTCGTGCACCAACTCGCGCATCGAAGACCTGCGCGCCGCCGCCTTTGTGGCCCGCGGGCGCCGCAAGGCCGACAACGTCAGGCTGGTCCTGGTGGTGCCGGGCTCCGGTCTGGTCAAGCGCCAGGCCGAGGCCGAGGGCCTCGACAAGATCTTCGAGGCGGCGGGCTTCGAGTGGCGTGAGCCGGGCTGCTCCATGTGCCTGGCCATGAATGCCGACCGGCTGGAGCCGGGCGAGCGCTGTGCCTCCACCTCCAACCGCAACTTCGAGGGTCGCCAGGGAGCGGGTGGGCGTACCCATCTGGTCAGTCCGGCCATGGCGGCCGCGGCGGCGATTGCTGGCCGCTTCGCCGACGTGCGCGAGCTGGCTTGAGGCCTGGAGACAAGAGCATGCGTTCATTCATGATGCTGCTTGGTGTGTGTGCCGTGGTAGCCCTGGCCGGATGCAACACCGTCCACGGCCTGGGCAAGGATATTGAAAAGGGTGGCGAAGCCATCCAGAAGGTAGCGAAGTAAGATGAACCCCTTCCGCAAACTCGACGGTCTCGTGGCGCCGATGGATCGCGCCAACGTGGATACCGACGCAATCATTCCGAAGCAGTTCCTGAAGTCCATCAAGCGTAGCGGCTTCGGGCCCAACCTCTTCGACGAGTGGCGCTACCTGGATGTCGGACAGCCGGGCCAGGACAATACCCACCGCCCCCGCAACCCGGATTTCGTCCTCAATCAGCCGCGCTACCAGGGTGCGCAGATCCTGCTGACCCGCGACAACTTCGGTTGTGGCAGCTCCCGCGAGCATGCGCCCTGGGCGCTGGAAGACTTCGGCTTCCGGGTGCTGATCGGCCCGAGCTTTGCCGACATCTTCTTCAACAACTGTTTCAAGAACGGTCTGCTGCCGATCAAGCTGGACGCCGACCAGGTCGAATGGCTGTTCACCCAGTGCCTTGGCACTGAAGGGTATCGCCTGTCGGTGGACCTGGAGGCCCAGACCATCACCCGCCCGGATGGCACCGTGATCCCGTTCAACGTGGACCCCTTCCGCCGGGAATGCCTGCTGAATGGCTGGGACGACATCGGCCTGACCCTGCGTCACGCCGACAAGATCCGCGAGTACGAAGCCCGTCGTCGCATCGAGCAGCCCTGGCTCTTTGCCTGACCGCCTGCCGGCCCCGAGGGCCGGCGCCAACCACCAGAAAAATAGAAAGACATAATGAAGATCTGCGTTCTGCCGGGTGACGGCATTGGTCCCGAAATCATGGAGCAGGCCCTGCGCGTGCTCGAGGCCCTGCGTGGCGACGATTTCAACTTCGAAGTCGAGACTGCCCTGATCGGCGGTAGCGCCGTGGATGCCACCGGCACGCCCTATCCCGAAGCCACCAGCAAGGCCGCCAAGGCCGCCGACGCCATCCTGCTGGGTGCGGTGGGCGGCCCCAAGTGGGACACGCTGCCCCGCGAGCAGCGTCCCGAGCGTGGCCTGCTGGCCATCCGCAAGGAGCTGAACCTGTTCGCCAACCTGCGCCCGGCGATCCTCTACCCCGAGCTGGCCAACGCCTCCACCCTCAAGCCCGAGGTTGTGGCCGGCCTGGACATCCTGATCGTGCGCGAGCTGACCGGCGACATCTACTTCGGTCAGCCCCGTGGTGTGCGTGAGGAGAACGGCGAGCGCGTCGGCTTCAACACCATGGTCTATTCCGAGTCCGAGATCCGCCGCATCGGCAAGGTGGCCTTCGAGGCGGCCCGCAAGCGTGGCAAGAAGCTGTGCTCGGTGGACAAGATGAACGTGCTCGAGGCCACCCAGCTGTGGCGCGACGTGATGATCGAGATCTCCGCCGACTATCCGGACGTGGAGCTCTCCCACATGCTGGTGGATAACGCTGCCATGCAGCTGGTGCGGGCCCCCAAGCAGTTCGACGTGATGGTCACCGGCAACATGTTCGGCGACATCCTGTCGGACGAGGCTTCCATGCTCACGGGCTCCATCGGCATGCTGCCGTCCGCCTCGCTGGACGCGAACAACAAGGGTCTGTACGAGCCGAGTCATGGTTCCGCCCCCGACATCGCCGGCAAGGGCCTGGCCAATCCGCTGGCCACCATCCTGTCTGCCGCGATGATGCTGCGCTATACCTTCAATCTGGAGGCCCAGGCGCTGCGCATCGAAAATGCCGTGAAGAAGGTGCTGGCCGCCGGCTATCGCACCGGCGACATCTACGAAGCGGGCACCCGCCGGGTCGGCACCAAGGAAATGGGCGACGCGGTCATTGCGGCGCTGTAAGTCATTGCTGGAAAACTATCGAGTCTGATCGGGGATCAATATGAAAAGAGTAGGTCTGGTTGGCTGGCGTGGCATGGTCGGTTCCGTGCTCATGCAGCGCATGCGTGAAGAGAATGATTTTGCGCTGATCGAGCCGGTGTTCTTCACCACCTCCAATCCGGGGGGCAAGGCACCGAACTTCGGCAAGGAAGCTCCTGCGCTGAAGGACGCCAAGAACATCGACGAGCTGAAGGCGATGGACATCGTCATCACCTGTCAGGGCGGTGACTACACCAGCGAGGTCTATCCCAAGCTGCGTGCCGCCGGCTGGACCGGCCACTGGATCGATGCGGCGTCCACCCTGCGCATGGAAAAGCAGGCGGTGATCATCCTCGATCCGGTCAACATGAACGTGATCAAGGATTCCCTGGCCAAGGGCGGTCGTGACTGGGTCGGCGGCAACTGTACCGTGTCCCTGATGCTGATGGCGCTGGGCGGTCTCTTCCAGAACGACCTGGTGGAGTGGGCGACCTCCATGACCTACCAGGCTGCATCCGGCGCCGGTGCGCAGAACATGCGTGAGCTGCTGTCCCAGATGGGTGAGCTCAACCGCTCGGTCAAGGAATTGCTGGATGACCCCGCTTCCGCAATCCTCGACATCGACCGTGAAGTGGCCGGCACCATGCGTGACGACGCCTTCCCGGCCTCCAACTTCGGTGTGCCCCTGGCCGGTTCCCTGATCCCGTGGATCGACAAGGATCTCGGCAATGGTCAGTCCAAGGAAGAGTGGAAGGGCGGCGTCGAGACCAACAAGATCCTCGGCCGTGGTGAGGGTTTTGGTACCCCGGCGGTGCCTATCGATGGTCTGTGCGTCCGTATCGGCGCCATGCGCTGCCACAGCCAGGCGCTGACCCTCAAGCTGCGCAAGGACATCCCGATCGACGAGATCGAAGGTCTGCTCGCGTCGGCCAACGACTGGGTCAAGGTCGTCCCGAACCAGCGCGACATCACCGTGCGCGAACTGACCCCGACCGCGGTGACCGGAACCCTCACGGTGCCCGTGGGCCGTCTGCGCAAGCTCGCCATGGGCGGTGAATACCTGTCTGCCTTCACGGTTGGCGATCAGCTGCTGTGGGGTGCTGCGGAGCCCCTGCGGCGCATGCTGCGGGTCCTCCTCGAGGATTAATTCCAAATGAAAATGGCGGCTTCGGCCGCCATTTTTCATTTCTTGTTACCTTTGGTTGGGGAACTTCAAAAATACCTTGAACTTGCCTCCCCAAACCCATGATGTTATGTTCATCTCCAACTCGATTTCGATGATCCGCATTCGTGCATAAGAACCCTGTGAAAAGTCGGCTCAAACGCACCCTCATCGCGGCTTCCATCGGTGCGCTCTCTTTGGGCGCCCATGCCGCCGGTCTAGGGAAAATCACTGTTCTAAGCGGGCTGGGGCAGCCCCTCCGGGCCGAGGTCGAGATCTCCGCCACGCCGGAAGAACTCCAGAACATGACGGCGCGTCTCGCGTCCTCGGAGGCCTTCCGGCAGGCTGGCATCGATTTCTCTCCGTCCGTCAGCGGATTGCGCATGGCAATCGAGCGGCGAGGAGGGGGCGCAATTGTCAGGGTCACGAGCGAACGGCCGGTCAATGAGCCGTTTGTCGATATGCTGGTCGAGCTCAATTGGGCCGCCGGCCGTCTGATCCGAGAATATACCTTCCTGCTGGATCCCCCGGATGTAGGCGGCGGGCGCACGGCTGCAGTGCCTGTCGCGAGCCCGGAGATGCGTCAGGCTCCGCAGGGTGCCCCGGCGGCTCGGGCTGCTGCGCGAGCCGGCGCTCCCCGCGTAGCCAGGCCTGCCGCACAGGCACCCTCCGCCGCGCGTTCCTACACGGTCCAGGCAGGGGACACCCTCAACCGGATCGCGGCGGAGAATCGTCCAGAAGGCGTGTCGATGGAGCAGATGCTGATGGCATTGTTCCAGGGTAACCGGGGGGCGTTCGAAGCTGACGACATGAACCGCCTCCAGGCCGGCAAGATTCTCCGTATTCCCGATGCCGAGGGCGTCCGCCAGATGGCCGGCGATGCCTCGCGCCAGCAGGTTGTCGCACACTCGGCTGATTTCGGACGTTATCGCCGACGCCTGGCCGAGCAGGCCGCTGCGTCGCCGGCCAAGGAGGCGCCCGCCCAGCAAGGGAGCGGAGGCCGTATCGGTGCCAAGGTTGAAGACCGCGCCCCTGCCGTGCTCGGGGCATCGGATCAGCTCAAGGTTTCCAAGAGCGAAGAGGGCGGCAAGTCCGCCGCCGGTGGTGGCGACAAGTCCGGTGCGCGCCTGCAGGCACTTGAGGAAGACCTCGTCTCTCGGGACAAGGCCTTGCGCGAAGCCAACACCCGGCTCGCCGAGCTGGAAAAGAGCATCAAGGAACTCCAGCGCCTTGTCGAATTGAAGAGCCAGGGGCTCGCTCAGGTGCAGCCCGAGGCTGCGCCTGCAGTGCCCGCCGCCGCGCCTGCACCCGCCCCGGCTACAGCGCAGCCGCCTGCCGAAGCACCGGAAAAGGCTGAGGCGCCGAAACCTGCCGAGCCCCCGGTTGCCGAGACCAAGCCTGCTCCCGAGCCCAAGCCGGTGCCGCCGCCTGAGCCGCCCAAGGCGCCCGAACCAGAGGTCGAGGCACCGCAGGACATGTCCCTGCTGCTGGGTGGTGGTGGCATCCTCGCGCTCCTGCTGGGTTGGGGGGCCTACAAATTCCGTCAGCGTCGCAATGCGGTGGGTGCGCCGACCACCACGCCGGTCCTGTCCGAGTTCAACGAGGGCGCTAACTCGGTATTCAGCAGCGCGGGCGGGCAGAGCGTGGATACCGGCAGCAGCAGCCTGATCCAGACTGACTTCAGCCAGTCGGGCCTGTCTTCCATCGACACGGATGAAGGGGTGGATCCGGTTGCCGAGGCCGATGTCTACATGGCCTATGGGCGTGACGCGCAGGCCGAGGAAATTCTGCTCGATGCCCTCAAGACCGATCCTGGCCGCACCGGGGTGCATCTGAAGCTGCTTGAGATCTATGCTCAGCGTAAAAACCTGAAGCAGTTCGAGACCACGGCGACCGAACTCTATTCCTTGACGGGCGGTAATGGCCCGGATTGGGAGAAGGCTGCGGCGCTGGGCCGCAAGTTTGATCCGGATAGCCCCTTGTATCGCGTCCCAGTACAGGGCAGTGCGCCGGTCGCAGCCGCTGCGCCGGTGGCTGCAGCGGTGGCACCCGAGGTTCGCCCGGTTCAGCGGGAGGCGGTCCGGGATCCCCTGCCGGCAGCTCACAATGATGATCCCCTGGAGTCGCCGTCCCAACTCAAGGACACATGGGCTCTGCCGGGCGAGCTGAATCAGTACGCGAGCCTTGAGGACATCGATAGGGCTGTAGCCTCCGCTGGCCCTGCGACTGTCTCGCCGGCCATCCAGGATACGTCGTCGCTGGATTTTGATCTGGACCTGAGTGCTTCGCCTGCGGCTGAGGCCACCCCGATCGGCAATCCCGCGCCGGTGGGCGAGCCGGCCAGCGGCGGGCTCGATTTCGATCTCGGCTTTGACATGCCGGCCACCCAGCAGTCGCCTCTCGGTGCGACAGTGGTCGCGGGTGATCACTTTCCGCTGAACCTCGAAGCCACCTCTACCCAGGTGCCGCGGGTTGCAGAGGATTTCAGTCTGCCTGACCCCAGTGATCTCGATTTCGAGATCAGTTCCGAGTTTGGCGATCACCAGCCGATCGCCCGTGCCGAGCCCACCGTCGATGTGGATCTCACGGCGACGCTGGCAGATGAGTCCATCGGCATGCAGCAGGCTGATACGGCTACTGTCGATCTTGAGAAGACCAGCTTCGACAGCAGCTTGCTCGATTTCGATTTTGAACTCGATGACAAGACTGCGGGCAGCGATCTGACGAGCACGCGCCCGATGACGCCGATGCCGACCCTGGATTCGATCGATCTGGAACTGGGCAAGTCCGCTGCGGAGCCCTTCGAGCTCGAATTGCCGGATCCCGGGCCTCCGACCGAGCCTCCCCTGGACCTCGATCTTCATCAGGAGGTTGCCACCAAGCTCGAATTGGCCCGGGCCTACGAGGAGATGGGTGACAAGGATGGTGCGCGGGAGCTGGTCGAGGAGGTGCTGAAGGAAGGCAACGGACGCCAGAAGGACGAGGCTCAAGCCATTCTCGCGCGACTCGTTTGAGCTGAGCGTTGAGCCATTCGGGCCTGTCAGGGGTGGGGGTGCGGATGCACCTCCACCCCGCTTCATTGTTGCTTGCCTGGATGTCGCTGGTCCTGGCTGTCCAGCTGGTGCCGGCGCATGGGTTGGTGTGGTTTGGGCTGGTGCTGGTTCCAGTCGCCACGGCCTGTGTTCCTTTGCGTGCCCGGCGACTGTTAAGGCGCGTGCGTTATCTGTTGCTGGTGCTCGTGGTGTTGTTTGCCTGGTTTACACCGGGTGAGCTCCTGTTCTCCGGTGTGTCGGGTGGTCCTACGCGTGAAGGACTCGCGTTGGCTGCTGCACATGGCGCCAGATTGGTCCTGATTGTCCTGCTCGCGGCTATCCTGCTTGAAGGTCTGGATGCTTCTGCCCTGGCTTCGGGCATCGATTTTCTGTGCCGTCCAATGCGCCACGTAGGTGCCTCTCCGGACCGCCTGATCGTTCGTTTCCTTCTTGTCTTTCGTTACGTCGAACAACCGCCGGCCGGTGGTTGGCGGGCATTGCTGACGGAACCTGTCCTGTCGGGAGGCGAGCAGGCTCTCGCCATTCGGCGTCTTCCCTGGCGCTGGAGGGACTGGGTGTTGTCCGTGCTGGCGGTGATGGGGCTGATGATTTTCTTCTGGGAGGGTTGGTGAGGGTCGCAATTGGCGTCGAGTATTCCGGTGAGCTGTTTGAAGGTTGGCAGATCCAGCCTCACGGCAGAACGGTCCAGAACCGCCTCGAGGAGGCGCTGTCCGCGGTGGCCCAGGCGCCCATCAGTGTGATGTGCGCCGGGCGCACCGATACCGGTGTGCATGCCACTGCGCAGGTGGCGCATTTCGACACTTCGGCGCGGCGCCCTCTGGAAGCGTGGGTGCGCGGCACCAACAGCCATCTGCCTGCCGGGGTCACGGTGCTGTGGGCGGTGGAGGTGGATGAGGATTTTCACGCCCGTTTCAGTGCCGAATCCCGGCGCTACCGCTACGTCCTGTTGAACCGCCGGGTCAGGCCGGCCATTCTTGCCGGCCGGGTGGGCTGGGTCCACGGTGCGCTGGATGAGACGCTGATGGCGGAGGCGGCCCGGAGCCTGTTGGGAGAGCACGATTTCACCTCCTTCCGGGCTGCCCAGTGTCAGGCTAAATCCCCAGTGAAAACAATGCACTCCGTCCAAGTGACGCGATATGGCGACGTGGTGCTATTCGACTTTCACGCGAATGCCTTTCTGCATCACATGATCCGCAACCTGGTCGGGGCGCTGGTCTATGTGGGAAAAGGGCGCCAGCCGGTTGGCTGGATGGCGGAGCTGCTGGTCGCCCGGAATCGCAGTCTTGCTGCGCCGACCTTTGCCCCTGACGGGCTCTATCTTTGCGGCGTGGAGTACCCGTCGAGGTGGTCGCTGCCTGGCGGCGGGCGTATCATCGCGCCTCCCCAACTGCTGATACCCGAGGCGCCGTGCATCGCACCCGAATCAAGATCTGTGGACTGACCCGCGAGGAGGATGTTCTCGCGGCCGTGAATGCCGGTGCGGACGCCATCGGCTTCGTGTTCTATCCGCCCAGCCCCCGGTTTGTCCCGTTCGAGCGAGCTGCCGAGCTGGCCCGCCTGGTCCCGCCTTTCGTGACGACAGTGGGTCTGTTCGTCGAGCCGGCGCGGGATTTCGTGGAGGCCGCCCTGGCGCGCGTGCCGCTCCAGGTCCTGCAGTTTCACGGCGACGAAGCGGAGGCGGACTGCACGGGATTCGGGCGGCCTTACATCAAGGCGGCGCGGATGCGTCCGGGGCTCGATCTGTTAAAATACGCGGCTTCTTTCCCGGGTGCCCAGGGGCTTCTCCTGGACGCCTTCGTGGAAGGCTATGGTGGGGGTGGGGAAACCTTCGACTGGTCCCTGATCCCTGACAACCTGCCGATGCCCTTGATCCTCTCCGGTGGCCTGAACGCGGCCAATGTGACAGAGGCTGTGCGGCGCGTGCGGCCGTGGGCCGTGGATGTGTCCAGTGGCGTGGAGTCAGGCAAGGGGATCAAGGACGCTGCCCGAATCACCGATTTTGTTGCCGGAGTTCAACATGCACATGGCTGATGCCCTCTACGATTTTCCTGATGCGCGAGGCCATTTCGGGCCCTATGGCGGTGTTTTCGTTGCCGAGACGCTGATCCCGGCGCTGACCGAGTTGCGGCAGGCCTATGAGACCGCGCTGGCCGATCCGGCCTTCGTTGCCGAGTTCAACTACGAACTCAAGCACTACGTGGGTCGTCCGAGCCCCATCTACCACGCCAAGCGTTGGTCCGACCTGCTGGGTGGCGCGCAGATCTATCTGAAGCGGGAAGACCTCAACCACACCGGTGCCCATAAAGTTAACAACTGCATCGGCCAGGCCATGCTGGCGCGCCGGATGGGCAAGCCTCGGGTCATTGCCGAAACGGGGGCAGGTCAGCACGGCGTTGCGACCGCCACTGTGGCCGCCCGTTACGGCATGGAGTGCGTCGTTTACATGGGCTCTGAAGACGTGCGCCGGCAGGCTGCGAACGTCTATCGCATGAAGCTGCTGGGAGCGACCGTCGTGCCGGTCGAGAGCGGTTCCCGTACCCTCAAGGACGCGCTCAACGAAGCAATGCGCGACTGGGTCACCAATATCGGCAACACCTTCTACATCATCGGCACGGTGGCGGGCCCCCACCCCTATCCGATGATGGTGCGCGACTTCCAGGCCGTGATCGGCAAGGAGTGCATCGAGCAGATGCCCGAGATGGCCGGTCGCCAGCCCGACTACGTGATCGCCTGTGTCGGCGGCGGCTCCAACGCGATGGGGATCTTCCACCCCTATATCGAGCACAAGGATGTGCGCCTGATCGGCGTGGAGGCGGCCGGCAGCGGTATCGAAACCGGCATGCATGCCGCGTCCCTGAGCGCGGGGCGTCCTGGTGTGCTGCACGGCAACCGGACCTACCTGCTGCAGAACGAGGATGGCCAGATCATCGAGACCCACTCGATCTCGGCAGGTCTCGACTACCCGGGTGTCGGTCCCGAGCACGCCTGGCTGAAGGACATCCAGCGTGCCGAGTATGTCGGCATCACCGATGCCGAGGCGCTCCAGGCCTTCCACAACCTGTGCCGCTTCGAGGGCATCATCCCCGCCCTGGAGTCCTCCCATGCGCTCGCCTATGCGGCCAAGCTCGCTCCGACGCTGCCGAAGGATAAAGTCCTTCTGGTGAACCTGTCCGGTCGTGGCGACAAGGACATGCATACCGTCGCCGAGAAGTCCGGCATCCAGTTCTGATTCATCGCGCCCCCGCCGGTCAGTCCGGTGGGGGCGCTGACCCTTTGTACACTTCCATGTCCAGAATCCAACAGACTTTCACGCGGCTCGCAGGAGAAGGGCGCAAGGCCCTGATCCCCTTCATTACCGCTGGCGACCCCAATCCGGAAATGACCCTGCCGCTGATGCAGGCCCTGGTGGCGGGTGGTGCCGACGTCATCGAGCTCGGCGTTCCGTTTTCAGACCCGATGGCTGACGGTCCCACCATCCAGCGCGCCTCCGAGCGCGCCCTGGCGGCCGGGATGAGCCTGCGGCGGGTGCTCGAGATCGTGCGCAGCTTCCGGGCGACGGGCGATCAGACGCCGGTGGTGCTGATGGGCTACGCCAACCCGATCGAGGCGATGGGCGTCGAGCCCTTTGTCAAGGCTGCTGCCGAGGCCGGTGCCGACGGCGTCCTGGTGGTGGACTATCCGCCCGAGGAGTGCCGGGGCTTCGCCGAGGCCTGCCGGGCAGGGGGGCTGGATCCGGTCTTCCTGCTGGCGCCGACCTCCACCGAACAGCGTTTCGAAGACGTCGCCGCGGTGGGTAGCGGCTACATCTACTACGTCTCCCTGAAGGGGGTGACCGGGTCCGCCACCCTCGACCTGGACGAGGTGGCCAAGCGTATTCCGGCGATCCGTGAGCGGGTCGGCATGCCGGTGGGCGTGGGCTTCGGAATCCGCGACGGTGCGACGGCGGCAAAAATTGCCGGTCTCGCTGATGCCGTGGTGATCGGCAGCCGGATCATCGAAGAGATTGAGAGCAGTGCGCCTGGCGAGGCGCCGTCCCGGGTGACGGCCTTCCTGAAGGGCGTGCGTGAGGCGATGGACGCGGCGGGGGGTGCCCGATGAGCTGGCTCAAGAAGCTGCTCCCGCCCAAGATCAAGCGGGATGCGCCCTCTGCCCGGAAGTCCATTCCTGAAGGGCTTTGGAGCAAGTGCCCGGCCTGCGAGGCGGTGCTCTATCGCTCCGACCTCGAGAGCAACCTCAGCGTATGTCCGAAGTGCGGGCATCACCAGCGCATCCGGGCCCGTCAGCGGGTGGATTACCTCCTGGATGCGGAGGGGCGCTTCGAGATCGGTGCCGAGGTGGTGCCGGTTGATCCGCTGAAGTTCAAGGACTCCCGGCGCTACCCGGAACGTCTGGCCGCCGCCAACGAAGACACGGGCGAGGCGGATGCGCTGGTTGTCGTGCAGGGTGCGATCAAGACCGTACCGGTGGTGGTGGCCTGCTTCGAGTTCGAGTTCCTGGGCGGTTCGATGGGGTCCGTGGTTGGTGAGCGCTTCGTGCGTGGCGTGAAGGCCGCGCTCGAGCAGCGTCTGCCCTTCATCTGCATCACGGCGACGGGCGGGGCCCGCATGCAGGAAGGCTTGTTCTCCCTGATGCAGATGGCCAAGACCACTGCCGCGATCACCCGCCTGTCTGAACGCAAGCTGCCCTTCATCACGCTGCTGACCGATCCGACCATGGGTGGCGTGTCGGCGAGCTTCGCCTTCATGGGCGACCTGGTGATCGGTGAGCCGGGTGCCCTGATCGGTTTCGCTGGTCCGCGGGTGATCGAGCAGACGGTGCGCGAGACCCTGCCGCCGGGCTTCCAGCGCTCCGAGTTCCTCCTCGAGAAGGGCGCGCTGGACATGATCATCGACAGGCGCGAGCTGCGCGACCGTCTGTCTGAGGTGTTGACCCTGCTGACCCGGCAGGCTTCCGTTGCGACCGTGGCCTGACATGCAGTTACCTGAGACTTTGGAAGGCTGGCTCAGCCTGCTCGAGGCCCGCCATGGGCAGGCCATTCAGCTCGGACTCGACCGGGTGCGTCGGGTCAAGGACGCCCTGAACCTGCCCCAGACCTGTCCGGTGTTCATCGTTGGTGGCACCAACGGCAAGGGTTCCACCTGCGCGATGCTGGAGGCCGTGCTGCTGGCGGCGGGCTGTCGGGTAGGTTTGTACACCTCGCCGCATCTGGTGCGCTACAACGAGCGTGTCCACATCAATGGTCGCGATGCCAGCGACGAAGCCCTCGTGGAAGCCTTCGAGACGGTCGAGCGGGCGCGTGGCGAAGTGCCGCTGACCTATTTCGAGCATGGCACCCTGGCCGCCTGGGCAGCCTTCTGCAAGGCGGGCGTGGATGCGGTGATCCTCGAGGTGGGGTTGGGCGGCCGTCTCGATGCGGTGAACGTCTTCGAGCCTGACTGCGCCATTGTCACCAGCGTCGCCATGGATCACATGGACTTCCTGGGTGACACCCGGGAGGCGATCGGTTTCGAGAAGGCCGGGATCTTCAGGCCGGGCAAGCCGGCCATCTGCAGCGATCCTCAGCCGCCCGAGAGTCTGGTCAAGCATGCGGAGGCTATCGGCGCCCGCTTGTGGGTCAGTGGTCGGGATTTTGGTTTTGCCGGTGACCAGACGCAGTGGGCCTTCTGGCTGGCGGGTGGTAGCCGTCGCGGTGGTTTGGCCTATCCCGCGCTGCGGGGCGTCAACCAGCTCCTCAATGCCGCGGCCGTGATGGCGGCGTGCGAGTCCGTACGTGACATCCTGCCGGTGCCGATGCAGGCGATCCGCCAGGGGTTCATGCTGGTGGACCTGCCGGGGCGTTTCCAGGTGCTGCCCGGGCGTCCGACTGTGGTTCTGGATGTCGCCCACAATCCCCAGGCTGCCGGTGTGCTGGCCGAGAACCTTGCCAGCATGGGTTTCTTTCCCGAGACCTGGGCGGTCATCGGGATGCTCGCCGACAAGGATGTGGCCGGGGTGATCCGCCTTCTGCGGGATCGTGTTGACCATTGGGTCGCGTGCACCCTGCCGGGGCCGCGCGGGCTGAGCGCTGCCCGCCTGGCGGAGATCATCCGCGAGAGTGGTGCGGCGGGTGACATCATCGAGTGCGATTCGGCACAGGCAGCGTATGGGCTGGCCCATGAGCGGGCCGCGGAGGGTGATAGAATCGTGGTCTTTGGCTCTTTCCTGACCGTGGCGGATGTGCTCGCCGCGCGGAAGGCGTCGTAACAGGTATAGCTTCAAGATGGCGGATAACGATTCCCAGGACGACCTGAAAAAGCGCGCCCGTCGGCGCCTTGTCGGGTCGGCCGCGTTGGCGCTGGCGGCAGTCATCGTGCTCCCGATGGTGATGGACCACGAGCCCCGGACGCCCACGCAAGACGTACAGATCCGCATTCCCGGCCAGGAAGGCAGCAATTTCACCTCCCGGGTCATCACCGGCAAGGGGCCCGTGCCCAGTCAGCCGGTGGCCGGGGCCGTCGCCGAGGAAAGCGCGCCGCCCGAGCAGGACGACCTGCCGCCGAAGCGCGGCAAGCTGGACGCCGATGTTGACGCGCCGATTTTCAAGGCCGGTGAGGAGCTCCTGCCGCCGCCCCGCAAGGGCGACCCACCCAAGGCGGAGCTGCGCGCGGAGGCACGCAAGCCCGACCCGAAGCCCGAACCCAAGCCGGTCGCCAAGCCCGAGCCGAAGCCTGAACCCAAGCCCGATCCCAAGCTTAAAGAGCGGGAGCGCGAAAAGGAGAGGGCTGAGCGCGAGAAGGCCGAAGCTGAGCGTGCCAAGGCCCTGCTGGCTGGTGCGCCTGCCAAGGAAGCGGGGGCTAACGCGCCGCATGTGGTGATGCTCGGGGCCTACCGGGAAGCTACCAATGTGGCCGCTCTGCGCGCAAAACTCAAAGCCGAGGGCTATTCTTCTTACGTGGAGCCGCTGGGGGACAAGATCCGTGTGCGCGCAGGGCCCTTCCCGAACAAGGCGGCGGCCGACAAGGCTGCGGCGCGGATCAGCAAGGTGCTGGGCGTGGCTGCTTCGGTTTCGCCCAAGTCCTGACCCGGCAGTCTTGAGCATTCTGGATTACATCGTTGTCGGCCTGGTCGGGCTCTCCGCCGTTCTGGGGTTCTGGCGGGGCCTGTTGTCGGAGATCCTCGCCCTGGTGGCCTGGGTGCTGGCCTTCTTCGCCGCGCGCAGCTTCTCGGCGGATGTGCAGCCTGTCGTTGCGCGCTGGGTGACGGAGCCGGTACTCCAGGGCGTGGGGGCATTCCTGGCGATTTTTGTTGTTGTACTGATCTTGGTCGCGCTTGTGCGCTGGTTGCTGGGTGAGTTGATCCGGGCGGCTGGGCTGGGCGTGGCGGACCGTTTCCTGGGGGCCTGTTTCGGCATCCTGAGGGGCGGTGTAATTGTTTTCGCTGTGGCATTGCTCGTCGGCATCGGCGGCTTTGCCAAGGAAGCGTGGTGGCGGGAGGCCCAGGTCTCTGCGCCCCTCGAGACGGCGGTGATGGCATCGCGTCCGTGGCTTCCCGAGCTCGTTGGACAAAGACTTAGATACCGATAGGTGGTTTGAAATGTGTGGGATTCTTGGCGTAGTAGCGACATCACCCGTCAATCAGCTCCTTTATGACGGACTCCAGGTGCTCCAGCACCGGGGGCAGGACGCGGCAGGGATTGCCACGACGGAGGGTGGGCGCTTTCACATGCACAAGGCCTCGGGCCTGGTGCGCGACGTGTTTCGCACCCGCAACATGCGAGATCTCCCGGGCAACTGGGGCATCGCCCATGTGCGCTATCCGACGGCGGGTTCCGCTTCCGCGGCGGAGGAGGCTCAGCCCTTCTACGTGAATTCGCCCTTCGGCCTCATGCTGGCCCACAACGGCAACCTCACGAACTCGGAAGAGCTCAAGCGCGAGATGTTCCTGTCGGATCTGCGCCACATCAACACCAACTCCGATTCGGAGGTGTTGCTCAACGTGCTGGCCCATGAACTCCAGGCCGCGGCCAAGGGCTTCCGGCTGGACGAGGAAACGGTGTTCACCGCGGTGGCCGGCGTACATCGCCGCTGCCGCGGGGCCTATGCCACTCTGGCGATGATCTCCGGCACCGGACTGCTGGCCTTCCGTGACCCCTATGGGATCCGTCCGCTGGTCATCGGTCGTAACGACACCCCCAAGGGCACCGAATGGATGGTGGCGTCGGAGAGCGTGGCACTGGATGTGCTGGGCTTCAAGCTGGTGCGTGACGTGGCGCCCGGCGAGGCCATCCTGATCGACACCGAAGGGCGCTTCCACAGCCGCCAGTGTGCCAACCACACCCTGCACGCTCCGTGCATGTTCGAGTTTGTGTACCTGGCCCGTCCCGACTCCCTGATCGATGGCATCTCGGTTTACGACGCGCGCATCAAGATGGGCGAGTTCCTGGCCCGCAAGCTGCGCGCAACCATGCCGCACCTGAAGATCGACGTGGTGATCCCGATCCCGGACTCCAGCCGTCCCTCCGCAATGGAAATGGCTCACCAGCTCAACGTGCCTTACCGCGAAGGTTTCGTGAAGAACCGCTACATCGGGCGCACCTTCATCATGCCGGGGCAGTCGATCCGCAAGAAGTCCGTGCGGCAGAAGCTCAACACGATCCACCAGGAGTTCAAGGGCAAGGCCGTGCTGCTGGTGGACGATTCCATCGTGCGGGGCACGACCAGCCGTGAGATCGTCCAGATGGCCAGGGACGCGGGGGCCACCAAGGTCTACATGGCGTCTGCAGCGCCTCCGGTGCGCTTCGCCAACGTGTACGGCATCGACATGCCGACCAAGGCCGAGCTCATCGCCAGCGATCGAACCGAAGAGGAAATCTGTGCCGAGATCGGCGCCGATGCCCTGATCTACCAGGATCTCGAGGACCTCAAGCTGGCGGTCAAGGCACTCAATCCGTCCATCTCGGTGTTCGAGACGTCCTGTTTCGACGGCACCTATGTGACGGGTGATGTGACCGCCGAATATCTGACCGGCGTCGAGACCCAGCGTAACGATGCGGCCAGCAAGCCTTCCAGCGAAGACGGGCAGGGACAGATGGACCTGAATCTGGTCTCCCGGAGCGAAAGTTGAGCATGCCGTCCATGGATGAACTCGGCCTGGAGACCCAGGCTGTGCGTGCCGGCATCGAGCGCAGCCAGTTCAACGAGCACTCCGAGGCGCTCTACCTGACCTCGAGTTTCGTGTTTGGCAGCGCAGCACAGGCTGCGGCGCGGTTCTCGGGCGAGGAGGACGGCAACGTCTATGCCCGGTTCACCAACCCGACCGTCACCGCCATGCAGCAGCGCCTGGCTGCCCTGGAGGGTGCCGAGGCCTGCGTGGCCACGGCGTCCGGCATGGCCGCCATCATGTCCATGGTCATGGCCCTGATGAGCGCTGGCGATCACGTGGTGGCCTCCCGTGGCCTGTTCGGGGCGACCCAGCAGCTGTTCAACAACATCCTCTCCCGCTTCGGCATCGAGACGACCTTCGTGCCGGCGACCGACCTGGATGCCTATCGTGCCGCGATCAACCCGAAGACCAAGCTGATCTTCGTGGAGTCCCCGTCGAATCCGCTGACCGAGCTGGTCGACATCGCGGCGGTTGGGGCCATTGCCCATGAGGCCGGTGTGCTGCTGGCGGTGGATAACTGCTTCTGCTCGCCGGCGTTGCAGCAGCCGCTCAAGCTGGGGGCGGATCTGGTGATCCACTCGGCCACCAAGTACCTGGATGGTCAGGGGCGGGTGCTGGGCGGCGCTGTGTGCGGCAGCAAGAAGCTGGTGGATGAGGTTTTCAAGTTCCTGCGCACCGCCGGCCCCTGCATTTCGCCTTTCAATGCCTGGGTGATCCTGAAGGGCCTCGAGACACTGCGGATCCGCATGGAAGCCCAGTCGGCCGCGGCCCTCGAGCTGGCGAGCTGGCTCGAGGCCCAGCCTCAGGTGGCGCGGGTGTATTACCCCGGTCTGCCTTCCCATCCCCAGCACCAGCTGGCCCTGCGTCAGCAGGGGAGCGGCGGGGCGATCGTCAGCTTCGAGGTAAAGGGCGGTCGTGAGGAAGCCTGGAAGGTGGTGGATTCGACGCAGATCGTGTCGATCACGGCCAACCTGGGCGACACCAAGACCACCCTGACCCATCCGGCGTCCACCACCCATGGCCGCATCTCTCCAGAGGCGCGGGAGGCTTCCGGCATCCGTGAAAGTCTGCTGCGTGTCGCGGTCGGTCTGGAGTCCGTCGAGGATCTGAAGGCCGATCTGGCTCGCGGCCTGGCCCTCATCTGATTCTTCCCGAGTCGTTCACGCTGTCCTGCCCGCCGCCATGGGGAGCAGGGCAGGGTGCTTCAGCGCAGGGGGTGGCGTTGGAGTTGTCCGTCTTCCCAGATCAGCGCTTCGCCGTGGGCGCCGCCTGAGTCCTCTCTCCAGTCATGCAGCACCCAGCGTTCGCAGCTGCGACCGTCCACCTCGTGGATGTGCAGGGCGGGGCGGTGGGTGTGGCCGTGGATCAGGCAAGGGTAGCCGTTCCGCCTCAGCAAGGCGGTAATGGCTTCAGCATTCACGTCCATGATGTCGGCCTGCATGCCGGCCTTGGCCTGCTCGCTCTTCATGCGCACGCCAGCGATGAATTGCTTGCGTGCTGCGAGGGGCTGGGCCAGAAACTGGGCCTGGTAAGCCGGGTTGCGGACCTGGGCCCGGAAGGCCTGGTAAGCCAGGTCGTCCGTGCATTCCGCGTCGCCATGGCAGAGCAGGATGGGCCGTCCGTCGAGATCGATCAGGGTCGGGTCCTGCAGGATATGCAGGCCAGCCCGGGCGGCGAATGCCTGGCCGAGCAGAAAGTCCCGGTTGCCGGGCATGAAATGGATGCGGGTGCCCGTGCGGGCCAGGGAGGCCAGCAGGTCGGCCACGCGGCCGTTCAGCGGGTCTTCCGTGTCGTCGTCGCCCGCCCAGTATTCGAACAGGTCGCCGAGGATGTACAGATCTGCCGCCGTCCTCGCCGCTCCCGTGAGGTAGCGTTCGAGCACGGCGGTCAGGGCGGGGCGATCGGCGGTCAGGTGCAGATCGGAAATGAAATGGACTTGCATGCGCCGGGCGCCCTTCCTGCGGGGTTCAGATCACTTCTGCGCGTTCGATGACCACGTCTTCCTTCGGCACATCCTGGTGGAAGCCGCTGGAGCCGGTCTTGACGGCCTTGATCTTGTTCACCACGTCCAGGCCTTCGGTGACGCGACCAAACACACAATAGCCCCAGCCCTGCATGTCGGGGGAGCGGTGGTTCAGGAAGTCGTTGTCGGCCACGTTGATGAAGAACTGGGCGGTGGCGGAGTGGGGATCGCTGGTGCGGGCCATGGCGATGGTGCCGGCCTCGTTCTTGAGGCCGTTGTCGGCTTCGTTCTTGATCGGGTCCTGGGTCGCCTTCTGCTTCATGCCGGGCTCGAAACCGCCGCCCTGGATCATGAAGCCATTGATGACCCGGTGGAAGACGGTATTGTTGTAGTGTCCGGACTCCACGTAGGCGATGAAGTTCTTGACCGTTTCGGGGGCCTTTTCAGCGTCCAGTTCGAGGACGATGTCGCCGTGGTTGGTGGTGAGTTTGACAGCCATGGGGTGCTCCTGGTGGGAAAGGGGGGATTGTGATGTGGCTGCCTTACTTGGCAGCCTTTTCCGGCAGTTGCCGGGCCGACTGGATGACGATCGGCGTGGCCGGGACGTTCTGGTGGAAGCCGCGGGTGGTGGTGGGCTCCTTGCCGATCTTGCGCACCACGTCCATGCCCTCGGTGACCTTGCCGAACACCGCGTAGCCCCAGCCGTCCGGAGAGGGCGAGTTGAGGGCCCGGTTATCCTCGAGGTTGATGAAGAACTGGGCCGACGCGGAGTGCGGGTCCTGGGTGCGGGCCATGGCAATCGTGCCTGCTTCATTCTTGAGGCCGTTCTTGGCCTCGTTCTCGATCGGCGGGCGCAGCTTGGGCTTCTCTTCCATTTTGGCGTTCATGCCGCCGCCCTGGATCATGAAGCCATCGATGACGCGGTGGAAGATCAGGCCATCATAAAAGCCGCTCTTCACGTACTCCAGGAAGTTGGCCACCGACTTGGGCGCCTTCTCGGGGTAGAGCTCCAGCACGATGTTGCCCGCGCTGGTCTTCAGTTCGACCTGGGGGTTGGCGGCTGCGGCGATGAGCGCCTGGCCGGCCAGGACTGCGGCAAGAATGAGTTTTTTCATGGTGATTCCGTGGGGTTGAGTCTCAGGCAAAGCCTTCGTAGATGATCTTCCATTGTCCGCTTTCCTTCATCCAGTACTGGCGCTTGCGAAGGACGTTGGAGAGGTTGTTGCTGCGGTAGTCCTGTTCGAAGGTGACTACGATCATGTCCTGTTTGCCCGGGTTGCGGAAGACGCTCATCTTGTTCAGCCCGACCTTGACCCAGGTTTTGCCGGAGCCGACAAGGCGCTTCTGGCGCGCCCATTGCTGCAGATCGCCATCACTGTTGCGGAAGGACTTGGAGTAATGGGACAGGTAGCGCTCGACATCGCGGCTTTCCCAGTCCTTGCGCCAGGCTTCGATCTGGCGGGTGAGGGCGGCGCGCTCGGCGGCCCAGTCGTCGAGGCTCAGCCACTCTATGGTGTTGCTGATGATGACGGGGGTCAGGCCGATCTGCATGTAGCCTGCGATCGCATCAAAGTCCTGGTTGGTCAGCACCACGCAGCCGTCGGACGCCCGGGGTGGGCGAGAGTAGGTGTCGCTGGGCGTACCATGCAGCCAGATGCCGTGACCATTGCGCCCTTGCTGGCGGTCCCACTCGTTGGGGTAGCTGATCGGAAACGCGCCACTGCCGTAGAAGTCCGACAGCTTCTGCTTGGGCAGGTTGGCGGTGACGTGATAGACGCCGATCGGAGTGCGCTTGTCGCCTTCCCGGTTCTTCTCGGCACCCAGCTTGCCGTGGGCGATGTAGTAGTCGGCGACGAACCGGGGGCGTCCCCCGTCGTTCTGGTAAATGTAAAGGCGTGATCGCTGGGTGTCGACGACGACCGCGTACTTCTGCTCCTGCTCCATCTGCAGCAGGTAGCGGGGCACATAGTTGTTCGGTGGGCGGTTGCGGTAGGCCTTGAGGCGGACGATGGCCTCTTCGCGGAGGTCGGACAGCTTGTCTGCCGGTGCCTCGGGCAGGTTGCCGAAGGTGGCGATCGGGCGGGTTCGGGCCAGCAGCAGGTCGCCCCGGATCAGGTGGGCCAGGCGAAAATTGGGGAAGCGCTCGAGCAGTGCATCCACCTTTTTGAGTGCTGCATCGAGTTTGCCGGCCTCGATGTCGCGGACGACCGCAGCCAGCGCCGGGTCGGGGTCACCCGGGGGCTGTGCCGCCGGGGCGGTGGCTGCGAGGCCAAGGCAAGCCCAGGACGAAGCCAGTACGAGCAGGGCCCGGCTGGCTGCATGAAACAGGCCACGCATCAACCGCCAACCCGCTCCTGCTGAATGACCCACTTCCCGTCCTGATTGATGAGGTTGAGCGTCTTGTTGGACGAAGTGGACAGGTTGAGTGAGCGATAGTGCTGACGGAGCTTGACGGTGGCCTTGTTGCCTTCCACCGACACCACCTTGACGTTCTCGAGTTCGACCTCGATGTTGCCAGGCTTGGTCAGGCGCTGGGTACGTTCCTCCTCCCAGGCTTTCCGGCTCAGCCCCTTGGGCGTCTCGAACTCGCGGGCGTAGTGCCCCAGGTAGCCCTTCACGTCCTTCCGCGACCAGGCGCCGGCCCAGCTCTGCACCGCCTTGGCGACGGCGGCAGCCTGTGGCGGCGCCTCGTCCTTGGTCTCCGGACGCTTGGCGGGCTTGGCCTCTTCCTTGGCAGCCACGGTGGCTGGTGGCGTCGGGGTGGCCGGTTTGGTGGCTGCTGCTGCGGCCATGGTGGCGGCGGGCGGAGCAACCGGTGCGGGCTTGGTTGCGGGAGGCGTCGGCGGCGTTACGGGGGCCGGGGCCGGAACCGCGGCAGGGGCGGGCTTGGCCGGTGCCGGTGAGGCTGCCGCCACGGGCGGGGGAGCAACCGGCTTCGCAGCCGGTGCCGGGGCAGCGGCCGGCGTAGCCGCGACAGCCGGGCGTGTGGTCTTGCCGCCGACGCTGATCATCTCCCGGATCAGGGCCAGCTTGTTCTGGGCTGCGACGTTGGAGGAGTCAAGCGCCAGCGCTTTGTCGTAGGCCTGGCTGGCCAGGCGGGCGTAGATATCGCCGAGGTTCTCATGGGCCGTGGCATAGCTCGGATGGGTCCGGATCGCCATTTCGAGGGCATTGCGGGCCTTGTCATACTGCCGCTGCTGGGCATAGAGCACAGCCAGGTTGTTATAGGGCTCGGGGAGTTCCGGATAGTCCTCGGTGAGCTTCTGGAAGATGGCAATCGCATCGCTGCTGCGGTTGAGTTCCGACAGCACCACCCCCTTCAGGAAGCGGACCTGGGCGTCCCGCGGCTTGCTCGCCAGCAGCTGGTCCGCCCGTTCGAGGGCCTGAGCGAGCTGCCCCTGCTTCACGAGGCCTTGAAGATCCTGGAGCGGATCGGCGCGCAAGGGGCTGCAGAAGAGGCTTCCAATGAGCAGGGAGACGGCCAGGGCGCGTTTTGACATGTGATATCATCCGCCGGCGCGCACGGGCACGCTTCAGCGATCAGGTCCGAGTTGATTTCCAGCCCTGTATTTTATCAAGAAGCTCTGCTGTCGGCCATGAGCGATCCCGCTTTGTCCTGCGTATATCCTACTGTTTCGGCCGCCTTTGAGGGTGGTTCGTCGTCAAACGCTTCATTCCGGTCACTCCCATGCTGAAAATTTACAACTCCCTGTCCCGTCAGAAGGAGCAGTTCAAACCCATCGAGCCTGGCAAGGTGCGCATGTATGTATGCGGCATGACGGTGTATGACTATTGCCACCTCGGGCACGCCCGGGTCATGGTGGTTTTCGACATGGTGTCCCGCTGGTTGCGGGCGGGGGGGCTGGACGTGACCTATGTCCGGAACATCACCGATATCGACGACAAGATCATCCGCCGCGCGGGCGAGAACGGTGAGAGCATCCGCGCCCTGACCGACCGCTTCATCGCGGCCATGCACGAGGATGCGGATGCCCTCGGTGTGCTGCGCCCTGACCACGAGCCGCGCGCCACCGAGTATGTGGCGCCGATGCAGAAGCTGATCGGCAGCCTGATCGAGAACGGCCTGGCCTACAAGGCCGACAACGAGGACGTCTGCTACGCGGTGCGCAAGTTCGACGGCTACGGAAAGCTGTCGGGCAAGTCCCTGGACGAGCTGCGCGCAGGTGAGCGCGTCGAGGTGGCCGGTGGCAAGCATGACCCGCTCGATTTCGTGCTCTGGAAGCACGCTCGGGCTGATGAGCCGGAGGAGGTCAAGTGGTCCTCGCCCTGGGGCACGGGGCGTCCCGGCTGGCACATCGAGTGCTCGGCGATGAGCTCGGAGTTGCTCGGCGCCCAGTTCGACATCCATGGTGGCGGCGCGGATCTGCAGTTCCCGCACCACGAGAACGAGATCGCCCAGAGCGAGGGTGCGCATCAATGCACCTTCGTCAATTACTGGATGCACAACGGCTTTGTGCGCGTGGACGACGAGAAGATGTCCAAGAGCCTGGGCAATTTCTTCACCATTCGTGACGTGCTCAAGGAGTACGCGCCGGAGGTTGTCCGTTTCTTCATCCTGCGGGCCCACTACCGGAGTCCGCTGAACTACTCCGATGCCCATCTGGTGGATGCGCGCAGCGCGCTGTCGCGCCTGTACACGGCCTTGCGCAACGTGCCGCCGGCAGACGGGGTGGGTGGGGTGGATTGGAGTTCTCCCTATGCCGCGCGTTTCAAGCTGGCCATGGACGACGACTTCAACACGGCTGAAGCCCTGTCGGTGCTGTTTGACCTGGCGGGCGAGGTTAACCGTGAGCGCTCGGCCGAGGCTGCGCGGCTGCTGCGGGAGCTGGGCGGTGTGCTGGGCCTGCTGGAGCAGGATCCGACCCGTTTCCTGCAGGGTGGGGTGGAGGATGCCGCGGGGACTGACGACGAGGCCTCCATCGAGGTGCGCATCGCTGCCCGGATCGAAGCCAAGAAGGCCCGGAATTTTGCGGAGGCCGACCGCATCCGTGCCGAGCTGCTGGCCGAGGGCATCGCCCTCGAGGACACGCCCCAGGGAACGATCTGGCGGCGTGCCTGATTGAGTTGGCCGGCTTAGCGCAGGACCTTGCCGTCGCGTCCCAGCACGGTGAGGTCCACGAAGCGCGAGCCATTGTGGCTGGCCGGCGAGTAATTCACCTTGTAGCCACCCAGGTCGAAGCTGCCTGACTCGAGGGTGGTGACGACCTTCTCCCGGCTGGGATCCCGGCCGGCCTTCTTGAGCGCCTCCGCAACCAGCTTGGCATTGATGAAGCCCTCCAGCCCGTAGTAGCTGTAGTTGCTGTGCTTGGCATGGGTCTGCAAGGCCTTGTGATACTCCTTGGTGACCGGCAGGGTGTCGTTCCAGGGGTAGGGCATGACCTGGGAGATGCCGATGCCGTGCGCTTCCTTCGCGCCCATTTCTGCGACAAGCAGGTCGGCGCCGATGGGGGACAGGGTCGAGAACTGGGGCATCTGTCCGGCCTTGCGCATCTGGCGCACGAATTCGGCAGTCGGCTTGTAGAGTGTCACCATGATCACCGCCTGGGGATTGGCCTTGGCGATCTGTGCGACCGCGTTGCCCACGTCCAGCGAGTTGCGCTCTACGGATCCTACGGCCACCGGCTTCAGCTTGTGCTGGGCCAGGGTGGCGATGACGCCATCGAGGCCTGACTTTCCGAAGCCGTCGTTCTGGTAGAAAACGGCGATCTGATTGATGCCCAGCCCTACCAGGTGATTGACGATTGCCTCGGTTTCGTCGGCATAGCTGGCGCGAAGGTGGAACATGTAGCGGTTCACCGGCGTGCGCAGGCTGCCGGCGCCGCTGATGGTGCCGATCAGGGGCACCTTGGCCTCCGAGAAGACCTTCATGGCCTCGGTGGTGGGGGATGAGCCGTAGTAGGCCATCAGGGCGAACACCTTGTTCTCGGCGATCAGCTTGCGTGTGTTGGCGACGGTCTTCTCGGTTTCGTAGCCGTCGTCCAGCGTCACTACCTCCACCTTCCTGCCGTTGATTCCGCCGCTTGCGTTGAGCTGGGCGAAATAAGCCAGCGCACCTTCCTTCATTTCCTTTCCGTAGGCGCCGTTGGGCCCTGAGAACGGGGCGGACATCCCCAGGGTGATGGTGGTGTCGCTGACGCCCGGGTCGGCGGCCATGGCAGGGGTGCCGAATGCGAGCAGCATTCCGGCCCCCAGATTGACGAGCAGAGACTTCATGGCGTGGCTTGGCATGGATTCCGTTCTTCTGTCTGTATCGATGGGAATAGCGGGGCGAGTATAGGACAAAAGGAAGGGGTTTCGGAAAGCATACTGGCCGGTCCTGAAACAGGACCGGCCAGTCATTTTTTTGTTGCAATGCAGCAGCTTGCGTAAAGATCAGGTGCTGAAGAAGTCCTTCACTTTATCCATCCAGGATTTTGCCTTGGGGTTGTGCCGTTCGGCGTTGCCCGCGGCAATCTCCTCGAACTCCCGCAGCAGTTCCTTCTGACGATCGGTGAGCTTGACCGGGGTCTCGACCACCACGTGTACCATCAGGTCGCCCGGGGCGTGGCTGCGCACGTTGCGGATGCCCTTGCCGCGCAGTCGGAACACCTTGGCACTCTGGGTCTCCGCCGGGATGCGGATGTTGGCCGCCCCGTCGAGGGTGGGAATCTCGATCTCGCCACCCAGCGCCGCGGTGCTGAAGCTGATCGGCATCTCGCAATGCAGATCGTCGCCATCGCGCTGGAACACGGGGTGCTGCTTGATGTGGATCTCGACATAGAGATCGCCGGACGGGCCGCCATTCACCCCGGGCTCGCCTTGGCCACTGTGGCGCAGGCGCATGCCGTCGTCGATACCGGCGGGGATCTTCACCTCCAGGGTCTTCTGCCGCTTGACCCGGCCCGCGCCGCCGCAGGACGTGCAGGGTTCGGGGATGACGCGGCCGCTGCCGTGGCACTTGGGGCAGGTCTGCTGGATGGAGAAGAAGCCCTGCTGGATGCGCACCTGTCCCGCCCCGCCGCAGGTCGGGCAGGTCTTCGGCTGGGTGCCGGGCTTGGCGCCGCTGCCATGACAGCTGTCGCATTCTTCGAGGGCCGGAATGCGGATGGTCTTCTCGGCGCCCCGGGCGGCTTCCTCGAGGGTGATCTCCAGGTTGTAGCGCAGGTCGGCACCGCGGTAGACGTTGGAGCGCCCGCGGCCACCGCCGCCACCGCCGAAGATGTCGCCGAAGATGTCGCCGAAGGCGTCGGCAAAGCCGTCGAAGCCCTGGCCGCCACCCCCGCCACCGCCGCCCATGGACGGATCCACGCCCGCGTGGCCGTAGCGGTCATAGGCGGCGCGCTTGTTGGCGTCGGTGAGGATCTCGTAGGCCTCCTTGGCCTCCTTGAACTTCTCTTCTGCTTCCTTGTTGTCCGGATTGCGGTCCGGATGGTATTTCATGGCCAGCTTGCGGTAGGCCTTTTTCAGCTCGTCCTCGGAGGCGTCACGATTGACGCCGAGGATCTCGTATAAATCCCTTTTCGCCATGTTTGGGTGCCCTGGCTATCTTGTGGAAAGGCCGAGCCGAGCGGCGCACGTGGCGCCGGCATGGCTCGGCCGGGTCGGTCAGGTCGGCTTTCGGCCGGACAGACTTACTTCTTGTCTTTCACTTCGGTGAATTCCGCATCCACCACATCGGGGTCGTTGGCCTTGCTGCTGCCCGCGGAGCCCGCGCCACCACCCGCGGCACCGGCTGCACCTGCCTCGGCCTGTGCCTGGGCGTAGATGTGCTCGCCGAGCTTCTGGCTGACCGCGGCCAGGGCTTCGCTCTTGGCGTCGATGGCGGCCTTGTCGCCGGACTTGATGGCTTCCTCGGCTTCGGCGATGGCGGCTTCGATCTTGGCCTTGTCGTCGCCGATCTTGTCGCCGTGCTCAGCCACGGCCTTCTTCACGGAGTGGACCAGGGTGTCGAGCTGGTTACGTGCATCCACCAGTTCGTGGGCCTTCTTGTCCTCTTCGGCGTGGGCCTCGGCGTCACGCACCATGCGTTCGACTTCCTCGTCGGACAGGCCGGAGTTGGCCTTGATGGTGATCTTGTTTTCCTTGCCGGTGGCCTTGTCCTTGGCGGAGACGTGCAGGATGCCGTTGGCGTCGATGTCGAAGGTGACCTCGATCTGCGGCATGCCGCGCGGTGCCGGCGGGATGTCGGAGAGGTTGAACTGGCCGAGGCTCTTGTTGCCGGAGGCCATCTCGCGCTCGCCCTGCAGCACATGGATGGTCACGGCGGACTGGTTGTCATCCGCGGTGGAGAAGACCTGCGAGGCCTTGGTCGGGATCGTGGTGTTCTTCTGGATCAGCTTGGTCATCACGCCACCGAGGGTCTCGATGCCGAGGGACAGCGGGGACACGTCGAGCAGCAGCACGTCCTTGACTTCACCCTGGAGCACGCCGCCCTGGATGGAGGCGCCGACAGCCACGGCTTCGTCCGGGTTCACGTCGCGGCGGGGATCCTTGCCGAAGAACTCCTTCACCTTTTCGATGACCTTGGGCATGCGGGTCTGGCCGCCGACCAGGATCACGTCGTCGATGTCGGAGACTTTCACGCCGGCATCCTTGAGGGCCACGCGGCAGGGCTCGATGGTGCGCTCGATCAGGTCTTCGACCAGGGACTCGAACTTGGCGCGGGTGATCTTGAGCGCCAGGTGCTTCGGGCCGGTGGCATCGGCGGTGATGTAGGGCAGGTTGATCTCGGTCTGCTGGCCGGAGGACAGCTCGATCTTGGCCTTTTCGGCGGCTTCCTTGAGGCGTTGCAGGGCCAGCACGTCGTTCTTCAGGTCGACGCCTTGTTCCTTTTTGAACTCGGTGACGATGTAGTCGATGATGCGTTGGTCGAAGTCTTCACCGCCCAGGAAGGTGTCGCCGTTGGTGGCCAGCACTTCGAACTGGTGCTCACCGTCGATGTCGGCGATTTCGATGATGGAGATGTCGAAGGTGCCGCCGCCAAGGTCGAACACGGCGACCTTGGAGTCACCGGGCTTCTTGTCCATGCCGAAGGCCAGCGCAGCCGCGGTCGGCTCGTTGATGATGCGCTTGACTTCCAGGCCGGCGATGCGGCCGGCGTCCTTGGTGGCCTGGCGCTGGCTGTCATTGAAGTAGGCGGGCACGGTGATGACGGCCTCGGTGACTTCCTCGCCGAGGTAGTCTTCAGCGGTCTTCTTCATCTTGCGCAGCACTTCGGCGGAAACCTGCGGCGGGGCGATCTTCTTGCCGCGCACTTCAACCCAGGCGTCACCGTTGTCGGCCTTGGTGATGGTGAAGGGCATCAGGTCGATGTCCTTCTGCACTTCCTTTTCCTCGAAGCGGCGGCCGATCAGGCGCTTGACCGCGTAGAGGGTGTTGCGAGCGTTGGTGACCGCCTGGCGCTTGGCCGGGGCGCCGCACAGGATCTCGCCATCGTCGGCGTAGGCGACGACGGACGGGGTGGTGCGCGCACCTTCGGAGTTTTCGATGACCTTGGGCTTGCCGCCTTCCATCACGGAAACGCAGCTGTTGGTGGTGCCGAGGTCGATGCCGATGATCTTGCCCATGAGTTTTCCTTCAGTTCGAATTCTGTTGTTCAGTCGGGCGGAAGCCTTCCGCCCTGTCGCTTGCTACCGATATGGGGACGGTGCCGCCGGTTTCAAGCGGCAGGTTTGGCCTTGGAGACAACCACCAGGGCCGGACGCATCACGCGCTCGTTGAGCAGGTAGCCTTTTTGCAGCACGTTGATCACCGTGTTGGGCTCGCCGTCGGCCTCGATGGCGCTGATGGCCTGATGCTTGTTGGGGTCGAACTTCTCGCCCAGCGGGCTCACTTCGGTGACGTTGGCGCCCTGGAAGGCGGAAATGAGCTGCTTGAGCGTCAGTTCAACGCCTTGCCTGAGGCTCTCGAGGGTGGCGTTCTCGGTGGCCAGCGCAGCTTCCAGGCTGTCCTTGACCGGCAGCATGGACTGGGCGAATTTCTCTGCGGCAAACTTGCTTGCCTTGGCGATGTCATCCTGGGCGCGACGACGAACGTTCTCGGTCTCAGCCTTGGCGCGCAGCCATGCGTCGTGGTGCTCCGTGGCCTTGAGTTCGGCGCTGCGGAGCTGCTCGGCGAGGCTCGGAATCGTGTCGGCTTCGTGGGCTTCGGTGGCGGGGGCTGCGGTGTCGGCGCCAGTGCCGGAGGTGTTCTCCACGAGTTCCGGCGCGGTCGTGCCTTCGGCGCCCAGGGGGGTGTCTTGCTCTTGCATGGGTAAGGACTCCGTTTTTTGACTCGCCCTAGCTGGGGGCGCAATGTAAGATTTCAAGAGGGAAGATGCACGGCCTGCCGGATGTGCTCCCGGGCATGTGTAGAATCGGGTCTTGCTGGGCTGGACCCCGGCATCGATTCAATCTTTGTGGTGCGGAACTGGAATGGACAAGGCGCCAGACAAAGTCGGCAAGTACAAGCTGATCCGTGAGGTCGGTCGCGGTGCGACGGCCACGGTTTATCTCGCCGAGCACCCGCAGTATCCGGAGCCGGTCGCGCTCAAGCTGATCCGCTTCGACGACAAGGCCAAGGACGAGGCCAAGTGGAACCGCCGCCTGATGAAGCTGCTACGGGCGGAGCAGGATGTCTCGAGCAAGCTGGACCACCCGAACATCATCAAGATCTTCGACTCCACGATCGAGAAGGACTACGCCTACATCGTCATGGAGTACTTTCCGGGAACCACCCTCGAGCATTACTGTGGCTTCCAGAATCTCCTGCCCTTGCACAGGGTCATCGGCATCATCTTCAAGTGCGCGATGGCCCTCGATTACGCCTATCGGCAGGGCATCGTGCACCGTGACATCAAGCCCGCGAACATCCTGGTCGATGAACAGGACAACGTGAAGATCACCGACTTCGGGTTGGCGCTCAACATCAGCAAGAAGAGCGCCTCCGACTCGACCTTCATCATGGGGGTCGGGTCGCCGGCCTACATGAGCCCGGAGCAGATCAAGGGCTACCCGCTCAATCAGAAGACGGATCTCTTCTCGCTGGGGGTGGTGCTCTTCCACATGCTGACCGGGCGTCTGCCTTTCCGGGCCAAGAACCCGGCTCAGCTGATCTACAAGATCATCAACACCGAGCCGCCGCAGGTGTCGCAAATCAACTCCGAGCTCCCGGAGCAGCTCGATGGCGTCATCCGCCGGGCGCTCGAGAAGGATCTGTATTCGCGTTACAAGAACGGCGCCGACTTTGCCAAGGACCTGTCCGCGGTCCGCTACAAGATCCTCGATGACAAGCTGGTGCCTGCTGACAACGCGCGTTTCGCGGTGCTGCGCAAGATGCCGTTCTTCGTCGAGTTCGAGGACGTGGAGATCTGGGAAATCCTACGGATTTCCCGCTGGCGAAAGGTGGAGGCGAACACCCTCCTGGTTCGCGAGGGCGACGCGGATCAGCGCTTTGGCATCATCGTGGATGGGCGGGTCGAGGTGTCAGTGGACGGGCATCGGGTCTGCGAGCTGGCTTACGGTGAGGTGTTCGGGGAGCTGGCCTATCTGGATCAGCAGGATCACCGCCAGGTGAGTACAGCCGTGGCCACCACGGGCACCGTGTACCTCGAGATCAATCCGGCGGCCCTGTCGCTCGCGACGGACGAGTGCCAGGAGGCGTTCAGGAGCCGCCTCATCACCATCGTGGCCCGCCGCTTGGGCCAGGCCCAGCGTGAGCTCTCCAAGGATGGTCCGCCGGCCGAGCGGATCACCGTGAGCGGCTTCGGCATGGAGCTCCAGCTGGTCGACAATTGAGCCGGCGTGCCCTTCAGCGCGCTGCAGGCAGGTGCGCCAACGCCCAGCGCACGATCTGATCCTGCCCGAGGGCGCCGCTCTGTCTCGCCAGCTCCTGACCTTTGTGGATCAGGATGAGGGTCGGGATGCTGCGGATGCCAAAGCGCGCCGCCAGTCGTTGTTCTTCTTCTGTATTCACCTTTGCCAGCCTGACGCGCGGAGCCAGCGTGCCTGCGGCTGCCTCGAAAGCCGGAGCCATGCTTCTGCACGGGCCACACCAAGGGGCCCAGAAGTCCACCAGCAGGGGCAGGTCGCTTTGTCCGGCGTGGGTGTCGAAGTGCTGCGCATCCAGCGTCACGGGCGTTCTAGTCAGCAACCCGGCCTGGCAGCGGCCGCAGTGACCGCCGTCCTGGAGGCGTTCCACCGGCACCCGGTTCAGGGTGTGGCATTGGGGGCAGGGCACTAGCAGGGCGTGGTTCATGGTGCTTCCGTTGGAATGAGGTGTAGACGTCATGATGGGGTCGCCACCGCCGCTTTCAAGGAGTGGCAACGTCGTGCTGCGGCGCTGCAGGCCTCGCTGGAATCCGTCTAAAGTTTCCCTGAGGGCGGCCGAAATCTCCCCTGGAGCCGCGAGGCCTTCGCGGAACGGACAGGAGGTGGCCTGTGAGCCGAGGCAGTACGTATGGAATCAGCCGGGTCGACAACGAGACCAGTCGGACTCACGGGTGGCTCGTGACGATCCAGCGGCGCGGCGTGATCTACCGCAAGCACTTCAGTGACGGGATCTTCGGGGGCAAGCAGCGCTCGTTCACGGCTGCCAAGGAATACCGGGATCAGATCATTGCCGAGCATCCTCCCTTGTCGATGCAGGAGTATTCCAACATCGTCAAGAAGAACAACCGTTCAGGTGTGGTGGGCGTATGCCGCTACTGCGCGTCCGAAACACGCGACTTGCCGGAAGAGAAGCAACGCTGGTTCTGGGTGGCTTCATGGCCCTTACCCGATGGCCGGCGCAAGCGGGTCAAGTTCTCGGTCAAGAAGTATGGCGAAGACGGTGCCTTCCGGATGGCCATGGATGCGCGGTCTTCGGCCCTGGGCAAGCTGGTCGGGGCTTTCGATCCGGGGGCTGTGCGGCGTCGGACGCCCCGCCGCAGGGCGCCCGTAGCTGCGGTTGGAGGCTAGGCCAGGGCAGGCGCCTGGGCGGTCCGGGGTCAGTCCTTGTCGCCGAGGGCGAGGCTGACCAGGCCGGTGAGGATGCTGTAGATCAGGGCGCCCCAGAACGCCGTCCAGAACCCCTGCACCACGAAGCCCTCGACGATTCCGGAGACACTCCAGAACATCAGGGCATTGATCACCAGTGTGAACAATCCCAGGGTGAGCAGCGTGATGGGCAGGGTGATGAGGATCAGCACCGGCCGGATGATCGCATTCACAAAGCCCAGCAGCACGGCGCTGAGCAGGGCAGCCGTGTAGCTCTCGACCTGGATGCCGCCAATGATGCCCGGGATCAGCATCAGTGCGACGGCGTTCAGGATCCAACGCAGGATCAGTCTCACGGTCTTGTCCTCTCCTTGTTCCGGGTGTCGCTATCGAGTGGCGCCAAGCTCGATGGCGCGTGACCGCTGCAGTTCGGCCTGAGCCGGGCTGGTCGGCGCGTCCGACAGCCAGTTGCCCAGGTGGCGAAGGCTCAACTGGGTCAGCGCGTGGATCCAGTCGTCCCGTTCGTTGAGGCAAGGAATGTACTCGAAGCGCTTGCCTCCGGCATGGAGGAAGGCCTCGCGGCACTCCATGTTGATCTCTTCGAGGGTCTCCAGGCAGTCGGATACGAAGCCTGGGCACATCACATCCACCGATGCCGTACCGCTTTGCCCGAGGGCCTCCAGGGTGGGCTGGGTATAGGGCTGCAGCCATGCAGCCTTGCCGAAGCGCGACTGGAAGCTGACGACCAGCCGTTCCTTGGGGAGTTGCAGAGCCTCGCCGAGCAGGCGGGCGGTCTTGTGGCATTCGCAGTGATAGGGATCGCCCAGGTCGAGGGAGCGCCGCGGAATGCCGTGGAAGCTCAGCACCAGCTTGTCGGCCTGCCCGTTGCGCTGCCAGTGCTCCCGCACCGATGCGGCCAGCGCCTGGATGTAGCCGGGGTCGTCACCGAAGCTGCGGACATACCTGATCTCGGGCAGGTTGCGCCAATGTCGCAGGCAGTCCGCGACTTCGTCCATCACGGTGGCCGTGGTGCTGGCGGCGAACTGCGGATACAGCGGGACGACGAGGATGCGGGTGCAGCCGGCGGCCCGCATGGCATCGAGGCGGCTGCGGATGGAGGGTTCGCCATAGCGCATCGCGGAGTCGATGAGCAGCGTGCGGTGACCCGCATCGGCCAGGTAGCCAGCCAGCAGCTTGGTCTGCTTTTCCGTATGTACCTTGAGCGGTGAGCCTTCAGGTGTCCACACGCTGGCGTACTTCGCTGCCGACTTGGCCGGCCGGGTGCGCAGGATGATGCCGTTGAGGATGGGCCACCAGACGAGCCGAGGGATCTCCACAACCCGGGGGTCGGAGAGGAACTGCTTGAGGTAGGGGCGCACCGCGGCGGCGGTCGGCGCAGCGGGCGTGCCGAGGTTGACCAGCAGCACGCCCGTACGGGCTGGCGTGCCATGGGTGAACGCTGGCTCTTGCCAGAATCGCGTCATGAATGAACTTCCGGGGTCAGGTGTTCTGGCCCGACAGGGCGCTGGTGAGGAGGCGTGCGGTGACGTCGACGATGGGAATGACCCGTTCGTAGGCCATGCGGGTGGGGCCGATGACGCCGATCGAGCCGACGAGGTGACCATCCACCTCGTAGGGGGCGGTGACGACGCTGCAGTCGTCCAGCGGGCTCAGGCCGCTCTCGCCGCCGATGAAGATCTGGACGCCCTGGGCCCGGTTGGAGACGTCAAGGAGCTGCATCAGGCCGGTCTTCTGCTCGAAGAGCTTGAACAGCTCGCGCAGGCGGGCCATGTTGGAGGACAGGTCCTCGGCGTCGAGCAGGTTGGATTCGCCCGAGATGACGTAGGTGCTCTGGGTTTCCTCGAGCGCTTCGGAGCTGGCCTCGACCGCGGCGCTCATCAGCTCGGTCATGTCGGTGCGCAACTGCTTGAGCTCGTCCTGGATGCGGTTGCGAATCTCCTGGAAGGCCAGGCCGACGAAGTGCTGGTTGAGATAGTTGGCGGCGCTGACGAGCTCGGAGGAGGAATAGGCGCGCTTGGTGAACAAGATGCGGTTCTGCACATCGCCGGCGGTGGTGACGAGGATCAGCAGCACGCGCTTTTCGGAGAGGCTGACGAACTCGATCTGGCGGATCTTGGTCACGTCCTGCTTCGGCGAGACGACCACGCCAGCGAAATGGGTCAGCCCCGACAGCAACTGGGAGGCGGCGTTGATGACGCGCTGGGGTTCACCGGGCTGGATGTGGCCCTTGATCTCCTGCACCTGTCCGGCGCCGAGAGGCTGCACCGTCAGCAGGCTGTCCACGAAGAAGCGGTAGCCCCGGGCGGTGGGGATCCGTCCGGCGGACGTGTGCGGGCTGGTGATGTAGCCGAGCTCCTCCAGATCGGACATGACGTTGCGTACCGTTGCCGGAGAGAGCTTGAGGCCGGAGTGGCGAGACAAGGCGCGCGACCCCACGGGCTGGCCGTCGGCGATGTAGTGCTCCACCAGTGTCTTGAGCAGGATTTGCGAGCGTTGGTCGAGGCTGGTCATGGCTTTATATTCAGGGCTACCACCGGATTCTAAGGAAGGCAGGCCGTGCTGAGAAGCGCAAGAGTAACCGAATGCGCGCTTTTGGCGGCGCGGCGCGCGGTCTTAATAAAGAATGTGGTTTAATCATTCCATGACCTGTGAGTTCAAGACCATTGCGCTGATCGGCAAGTATCAGAGCCAGGAAGTGGCCGAAGCGGTACTGCGCCTGGCGAGTTACCTCCGTGGCTCGGGCCTGTCTGTTCTGATCGAGCAGGGGACCGCCAGTTCCACCGGACTGACATCCGGCTTCACGGTGGCCAGTTATGAGGAGATCGGCGTGCGTGCCGATCTGGCCATCGTGCTGGGTGGTGACGGATCCCTTCTCAATAGTGCGTGCCGGCTGGCTGAATTCGATGTCCCGCTGGTGGGCGTCAATCAGGGGCGCCTGGGGTTTCTGACCGATATCTCGAGAGATGTTGCACTCGAAAAGGTCGGGGAGATTCTCGAGGGGCGCTATACGGAAGAAACCCGGGTGCTGCTCGATGCAGAAGTGCTGCGTAATGGGCGCCGGGTCTTTCACACCGTTGCGCTCAACGATGTGGTGGTCAATAAGGGCGACCTGGGGCGCATGATCGAGTTCGATCTGCGCATCGATGGTGAATACGTCTATACGCAGCGCTCCGACGGCATGATCGTCTCGACGCCGACCGGCTCGACCGCCTATGCCCTGTCGGCGAACGGGCCCATCCTGCATCCCAGCGTGGATGGCATTGCGCTGGTGCCCATGTGCCCGCACACCCTCACGGCCCGGCCGATCACGCTGCCGGATCGTTGTCGCATCGAGATCGTGTTGTTGCCGCCTCACGATTCGCGGGTTCATTTCGATGGCCAGACCCGCTACGACACGCGCGCCGGTGATACCGTCCAGATCACGCGCTCTCCCTACCGGGTGCGTCTGCTCCACCCGGTGGGTTACAGCTACTTTGCAATGCTCCGCGAAAAACTGCACTGGAGCTCCACGCCCCGGCATACCTGACCGGTTGCGTTCCTCACTTCGTTTTCCGTCATGCTGCGTCATCTCTCCATCCGCGATTTTGTGATCGTCGACCAGCTCGCGCTGGATTTCAGGCCTGGCTTCGGCACCCTCACCGGCGAGACCGGGGCGGGCAAGTCCATCCTGCTCGATGCCCTGGGGCTGGCCCTGGGAGGCAAGGCGGAGGCAGGGGCGGTGCGGTCGGGCCGCGCCCGGGCCGAGATCGTGGCGGAGTTCGATCTGCCCGCTGAGGGGCCCCTGCGCCAGTGGTTGGTCGAGCAGGCCCTGGCGGTCGACGACGAGGTGGTCCTGCTGCGTCGCGTCGTCGAGAGCGGCGGGCGCTCGAAGGCCTGGATCAACGGTACGCCTGTGGTCCTCGCCCAGTTGCGGGCGGCGGGTGACTTCCTGGCCGATATCCATGGCCAGCATGCCCATCACGCCCTGCTGCGCAGCGACGCCCAGCTGAACTTGCTGGACGCCCACGGGGGCCTGCTGTCCGCGGCGCGGGAGGTGTCCCGTCTTTACCGTGAATGGTCCGCCCGGCGGCGTGCCCGCGAAGCGGCAGAGGAGGGCGCTTCGTCTACCGAGAGGGAGCGGGAGTTGCTGGGGTGGCAGGTCAAGGAGCTCGAGGAGCTGGCCTTCAATCCCGATGATTGGGCCGCCCTGAACCAGGAGCAGCTCCGCCTGGCTCATGCGGCGAGTCTGCTCGAAGGCGGTGCCGAGGTGCTCGAGGATCTGGCGGACGGCGAGTACGCCATCCTGCCCCGCCTGGAGCGTTTGCTGAGCAGAACGGCCGACATGGCGCGGCATGATGCCCAGCTGTCCGATATCCAGGAGCTGCTGAGCGGGGCTGGCATCCAGCTCGATGAGGCGGTGCATGCCCTGCGGCGCTACAGGGACCGTCTGGATCTGGACCCTGCGCGCCTGGCGGAGATCGATCAGCGTATCGACAGCGTCACCGCGGCGGCCCGCAAGTACCGTGTGGCGCCCGATGAATTGCCGGAGCTGCTGGCGGAGAGCCGTGGGCGCCTGGAGCGCCTGGTGCGGCAGTCGGATCCCGAGGCCCTGGCGCGGGAGGAGGCGGCTGCCCGGGAGTCCTTCATGAGCGTGGCCCGCAGCCTGTCCGAGGCGCGCCGTCGTGTGGCCGCCGAGCTGTCGGCGGCGGTTACCGAGGCGATGCAGTCCCTTGCGATGGCCGGAGCCGTGTTCGAGATCGCGCTGAAAGACGTGGAGGAGGGATGTGGCTCGGGGTTGGAGTCCGTCGATTTCCTGGTGACGGCCAACGCCAGCCAGCCCCTGCGCCCCATGGCGAAGGTCGCCTCGGGGGGCGAACTGTCGCGGATCGGTCTGGCCATTCAGGTCATCACCAGCCGCAACGGGGCAACCCCTACCCTGATCTTCGATGAGGTGGACGTGGGTATCGGCGGCCGTGTTGCGGAGATTGTCGGACGCCTGCTGCGCCAGCTGGGTCAGGATCGTCAGGTGTTGTGCGTGACCCACCTGCCGCAGGTCGCCGCGCAGGCCGACTGGCAGTGGTCCATCGCCAAGGAGACCCGCGACGGACAGACGCTGTCGACTGTTTCTCTTCTTGATGACACCGGGCGCATCGAAGAGATCGCCCGCATGCTGGGTGGTGTTCAGATCACCGACACGACCCGCCGGCACGCGGCAGAAATGCTCGGTCTGGAAGCCTAGCTGGTGCCATTGCCCGGCTTGCCCGGGCAGTCAGTTTTTTTGCAGTCCACGTACAGGTAGAGGGCGTGCTCCCTGACGCTGAACCCGCGCTCGGCGGCGATGCGGTTCTGCCGCTCCTCGATCTCCGGGTCGAAGAACTCTTCCACCTTGCCGCACTGAAGACAGACCAGATGGTCGTGGTGGTGGCCTTCGTTGAGTTCGAAAACCGCCTTGCCCGACTCGAAGTAGTGACGCTCGAGCAGACCGGCTTGCTCGAATTGGGTCAGGACGCGGTACACCGTGGCCAGCCCGATGTCCATTTCCTCGGCGATCAGCAGGCGGTAAACGTCTTCCGCGGTCAGATGGCGGTTCTCAGCCTTCTGGAAGAGGTCGAGAATCTTGAGCCGCGGGAAGGTCGCCTTGAGGCCGATGCTTTTGAGGTTTTGAGAGTTACTGGACATGAAGGCCCCGAAGAACTGGAGAAGCAGGCCAAAAGTGCGGCCAGCCCCGTATGATATAGTTTCCGACCTTCGTTGAGAATGCGGCCCCTGCGGCTGGTTCCTCCTTCCCGAGACGTCATGCGCACATTTCTCTCAGCAGCGATCCTGATTTCCGCCCTCGGCGGCTGTTCTGCGGTAACCGATTTCGTGAAGCCTTACCGGATCGATGTCCGTCAAGGCAATTTTGTAACCCAGGAGATGGTTTCCCAGCTCAAGCCGGGGATGAGCCGGGATCAGGTGAGATTCGTCCTGGGCGCTCCGCTGCTGTCGGATGTGTTTCATGCCGACCGCTGGGATTACATCTATCGCTTCCAGCCGGGCAAGGGGGAGTTGCAGGAGCGCAAGCTGGCGGTGATTTTCGAGGGTGGCAAGCTGGCTCGCCTGGAAGGTGACGTCCAGCCCGAAGGAGCCGCCCCCGCTGACCAGCCGAAGGCTCCCGCCGCCAAGCCCTGAGGGCCTTGTGCGGTGGCGTGCTTGCACGTCCTAAAAGATCAATTCCGGGGTAATCCATGAGTCAGATTCGTATTGCAATTGCCGGGGCCTCCGGCCGGATGGGCCGTATGCTCATCGAGACCACCATGAAGGCGGACGACATGGTGCTGGTGGCGGCCTTTGAGCGCTCCGACAGCCCGTTCATCGGCCGTGATGCCGGTGAGTTCACCGGGGTTTCGTGTGGCGTGCCCATCACCAGCGATGTAGCCGAGGGCCTGGCCAAGGCGGACTGCCTGATCGACTTCACCCGCCCCGAGGGTACCTTGCAGCATCTCGCACTGGCCCGTCAGGCCCGCTGTGCGGTGGTGATCGGTACGACGGGTTTCTCGGCCGAGGGCAAGGCGGCCATCGCCGAGGCGGCCCGCGACATTCCTGTGGTATTCGCGCCGAACATGGCTGTGGGCGTGAACGCCGTCTTCAAGCTGCTCGACATGGCGGCGCGGATCCTCAATGAGGGCTACGACGTGGAGATCATCGAGGCGCATCACCGCCTGAAGGTGGATGCGCCCTCAGGTACGGCGCTGCGCATGGGCGAGGTGGTGGCGGAGGCGCTGGGGCGTGATCTCGAATCCTGTGCGGTGTATGGCCGCGAGGGCGTGACGGGGGAGCGCGATGGACAGACCATCGGATTTGCCACCGTGCGCGGTGGTGACATCGTCGGGGATCACACCGTGCTCTTTGCCGGGATCGGCGAGCGTATCGAGATCACCCACAAGTCTTCCAGCCGTATGTCCTACGCAACCGGCAGCCTGCGGGCGGCGCGTTTCCTGGCGGGGCGGGAAGCCGGCTTGTTCGACATGCAGGATGTGCTTGGCTTGAAGTGAGCTTTGCGGAGTGCTCGTGGGCGCTCAAGATGAATTGGGTGATGCCGTTGATACGGTATCCCCAGGCAGGCGCGCCGGGTATTGGCGCGCCTTGTTTCATTCTTACCTTTGAGTCCGGCAACTCCAGTGAATCCCCCTGACCCTGTTTCGTCCGCCGACGCTGAGCTTGGTAGAGCCCTGAGAGCCCTCATGGCTGGGCTGGCCGAGGATGGGCGTTGTCCCCGTGCGTTTGCGGGCGGGGCCGCGGAGCCGGCGGAGCTGATCGCTTTTGTCTCGGGTCAGCTGGCTGAGCGGGAGAAGACCGAGCGTACATTGCGGGAGACCCGCGAGCGCCTGGAGCTGGCCCTGCAGAATACTGAAGGCGGCCTGTGGGACTGGGATCTGGTGGGTGGTGGAATCGTCATTGACGATTATTGGCGACGGAGTCTCGGTTACTCGCCTGAAGAGCGCTCGAGTGAGTTTTCCTCCTGGCTGCCACTGGTTCACCCGGAAGATCTCGCGAACATCCGCAAGCAGCTGGTCCGCCATTTTCACGGTGAGCTGGAGTATTTCGAAGCCCAGTTCCGGGTTGCCCCCAAGTCCGGGGGCTGGCGCTGGATGCTGATCCGGGGAAAGGCGTCCAGTCGTGGTGCGGATGGGCGATGGAGTCGCATGGTGGGTACGTACTGGGACGTTACCCACACCAAGGAGTCGGAGCTGGAGCTTCTCAGCGCCAAGGAGCAGGCAGAGGCGGCGAATCGGGCCAAGAGCGATTTTCTGGCCAACATGAGCCACGAGATCCGCACCCCGATGAACGGCATCATCGGGATGACCGAGCTGGCCCTCGATACGCAGCTGGACTCCGAGCAAAGGGAGTATCTGCTGACGGTCAAGCGCTCGGCCGACTCGCTCTTGCGCATCATCAACGATGTTCTTGATTTCTCGAAGATCGAAGCCGGACATCTCAGTCTTGAGCGGGTGGAGTTCTCGCTGGCGGACCTGCTCGGCGACACGATGAAATCCCTGGCCTTGCGCGCCTACCAGAAGGGCGTCGAGTGCTTCTACGCCGTCGCGCCTGACGTGCCGCCCGTGCTGATCGGCGACCCGACCCGGCTCCGGCAGGTCATGACCAATCTGGTCGGCAATGCCGTGAAGTTCACCGATAGCGGGGAGGTTGAGCTCTGTGTGGCGCGCGGTCGGGAAGATGGTGGTGAGCTGACCCTGCAGTTCTCCGTGCGGGATTCGGGTGTCGGGATCCCGGCGGACAAGCATGCCACGGTGTTCGATGCATTCTCCCAGGCCGATGAGTCCACGACCCGGAAGTACGGCGGGACGGGTCTCGGATTGGCGATCAGTCGTCGCATTGTCGAGTTGATGGGCGGTGTGATCTCGCTGGAGAGCGCTCCCGGACAGGGGAGTACCTTCCATTTCAGTGTGCGCGCGGGCGTAGGTCATGGGTCGGCCGCTGGTGCTCCGGCCTTGGGGCATCGGCGGGCCCTGCTCGGTGTTCGCAACCGCGCGTTGCGGAGCTGTCTCGCCGGGCAGCTGCGTGAGGTCGGGCTGGAGGTCAGGGAGGCTGACAGCGGCACCGCACTGGAGGAGGCGCTCGTTGCAGCGGGCAGGGCGAATACGCCTTTCGACTGGGTCCTGATGGAGACCGCGATGCCCGCGCCGGGGGGGTATGCCCTGGCGGAAAAGTACTTCCAGGGGTGGCCCAGGCTGGATCGGGTGATCATGCTGCTGGATGCCAACACGCAGCGGGGGGATGCAGTCAAGTGCGAGCGCCTGAAGGTGGGGGCGCGGCTCATCAAGCCGTTTTCCCGCAACGAGTTGGTGGAGGCCCTGAACCTGTCGCTTCATGGCACCGCCGTCGATGAGGCGCGATTCCTGGCCTTTGAGGCGGAGGTGACCCATGCGTCCCGCCTGCCTTTGGCGAAGGCCGCTCCGCGCTTGAGGATCCTTCTGGTCGAAGATAATCCGGTCAATCAGACGGTCGCCGTGAAGATGCTCGAGAAGGTCGGTCACACCGTGACGGTGGCCGGCAACGGGCAGGAGGCGATCGAACTGTTTGACCGGGAGCGTTTCGATCTGATCCTGATGGATGTGCAGATGCCCGTGATGGGGGGGCTCGAAGCGACGCAGGCCATCCGGGCGCGGGAAGCCCGCAGGAGCTGGGCGGCCGGAGGGCAGTGGCGGGCCACGCCGATCGTCGCCATGACTGCCCATGCCATGCAGGGTGATCGTGATCGCTGCCTGATGGCAGGCATGGATGATTACATCGCCAAGCCGATCAAGCCGGCGGAGCTGTATGGTGTGGTCGACAGGGTCACCGGAGGGCTCGATGAAGAGGCGGATGAGGCCACGGGTTCCGAGTCCGTGATCGATTTCGGTGCGGATGTTGCGGTTGCTGACCTGCAGGCGACGCGGGAGTTGCTGGACGGCGATGAGGTGGCGCTTCAGCAACTGATCGGCTTGTTCTTCGGCGACCTTGACCGCAATCGCAAGTCTCTGGATGTGGCCGTGCGGACGGAGGATTTTCCTGGTGTGCGCAATGTGGCCCACTCGATCAAGGGGGCGGCGGGGGTCTTCAATGCGGTGGCTGTCGTGGCCTCGGCGCAGCGACTCGAGATTGCTGGAAAAGAGTCGGATGCGGTTGCGGTACGTCGTGAGTTTCCCGTGCTGCTCGAGGAGCTGGGAAAGCTCGCGGGTGTGCTGCGCAGGGCCAGGACATCCTGAGTGCCGTTGTCAGCGTCCTGTCAGCGTTGTGGTGTCGGGTTTGCCCGAAATCGTGTCTCGGGCTATAATTAGAAAGTTTCTCAGCGGGATAGCCACAGCGGCTGATCCCGTTTTTCATGTGTAGTCCGGCGCAGTCCGGTACGCATGTCTGACGTCCAATCACAAGATCCGAGGAGTTCGCCGTGTCAGCTTTCCCGCCCGCCATTCTTGCCCTTGCCGACGGGACGGTGTTTTACGGTAAAGGCATCGGGGCGGTAGGAGCGACGACCGGTGAGGTGGTGTTCAACACCTCCATGTCCGGTTATCAGGAAATCCTCACCGACCCGAGCTACTGTCGCCAGATCGTCACGCTCACCTATCCGCATATCGGCAACACCGGTATCAACGCCGAGGACGGCGAAGCTGGCAAGGTGCATGCCGCCGGCCTGGTGATTCGTGACCTGCCGCTGGTGGCGTCCAACTGGCGTAGCGAGCAAAGCCTGGATGCCTACCTGAAGTCCGAGAACATCGTCGCCATCGCGGGGATCGATACCCGCAAGTTGACCCGCATCCTCCGCGAGAAGGGTGCCCAGAGCGGTTGCATCGTCACTGCTGCGACCGCCGCCGAGCTGAACGTCGAGGCCGCCCTGGCCCAGGCCCGTGCCTTCCCCGGCCTGGCCGGGATGGATCTGGCCAAGGTCGTTTCGGCCACCGCTTCCTATCCCTGGACCGAAGGCGAGTGGCAGCTCGACAAGGGCTACGTGGAACAGACCAATCCGCGATTCCATGTGGTGGCCTACGATTTCGGCGTCAAGCGCAACATCCTGCGCATGCTGGCCGAGCGCGGCTGCCGCCTGACCGTGGTGCCGGCCCAGACGCCGGCGGCCGAGGTCCTGGCCCTCAATCCGGATGGTGTGTTCCTGTCCAACGGCCCGGGCGATCCGGAGCCCTGTGACTATGCCATCGCGGCCATCCAGGAAATCCTGGCCAAGCGGATTCCGACCTTCGGCATCTGCCTGGGGCACCAGCTGCTGGCGCTGGCCTCCGGCGCCAAGACGCTGAAGATGAAGTTCGGCCACCATGGCGCCAACCACCCCGTTAAGGACCTGGATTCCGGTCAGGTGCTGATCACCAGCCAGAACCACGGTTTTGCGGTGGATACGGCGAATCTGCCGTCCAACCTGCGGGCCACCCATGTGTCCCTGTTCGATGGCAGCCTGCAGGGTCTGGCACGTACCGATGTGCCGGCCTTCTGTTTCCAGGGGCACCCGGAAGCCAGCCCCGGTCCTCATGACGTGGCTTACCTGTTCGATCGATTTATTGCGCTGATGGAGGCGAAGGGCTGAAGCAGATCGTCGCTCGGGCGCGCCAGTGCGCGCCTTTCCCCGCTCATCCGCTTTCCTGCCCCTGAAGAACCATGCCCAAACGTACAGACATCAAGACCATCCTCATCATTGGCGCCGGCCCGATCATCATCGGCCAGGCCTGTGAATTCGACTACTCCGGCGCCCAGGCCTGCAAGGCCCTGCGCGAGGAGGGTTACAAGGTCGTGTTGGTTAATTCCAACCCGGCGACCATCATGACCGACCCGGAAACGGCCGACGTCACCTACATCGAGCCCATCACCTGGCAGGTGGTCGAGCGCATCATCGAGAAGGAGCGTCCCGACGCGGTGCTGCCGACGATGGGCGGCCAGACCGCGCTGAACTGTGCCCTCGACCTGGCCCGGCATGGCGTGCTGGCCAAGTACAACGTCGAACTGATCGGCGCCAAGGAAGAGGCCATCGACAAGGCCGAAGACCGCCTCAAGTTCAAGGACGCGATGACCAAGATCGGGCTGGGCTCCGCCCGTTCCGCCATCGCCCACAGCATGGAAGAGGCCCACCAGGCCCAGGTCGAGATCGGTTTTCCGGTCATCATCCGCCCGTCCTTCACCCTCGGCGGCACCGGTGGCGGTATCGCCTACAACTCGGAAGAGTTCGTCGAGATCTGCAAGCGCGGCCTCGAAGCCTCTCCGACCAACGAGCTGTTGATCGAAGAGTCCCTGATCGGCTGGAAGGAATACGAGATGGAAGTGGTCCGCGACCAGGCGGACAACTGCATCATCGTGTGCTCCATCGAGAACCTGGATCCGATGGGCGTGCACACCGGTGACTCCATCACCGTGGCGCCGGCGCAGACCCTGACCGACAAGGAATACCAGATCCTGCGTAATGCCTCGATCGCCGTGCTGCGTGAGATCGGCGTGGATACGGGCGGTTCCAACGTGCAGTTCGCCATCAATCCGGCTGACGGCCGCATGATCGTCATCGAGATGAACCCGCGGGTGTCCCGTTCCTCCGCCCTGGCCTCCAAGGCCACCGGCTTCCCGATCGCCAAGGTCGCGGCCAAGCTGGCGGTGGGCTTCACCCTGGATGAGCTCAAGAACGACATCACCGGTGGTGCGACCCCGGCGTCCTTCGAGCCGTCCATCGACTACGTCGTCACCAAGATCCCGCGTTTCGCCTTCGAGAAGTTCCCGATGGCCAATGACCGCCTGACCACCCAGATGAAGTCGGTGGGCGAGGTGATGGCCATGGGTCGTACCTTCCAGGAGTCCTTCCAGAAGGCGCTGCGCGGCCTCGAGACGGGTGCCTATGGCCTGGACGAGGTCGAAGCCGATCAGGATGACCTCGAGCGTGAGCTCGGTGATCCGGGCGCCCAGCGCATCTGGTACGTGGGCCAGGCCTTCCGTGAGGGTATGAGCCTGGAGCAGGTGCAGGCGCTGACCCGCATCGATCCGTGGTTCCTGGTCCAGATCGAAGACATCATCAAGACCGAGAAGTCCCTGACCGGCCGCTCCCTGAAGGGGATCAATGCCGCCGAGCTGCGCGAGCTCAAGCGCAAGGGCTTCGCCGACCGCCGCCTGGCCAAGCTGCTCGGCACCGACGAAACCTCGGTGCGCCTGCATCGTCATGCTGCGGGCGTGCGCCCGGTGTTCAAGCGTGTCGATACCTGTGCGGCTGAATTCGCCACGTCCACCGCTTATCTCTACTCGAGCTACGAGGACGAGTGCGAAGCGCAGCCTACCGGCAACAAGAAGATCATGGTGCTGGGCGGCGGCCCGAACCGGATCGGCCAGGGCATCGAGTTCGACTATTGCTGCGTCCATGCGGCCATGGCGATGCGCGAGGACGGGTATGAGACCATCATGGTCAACTGCAACCCCGAGACCGTGTCCACCGACTACGACACCTCCGACCGCCTGTACTTCGAACCCCTGACCCTCGAGGATATCCTCGAGATCGTCGCGGTGGAAAAGCCGGTTGGCGTGATCGTGCAGTTCGGCGGCCAGACTCCGCTGAAGCGTGCGCGTGACCTGGAAGCCAACGGTGTGCCCATCATCGGCACCAGCCCCGACATGATCGACGCGGCCGAGGACCGGGAGCGCTTCCAGAAGCTGCTGTTCGAACTGGGCCTCAAGCAGCCCCCCAACCGTACCGCCCGTACGCCGGAAGACGCCGTGCGCCTGGCAGCCGAGATCGGCTACCCGCTGGTGGTGCGTCCGTCCTACGTGCTGGGTGGCCGGGCGATGGAGATCGTCCACGAACAGAAGGATCTCGAGCGCTACATGCGCGAGGCCGTCAAGGTCTCCAACGATTCCCCGGTGCTGCTCGACCGCTTCCTCAACGACGCCACCGAGGTGGACGTGGATGCCCTCTCCGACGGCAAGCGCGTCATGATCGGCGGCATCATGGAGCACATCGAGCAGGCTGGCGTGCATTCGGGTGACTCCGCCTGTTCTCTGCCGCCTTACACCCTGTCCAAGAAGCTGCAGGACGAGCTGCGTCGCCAGACCGAAGCCATGGCGCGTGCGCTCAATGTCTGTGGCCTGATGAACGTGCAGTTCGCCATTCAGGGCGAGGGTGACGACGCCGTGGTGTATGTGCTCGAGGTCAATCCCCGCGCTTCCCGCACCGTGCCCTTCGTCTCCAAGGCCTGCAGCCTGCCGCTGGCCAAGATCGCCGCGCGTTGCATGGCGGGGCGCAGCCTCGACGATCAAGGTGTTGTCGGCGAAGTCGTGCCGCCGTACTACTCGGTCAAGGAAGCCGTGTTCCCCTTCGTCAAGTTCCCCGGTGTCGACACCATCCTGGGGCCCGAGATGAAGTCCACGGGTGAAGTGATGGGCGTCGGTCGCACATTCGCCGAAGCCTTCGTGAAGAGCCAGTTGGGCGCCGGCGTGCGCCTGCCGACTTCCGGCAAGGCTTTCATCAGCGTCAAGCACACCGACCGCCCGAAGGCGGTGGAGGTGGCCCGCGAGCTCGTCGAGCTTGGCTTCTCCGTGGTGGCGACCCGTGGCACTGCCGCGGCGATCTCTGCTGCCGGCCTGCCGGTGTCCGCGGTGAACAAGGTGAACGAAGGTCGTCCGCACATTGTGGACATGATCAAGAACAACGAGATCAGCCTCGTCATCAACACGGTGGAGGAGAAGCGTCAGGCGGTGACCGACTCGCGCTCCATTCGCACCAGCGCGCTGGCGGCCAAGGTGACGGTTTACACCACCATCGAAGGAGCCCGCGCTGCGTGCATGGGCATGCGTCATCTGTCCGGGTTGGAGGCGTATTCGCTCCAGAGCCTGCATGCGGAGCTGGCCAAGGCATGAACAAGGTTCCTGTGACTGTTGCCGGGGCGGAGAAGCTGCGTCAGGAGCTCCAGCGCCTGAAAACGGTGGACCGGCCCAACGTGATTGCAGCGATCGCCGAGGCCCGCTCCCACGGCGATCTCTCCGAGAATGCCGAATACGATGCGGCCAAGGAGCGCCAGGGCTTCATCGAGGGGCGGATCCGCGAAGTGGAAGGCAAGCTTTCCAACGCGCAGATCATCGACCCCAAGCTGCTCGACGCCGACGGCCGTTGCGTGTTTGGTGCGACCGTCGAGCTCGAGGATCTGGATACGGGTGAAACCGTGACCTACCAGATCGTCGGCGATGACGAGGCCGATGTGAAGGAAGGCAAGATCGCCATCAGTTCGCCGATCGCTCGGGCCCTGATCGGCAAGTTTGCCGGCGACGTCGCCGAGTTGCAGGCTCCGGGCGGTGTGCGTGAGCTCGAACTGATCGACGTCCGTTACGTCTAGTTCAGCAACAGGCGGTCTGACGATGCAGCGGCTGGCAGAACATCTCTACGCCATCTCCATCACCCTGTGGGTGGGGGCCTTGTGGGCAATCGGCTACCTCGCGGCGCCCACGCTGTTCCATGTGCTCGGTGATCGGGCGCTGGCCGGCCGGGTGGCGGGGGAGATGTTCGGCTACGTCGCCTGGATCGGCATGGCCGCCTCAGCCTATTTGCTGGTCTTCGTCGCCCTGCGCAAGAACGGGGGGGCGTTCAAGAGCCCGGTTTTCTGGCTCGTGCTTTTCATGCTGCTGCTGACTGTGGCGGGCTATTTCGGTGTTCAGCCGATCATGGCCCAGCTGAAGGCGGACTCCCTGCCGCGGGAGGTGATGGAAAGTGCCCTGAGGGACCGCTTCGCCGCCTGGCATGGCGTCTCGAGCGTGATCTACCTGGTGCAAAGCCTGCTGGGACTGTTGCTTGTGGCTGTTCAGTCCCGCGGTCTTCGCTAGGATTTGCCCCTTGCGGGCATAGGTGTTGCGGCGCTGCCGATCCAGAGGGGCGGCAAGGCCGGGGGGATCAGTCGTCGGAGCGGCGGGAGGTCTTGGACGGAGCGGGGAACCAGCGGTCTTTCTTGGGGGCGACCCGGTTGAGCGACGATACACCGCGGCGGGCGGAAAGTGCCTTGGCCGACTTTGCGGTGGCGGTGGAGCGCTTCGGCTTCTCGGCGGGAATCCGGGCGGTGGCCTCAACCTCACGTTTCTCGCGCCAGAAGATCAGCGTCTTGCCGATGTGTTGCACCGAGGCGGCGCCGAGTTCATTGCATACCGTGGCCATGATGGTGTCGCGCTGGGCCCGGTCTTCTCCATACACGCGAACCTTGATCAGCTCGTGGGCCTGCAGGGCGAGGTCAATCTCCTTGAGGACGGCCGGCGTGAGACCATTGCTGGCCACGCTCACCACGGGGTGGATATGGTGGGCTTGCGCGCGAAACGCTCGCCGCTGGGCTGGCGTAAGTTCAATCATTTTACAACCCATTGAAAAAAGGGCGTAATTGTACCGCGATGAAGCGTTCGAAGACCAGCAAATCGTGGATGGCGGAGCACGTCAATGATCCGTTCGTCCAGCGCGCCAAGACCGATGGCCTGAGGGCCCGGGCTGCCTACAAACTGATGGAAATCGACGACAAGGACAAGCTGATTCGCCCGGGAATGGTTGTTGTGGACCTTGGTGCCGCGCCGGGCTCCTGGAGTCAGGTCGCGATCTCCCGCGTTGGCAGTGGAGGTCGGGTGTTTGCGCTCGACCTGCTCCCGATGGAGCCTATCCATGGCGTGGAGTTCATGCAGGGGGATTTTCACGACGAGGCGTTTGTCGCGAGCTTCGAGGAGCTGCTGGGTAAGCGCAAGGTGGATCTGGTGATGTCTGACATTGCACCCAATATCTCGGGGATTCCGTCAGTCGATCAGGCGCGCTCGGTGTATCTGGCCGAGTTGGCTCTCGACTTCGCGTGCCAGCATCTGTCCCCGGCCGGCCGTTTTCTCGTGAAAGTGTTCCAGGGTGAGGGCTTCGATGCGTTCCGCAAGGCCATGGAAGGGGTGTTCAAGTCCGTGATCGTACGGAAACCCCAGGCTTCCCGTGATCGCAGCTCGGAGGTTTACCTGCTCGGGGCAGGGCTCCGGTGAGTATGTTGCAATGCATGATCGAATTTCGTGTGCGATTGGGCTTCGCTATGGCCATCATCATTTGATCCAGCGAACGATCGGACATAGAATCGGTCCATCAAGCTGTGGCCCCTGACGGGCTTTCAAGGAATCGTTTTGAACAATCTCTTCAAGAATCTCGCGATCTGGTTGGTTATCGGTGTGGTGCTGATGACCGTCTTCAATCAGTTCAACAGTCGGCAGACCGCCCAAAACTCGGTTGAATACTCCCAGTTCATGGAGGACGCCAAGCAGGGCAAGATTGCCAAGGCGGTCGTCGATGGTCGTACCGTACGCGCCACGACCCAGGATGGTCGCCAGGTCACCGTTTACACCCCGGGTGTTCAGGATATCTGGATGGTTGGCGACCTGATGAAGTATGGCGTCAAGGTCACGGCAGCCAAGCCCGAGGAGGAGCAGTCCTTCTTGATGAATATCTTTGTCTCCTGGTTCCCGATGATTCTGCTCATCGGCGTGTGGGTGTTCTTCATGCGTCAGATGCAGGGGGGTGGGCGTGGAGGTGCTTTCTCCTTCGGCAAGTCGAAGGCAAAGATGCTCGACGAGAGTGCCAACACCGTCACTTTCGCCGACGTGGCGGGCTGTGACGAGGCCAAGGAGGAGGTCAGCGAGCTGGTCGAGTTCCTGCGCGACCCAACCAAATTCCAGAAGCTGGGCGGCCATATCCCCAAGGGGGTGTTGATGGTCGGCTCGCCGGGTACCGGCAAGACACTGCTTGCCAAGGCCATCGCGGGTGAAGCGAAGGTGCCGTTCTTCTCCATCTCGGGTTCTGATTTTGTCGAGATGTTCGTCGGCGTCGGTGCGGCCCGTGTGCGTGACATGTTCGAGCAGGCCAAGAAGCAGGCGCCCTGCATCATCTTCATCGATGAGATCGACGCCGTCGGTCGCCAGCGTGGCGCGGGCCTGGGTGGTGGTAACGACGAGCGTGAGCAGACCCTGAACCAGCTGCTGGTCGAAATGGACGGCTTCGAGGGGGTGTCGGGGGTGATCGTCATCGCCGCGACCAACCGTCCTGATGTGCTTGACCCGGCGCTGCTGCGGCCGGGGCGTTTCGACCGCCAAGTTGTGGTGCCGCTGCCCGACATTCGTGGGCGTGAGCAGATCCTGCGTGTTCACATGCGCAAGGTGCCCATCGCGCCGGATGTCGATGCACTGGTTCTGGCCCGTGGTTGCCCTGGCTTCGCCGGCGCGGATCTGGCCAACCTGGTCAACGAGGCTGCCCTGTTTGCTGCCCGCGGCAACAAACGCCTGGTTGATATGGACGACTTCGAGCGTGCCAAGGACAAGATCATGATGGGCGCGGAGCGTCGCTCCATGGTGATGCCCGAGGAGGAGCGTCGTAACACCGCTTACCACGAGTCCGGTCATGCGGTGGTCGCCAAGTGCCTGACCAAGACCGATCCGGTTCACAAGGTGACGATCATTCCGCGCGGACGTGCGCTGGGTGTAACCATGCAGCTGCCTGAGCAGGATCGCTACAGCCAGGATCGGGAGCGTCTGCTGCAGACCATCGCCGTGCTGTTCGGTGGCCGGATCGCCGAAGAGTTGTTCATGAATCAGATGACGACCGGCGCTTCCAACGATTTCCAGCGCGCGACCGATCTGGCTCGCCGCATGGTCACGCAGTGGGGTATGTCCGACAATCTCGGGCCCATGGTGTACGGTGAGGAAGAGGGCGAGGTTTTCCTTGGGCGCTCCGTAACGACCCACAAGAACATGTCCGAAGCCACCCTGCAGAAGGTCGATGCTGAGATTCGTCGGATCCTTGACCAGCAGTATGCCCTGGCTCGCCGGATCCTCGAGGAGAGCCGCGACAAGGTCGAAGCAATGACGGCGGCGCTGCTGGAGTTGGAAACGATCGACGCGGATCAGATCAACGACATCATGGCCGGGCGTGCCCCTCGTCCTCCCAAGCCTTCCTCGGTGCCGCCGCGGCGCTCCGGTGACGATACGCCTGGGGCTGAGCCCACTGCTGCAGCGCCTGCTGCCTGAGCGTTTCGGTTGATTTCAAGGGCCGGTCTTTGACCGGCCTTCTTTATTTCTGGATTCCAATCATGTCTTCCATAGTCGATTGCGGGCGCTTCAAGCTCGATCTGAGCAAGCCGCGCATCATGGCCATCATCAATGTCACCCCCGATTCCTTCTCGGCGCCCGGCCATATGACGCTGGACGCCGCTGTGAGGGCTGCTGAGATTGCCGTGGAGGAGGGGGCTGACATGCTGGACATCGGTGGCGAGTCCTCCAGGCCTGGAGCGCTGCCGGTGTCTGAGCAGGAGGAGCTTGATCGTGTATTGCCCGTCGTGGAAGCGCTGGCCTCATTCGGCGTTCCGCTGTCGGTGGATACCGTCAAGCCGGCGGTGATGAGGGCCGCCATCAATGCAGGGGCCGACATGATCAACGACATCGCCGGGTTCAGGGTCGACGGGGCACTGGAGGCGGTCGTGGGGGCTCCGGTCGCGCTCTGCGTGATGCACATGCAGGGAGAGCCCGGCACCATGCAGCTGGCACCGGACTACTCGGATGTGTGTCAGGAGGTGTCTGGATTCCTGGCTGGCCGCGTGGGGCTTCTGGAGGCTGCAGGGGTTGCCCGGGAGCGGATCGTGCTTGATCCGGGCTTTGGCTTCGGGAAATCGCTTGAGCACAATCTGGCCATGTTGCGTGAGTTGCAGGCATTTATGGGGCTGGGTTTTCCATTGCTGGTCGGTATGTCCAGGAAGACGATGCTCGGCCAGGTCACCGGTCGCGATGTGTCCGGGCGAATGGTGGCGGGCGCTGTGGCGGCCTACGCCGCGGTGGAGCGTGGGGCTAGAATCGTGCGAACCCATGATGTTGCACCGACTCGTGATGCACTTCGGGTCTGGGAGGCGCTAGAGGCTGCCGCTTGACGCATGAGTCCGGGATAATCCGGTTTTACATCTGCAATGCATGTCAGTGAGGAAGAGATGTCTCGACGGTACTTTGGAACGGATGGGGTGCGTGGTTGTGTCGGGGAGGCGCCCATCACTCCCGATTTTTGCCTGCGTCTCGGCTATGCGGCAGGCAAGACCCTCGTTGCCCATGAGCGTCTCAGGCCCTCAGAGCATCCAGCGGTGATCATTGGCAAGGACACGCGCATTTCGGGTTACATGCTCGAGTCCACCCTGGAGGCTGGTTTTTCGGCGGCTGGTGTCGATGTTTACCTGGCCGGTCCCTTGCCGACCCCGGCGATCGCGTATCTCACCCGAGCCTTGCGACTGCAGGCGGGGGTTGTCATTTCCGCCTCCCATAATCCTTTTGAGGACAACGGGATCAAGTTCTTCTCCGCAGCAGGGACCAAGCTGCCCGATTCGGTCGAGTTGGAGATCGAGGAGCGGCTGGATGAGCCGATGGGCTGTGAGCCCTCTTCCAGGCTGGGCAAGGCCAAGCGCATCGATGATGCGCGAGGGCGCTACGTCGAGTTCTGCAAGAGCACCTTCCCGAACGAACTTGATCTCCGAGGCTTGAAGATCGCCCTGGATTGCGCTCATGGGGCCGCTTACATGGTGGCACCCAAGGTATTTCACGAGCTGGGGGCGGAACTCCACCTGGTGGGTGTGGACCCCAATGGTCTCAACATCAATGAAGGTGTGGGGGCAACCTCACCTGAGAGTGTGCGTAAGGCTGTCCTCGAAAGCGGTGCGGATCTTGGCATTGCTCTGGATGGCGATGGTGATCGACTGATCATGGCCGATGCGGACGGCGAGATCTATGATGGCGACAAGCTCCTGTACGTCATCGCCAAGGCGGCAGCCCGTCGAGGCAAGGCCAATGGGGTGGTGGGGACCTTGATGAGCAATCTCGGGTTCGAACACGCAATTGGCAGGCTGGGCTTGCCCTTTGCGAGGGCCAAGGTGGGTGACCGCTACGTGCTCGAAATGATGCATGAGAAGGGTTGGACGTTGGGGGGGGAGAACTCGGGGCACATCATCTGCCTTGATCGCCACACCACGGGTGACGGCATCATTGCGGCGCTCCAGGTTCTGGCCGCTTTGCAGCAGGAGAAGGCGACGCTCAAGGAGATGTGTGCCGATCTGGTCTTTTATCCTCAGAAGTTGGTGAATGTGAGGATCAAACCTGGGTTTTCCTGGGTGGGCAACGGGGCGATCCAGGATGCTGTTGACGCTGCGACAGTCGAGCTTGACGGGGCAGGGCGGGTGTTGCTGCGGCCCTCCGGGACTGAGCCGCTCCTGCGTGTGATGGTTGAAGGCGAGGATGCGGTGCGGGTGGATCGCATCGCCCACGGCATAGCGGATGTCGTGAGGCGGGAAGCTGAATCCTGAGCCGGGTTGTGCGGTGGGGCGATGCCACTGGGTCCGGTTTTGACCTGAGATGGCTGCAGAGATAGAATCAAAGGATTTGGCTTCGGTATCGGACGTGCGGAAAAAGCTTGTAGTTGGAAACTGGAAGATGAACGGCTCGCTCTCGGCCAACGCGCTGCTGCTGCAGGACGTGGTTGAGAATGCGCCCGTTGATGCTGTTGACGTCGCAGTGTGTCCTCCGTTCGTCTATTTGGGCCAGGCTGCATCCGCGCTCGGTGCTTGCGGGGTCGGTCTAGGTGCCCAGAATCTTGCCGCCTTCGCCGGCGGTGCCTACACGGGTGAGATTTCGGCATCCATGTTGCGGGATCTGGGGTGTGAATGGGTTGTCGTAGGGCACTCGGAGCGTCGCGCCTATTTTGGTGAGTCCGATGCACTGGTTGTCGAGAAGCTCCGGTTGGCTCTTGCTGCTGGCCTGCGCCCCATCGTCTGTGTGGGGGAGACGCTCGATCAGCGTGAGTCCGGCCTGGCGGAGCAGGTGGTTGGGGAGCAGGTCGATGCGGTAACCCGCGGGCTCCCTGCCGATCAAGCGTCCGGCGTCGTGCTGGCCTATGAACCGGTTTGGGCTATCGGCACGGGCCGTACGGCGACGCCCGAGCAGGCCAATGAGATGCATGTGTTCATTCGTGGTCGACTCTCGGCGGCGGGGTGGCCGGGTGAAGGGGTTCGTGTGCTGTATGGCGGGAGTGTCACCGCGGATAATGCGGGGCTCCTGTTTGATAAGCCGGATATCGATGGGGCGCTGGTGGGTGGTGCGTCCCTGGTTGCCGGGAATTTTCTGGCTATTTGCGCGGCCGCTGCGCGTGTATCGAGCGGCATTTAACGGAGATGGTGATGGGTGGTCTGGTTTTCTCAATTGTTCTGACCGTGCACGTTCTGGCGGGTCTGGGTGTGATTGGTCTTGTGCTGATGCAGCATGGCAAGGGGGCTGACATGGGGGCGGCGTTCGGCAGCGGTGCTTCCGGCAGTCTCTTTGGCTCTTCCGGCTCTGCGAATTTCCTCAGCCGCACCACCGGGGTGCTTGCGGGGGTGTTCTTCGTGACCAGTCTCAGCCTGAGCTATCTGGCGGGTGTCAAGTCCCCGGTGGCGAGTAGTGTGATGGAGGGGGCTTCGGTTCAGGTGCCGGCTCCGGCGGCCAATTCTGCGGCTCCTGAGGCCCCGGCCGGGGATGCCTCGAAGGCCAAGGATATTCCTCGATAAAAATATGTAATGCTTGGCGCTGCAGGGTGATTGGCTTATAATGCGCAGCGTCAAAACGTAGAGCCGACGTGGTGAAATTGGTAGACACGCTATCTTGAGGGGGTAGTGGCGAAAGCCGTATGAGTTCGAGTCTCATCGTCGGCACCATAAAAAAATACGCAGTTCGCCCGCATTCCGCGGGCGTTTGCTTGAAGGCAGCTAGAAATAGTGCTGTCGGTTGCGGGAGCTCAAGCTATGTTGGAAACCTACTTTCCAGTTCTTGTTTTTATCCTGTTCGCGGCCGCTTTCGGTTTTATTCCAATTTTGGCTGGGTGGGTCCTCGGACCAAGCAAGCCCGACGCAGAAAAACTTTCCCCGTTTGAATGCGGCTTCGAGCCGTTTGAAGATGCGCGCATCAAATTTGATGTCCGCTATTATCTTCTTGCCATTCTGTTCATTCTTTTCGATCTCGAAATCGCTTTCCTGTTTCCCTGGGCAACCATTCTTCGGGAAATTGCAGCGGATGAATCCATTCGTCTTTTCGGTTTCTTCGAGATGATCGTTTTTCTCGGCATTCTCCTGCTCGGCTATGTCTATGTCTGGAAGAAGGGTGCGCTGGACTGGGAATGATTCGTCGAACTGCATCGGCGGACAATTTGTTGCATAGAGGGTTTCTATGAGCATCGAAGGTGTTTTCAAGGAAGGGTTTGTTACCACTTCGCTTGATACGGTAATCAACTGGACTCGTACGGGTTCTCTGTGGCCAATGACTTTCGGGCTCGCCTGTTGCGCAGTCGAGATGATTCATGCCGGCTGCTCTCGTTACGACCTTGACCGGTTTGGCGTGGTATTTCGGCCCAGTCCCCGTCAGTCCGACCTCATGATTGTTGCGGGCACGCTGTGCAACAAGATGGCACCGGCGCTGCGCAAGGTGTACGACCAGATGTCGGAGCCGCGCTGGGTGATTTCCATGGGCTCCTGCGCAAATGGTGGTGGCTACTACCATTACTCCTATTCGGTGGTCCGTGGATGCGACCGGATCGTTCCGGTGGATGTGTATGTGCCCGGCTGTCCGCCGACCGCAGAAGCGCTGCTTTACGGCATCGTTCAACTTCAGAACAAGATCAAGCGCGAATGCACCATCGCCCGCTGATCGCTGAGCATTGACCATCATGAGTGAAAAACTTGAGCGTCTGAGCCAGGTCCTGGCAGAGAAGCTGGGCGAGCGCGCCAAAAGCCTGGTTCTGGCCAGTGGCGAATTGACCCTGGTTGTGTCCGCAGGTGACTACTCCGCCGTAGCCTTGCTCCTGCGTGATGATCCCGATCTTAAGTTCGAGCAGCTCGTCGATCTTACTGGGCTGGATTACTCCTCTTATGCAGGCGTTGAGCAGCCCGGGCGCTTCGCGGTTTCGGTGCATCTGCTCTCCGTCAGCAAGAACGTCCGACTGCGTCTCCGCGTGTTTGCCGAGGACGAGTCCTTTCCCATGCTGGATTCGGTGTGCGAGATCTGGCCGAGTGCCAACTGGTTCGAGCGTGAAGCTTTCGACCTTTTTGGCATCGTCTTCCTGAACCACCCGGATCTGCGCCGGATTCTCACCGACTATGGCTTTGTCGGGTATCCGTTCCGCAAGGACTTCCCGATTTCCGGCTATGTGGAAATGCGTTACGACCAGGAGCTGGGCCGTGTGGTCTATCAGCCGGTCAGCATTGAGCCGCGTGAGAACACCCCGCGCATCGTGCGCGACGAAAATTATGGAAATGTAGGCAATGGCTGAGATCCGCAACTACACCATCAATTTTGGCCCCCAGCACCCGTCCGCGCACGGGGTGTTGCGCTTGGTTCTCGAGCTGGACGGTGAAGTTGTCGAGCGTGCCGATCCGCATATCGGCCTGCTGCACCGCGGTACCGAGAAGCTGGCCGAGACCCGTACCTGGGTGCAGTCGGTTCCTTACATGGATCGTCTCGACTACGTGTCCATGATGTGCAACGAGCACGCCTACTGCATGTCCATCGAGCGTCTGCTTGGTCTGGAAGTGCCCCTGCGTGCCCAGTACATCCGCGTGCTCTTCGACGAGATCACCCGCGTCCTGAACCATTTGCTGGCCGTCGGTACCCACGCGCTCGATATCGGCGCGATGACCATGGTGCTCTATACCTTCCGTGAGCGGGAGGACCTGATGGACGCCTATGAAGCCGTGTCCGGTGCCCGGATGCACGCTGCCTATTATCGTCCCGGTGGTGTCTACCGCGACCTGCCGGACCGGATGCCGCAATATGAGGTGTCCAAGTGGAAGTCAGCCAAGACAGTCAAGGAGCTCAATGAGAACCGTCAAGGTTCGCTCCTGGACTTCCTGGAGGATTTCACCCAGCGTTTTCCGAAGTACGTCGACGAATACGAAACCCTGCTCACCGACAACCGTATCTGGAAGCAGCGTACGGTTGGCATCGGCGTGGTGACCCCGGAGAAGGCCCTCGCCCTGGGCTTCTCGGGTGTGATGCTGCGCGGTTCCGGTATCGAATGGGATCTGCGCAAGAAGCAGCCCTACGAAGTTTACGATCAGCTCGATTTCGATATTCCGGTGGGTGTCGAGGGCGATTGCTACGACCGCTATCTCTGCCGCATCGAGGAGATGCGTCAGTCCAACCGCATCATGAAGCAGTGCATCGACTGGCTGCGCAAGAATCCTGGTCCTGTGATTTCTTCCAACCACAAGGTTGCGCCTCCGTCCCGCGAGCGGATGAAGGGCAATATGGAAGAGCTGATCCACCACTTCAAGCTGTTCACCGAAGGCATGCACGTCCCGCCGGGTGAGGTTTACGCAGCGGTGGAGCATCCCAAGGGTGAGTTCGGTGTTTACGCCGTCTCCGACGGTGCGAACAAGCCGTATCGCCTGAAACTTCGTTCCCCGGGCTTCGCGCACCTTTCCGCCATGGATGAAATGTCCCGTGGGCACATGATTGCCGACGTGGTGGCGATCATCGGCACGATGGACATCGTGTTCGGTGACGTCGACCGTTGATGCGGTCGGCTCGGCCTGCGACCTTAACGACATTCTGCAGACAGTAGATACGAAAATGCTTAGTCCGGAATCCCTGAAGAAAATCGATCGCGAGATCGCCAAATATCCTCCCGACCAGAAGCAGTCGGCGTCCATGGGCGCTCTGCGCATTGCGCAGGAGGAGAAGGGCTGGCTGGCGAACGAAACCATCGAGTTCGTGGCCGAGTACTTGGGTATGCCGGCAATCGCCGTCTATGAGGTGGCGAGTTTCTACAACATGTACGACCTCGCTCCCGTCGGTGCCAAGAAGATCACCGTCTGCACCAATCTGCCCTGCGCGCTGTCGGGCGGTGTCCATGCTGCTGATTACATCAAGAAGAAGCTGGGTATCGACTTCAACGAGACCACGGCGGATGGCCAGTTCACCCTGAAGGAGGGTGAGTGCATGGGCGCCTGCGGCGACGCACCTGTACTTCTTGTGAACAATCACCGGATGTGCAGCTGGATGACCGAAGAGAAAATCGACCAACTCCTGGCTGATCTGAAAAAATGACTTCACAAGGCATTATCCTCTCCGGCCTCGATGGAGACCGAACCTGGCGGCTCGCTGACTATGTGAAGCGCGGTGGCTACGATGCGCTTAAGAAGATCATCGCGGAGAAGATCCCTGCGGATCAGATCATCAGCGAGGTCAAGAAGTCTGCGCTCCGCGGGCGCGGTGGCGCAGGTTTTCCCACCGGCCTGAAGTGGAGCTTCATGCCGCGTGCCTTCCCCGGGGCCAAGTACATCGCCTGTAACTCCGACGAGGGCGAACCCGGTACCTTCAAGGACCGCGACATCCTCCGCTACAACCCGCACACCGTGATCGAAGGCATGATCATCGCGGGCTATGCCATGGGTTGCGAGCGAGGCTACAACTACATTCACGGCGAGATCTTCGAAGTCTATGAGCGCTTCGAGGAGGCGCTGCAGGAGGCACGCGAGGCGGGCCTGCTGGGCAACAACATCCTTGGCTCCGACTTCAGCTTCGATCTGTTTGCGCACCATGGTTATGGCGCATACATCTGCGGTGAAGAGACCGCGCTGCTGGAGTCGATCGAAGGCAAGAAGGGGCAGCCCCGCTTCAAGCCGCCGTTCCCGGCCAGTTTTGGTCTGTACGGCAAGCCGACGACCATCAACAATACCGAGACCTTCGCGTCGATTCCGTACATCATCCGTGAAGGCGGCGACGCCTTCCTGGCGCTGGGCAAGCCCAATAACGGCGGCACCAAGCTGTTCTCGGTATCGGGCCACGTCAATAAGCCCGGCAATTACGAAATCCCGCTGGGCACGCCGTTCTCCACTCTGCTCGAGATGGCGGGGGGGGTGCGTGGCGGGCGCAAGTTGAAGGCCGTGATCCCGGGCGGATCGTCGGCGCCTGTGCTGCCTGCCTCGGTGATGATGGATTGCACCATGGACTACGACTCGATCTCCAAGGGCGGGTCGATGCTGGGTTCGGGCGCCGTGATCGTGATGGACGAGACCACCTGCATGGTCAAGGCACTCGAGCGCCTCTCCTACTTCTACTTTGAAGAGTCCTGCGGTCAATGTACGCCGTGCCGTGAGGGCACCGGCTGGCTCTATCGGGTCGTGCATCGGATCGAGAACGGCCTCGGCCGTCCAGACGATCTGGACCTGCTCAACAGCGTTACCGCCAACATCATGGGCCGTACCATCTGCGCCCTGGGTGACGCGGCCTCCATGCCGGTGCAGAGTTTCGTGAAGCACTTCGGTGACGAGTTCGCGTTCCATATTGAACACAAGAAGTGCCTCGTGCCGAAGGATGTTCAGCACGAAGGCAGCAAGATTTACGTAGCGTAGGCTCGACATGCTAGAAATCGAAATTGACGGAAAGCAGTTGCAGGTTCCTGACGGTAGCACCGTCATGGAGGCGGCCAACCAGGTCGGCGCCTATGTGCCGCATTTCTGCTATCACAAGAAGCTGTCCATCGCGGCGAACTGCCGGATGTGTCTCGTCCAGGTCGAGAAGGCGCCCAAGCCCTTGCCCGCCTGCGCGACGCCGGTCACCAACGGGATGAAGGTGTGGACCCACTCCGAGCAGGCCGTGAAGGCTCAGAAGGGTGTGATGGAGTTCCTGCTGATCAATCACCCGCTGGATTGCCCGATCTGCGACCAGGGCGGCGAGTGTCAGCTGCAGGATCTGTCGGTGGGCTACGGTGGTGTGCAGTCCCGCTACGAGGAAGAGAAGCGCGTGGTCTCCAACAAGGACCTCGGCCCCCTCGTGTCGACCGACATGACCCGCTGCATCAACTGCACCCGCTGCGTGCGCTTCACCACCGAGATTGCCGGCCTGATGGAACTGGGCCAGGCCTTCCGCGGTGAGCATGCGGAGATCATGCCCTTCGTCGAGAAGACCATCGAGACCGAGCTGTCGGGCAACATCATCGACCTGTGTCCGGTCGGTGCCCTGACCTCCAAGCCTTTCCGTTTCGGCGCCCGTGCCTGGGAAATGTCGCGGCGCAAGTCCGTGAGTCCGCATGACTCCCTCGGCAGCAACCTCGTCGTTCAGATCAAGAATGACCAGGTCAAGCGCGTCCTGCCGCTCGAGAATGAAGACGTCAACGAATGCTGGCTGTCCGACAAGGACCGCTTCTCTTACGAGGCCCTGGCCTCCGGGGAGCGTTTGACCAAGCCGATGATCAAGCAGGGCGGCCAGTGGGCAGAGACCGACTGGGCGACTGCGCTCGAGTACGTGGCCAACGGCTTGAAGTCGATTGCCGCCGAGCACGGCGCAGCGTCCATCGGTGCCCTTGTGTCTCCGCACAGCACCCTTGAGGAGCTGGAGCTTGCCCAGACCCTGGTGCGCGGCATCGGGTCCGGCAACATCGATTTTCGCCTGCGTCAGTCCGACTTCTCGGCCGATGGCAAGCGTGAAGGCGCTCCCTGGCTGGGCATGCCGGTCAGCAAGATCGGCAGCCTCGACCGTCTGTTCGTGGTTGGCAGTTTCTTCCGCAAGGATCATCCCCTCATCGCCCAGCGCGTTCGCCAGGCGGCGAAGCGCGGTCTCAAGGTGAATGCGCTGAATCCGGCCTTTGATGACTGGCAGCTGCCGGTCACCAATGCGCTGAAGGTCAAGCCCAGTGAAATGGCGTCCAGCCTGCTCGCAGTGCTGAAGAGCCTGATCGATATTTCCGGTGAGGCTTACAACGGTGAATATGCGGCGGCGCTGGCTGCGGTGTCCGTTGATCCTGCCGCCCGTGCCATTGCCGAGAGTCTTGCCTCCGGCCGTCGCAGCGCTGTATGGCTGGGCAACCTTGCTGAGCAGCACAAGGATGCGGCCACGCTGCACGCGCTGGCCCAGGAAATCGCGCGCGTTGCCAAGGCCTCCTTCGGCATCGTGGGTGAGGCCGCCAACAGCGTTGGTGGCTATCTGGTCAATGCGATCCCCGCCGCTGGCAAGGGTCTCAATGCTGCGCAGATGCTGTCTGCGCCGCTCAAGGCCTATGTGCTGCTGAACGTGGAGCCGGAGCTCGACTCCGCTGCTGGTAGCAGCGCCCTGCGTACCCTCGCAAAGGCGGAGATGGTGGCAGTGCTGAGCGCTTTCAAGTCTGCCGCTGCGCTCGAGTACGCGGATGTGATGCTTCCGGTTGCGCCCTTCACCGAGACCGCTGGCACGTATGTGAACTGCGAAGGTCGTGCCCAATCCTTCTACGCCGTCGTCAAGCCGCGTGGCGAAGCGCGCCCCGCATGGAAGGTGTTGAAGGTCATCGGCGACATGCTCGGCCTTGAAGGTTTCTCGGTCGATAGCGTCGAAGATGTGCGCAAGCGCGTCCTTCGTACCGATGGCAATGTCGACCAGAGCAAGCTCGGCAATGCGGTCCATGGTATCGAAGTGAAGCTCGGCACTGTGTCGGGCAAGCTGGAGCGCGTCTCGGACGTGCCGATCTATTTCGCTGATCCGATCGCCCGCCGGTCGGCTCCGCTGCAGCAGACCACTGATGCGGCAGAGCCCCAGGCCCGGGTCTCGAAGGCGACGCTGGCCCAGATCGGTGTGGACGTCGGTGCCCGGGTCAAGGTGGCCTCGGCCGAAGGAGCTGTCGTGGTCACTCTGGTCGAGGACGCTGGTGTTGCCGACGGTTGCGTGCGACTGGCTGCAGCCCATGTCCTTACCGCGCCGCTCGGGGCGCTCAATGGTGAAGTCAGCGTGGAGCGGGTGTAATGGAATCCATCATCGAGCCGGTTGCGGCATTGTTCGGGCCCGCCTGGCCCCTCGTCTGGTCCCTGCTGAAGATCATCGGCATCATTGCGCCGCTGTTCCTGTGCGTGGCCTATCTGACCCTGGCTGAGCGCAAGGTCATCGGCTACATGCAGGTCCGTATCGGTCCCAATCGCGTGGGCCCGCGCGGCTTGCTGCAGCCGATCGCTGACGGCGTGAAGCTGCTGCTGAAGGAAGTCATCGTTCCGTCCGGTGCCAACAAGGGCCTCTTCATCCTCGGCCCCGTGCTGGCGCTGGGTCCTGCGCTGGCCGCCTGGGCAGTCGTGCCCTTCTCCGAAGGTTGGGTCATCGGCAACGTCGATGCAGGTCTGTTGTTCCTGCTCGCAGTCACCTCCATCGAAGTGTACGGCGTGATCATCGCGGCCTGGGCGTCCAACTCCAAGTACGCCTTCCTCGGCGGCATGCGTGCCGCGGCCCAGATGGTGTCCTACGAAATCGCGATGGGCTTTGCGCTGGTCTGCGTGCTGATGATCTCCTCCAGCCTGAATCTGAGTGAGATCGTGGCAGGGCAGGGCAGGGGCCAATGGGCCGAGTGGGGTTTCGGCTTCCTGAGCTGGAACTGGCTGCCGCTGTTTCCGATGTTCATCGTCTACCTGATTTCCGGTATCGCAGAAACCAACCGCGCTCCGTTCGACGTGGTGGAAGGTGAGTCCGAGATCGTGGCCGGTCACATGGTCGAGTATTCCGGCATGGCGTTTGCGCTGTTCTTCCTCGGCGAATACGCGAACATGATCCTGATTTCGGCGCTCACCTCCATCCTGTTCCTGGGTGGCTGGCTGTCGCCGGTGGGGTTCCTGCCCGACAGCTTCCTCTGGCTGGTGGCCAAGACCTCGTTCATCCTGTTCCTGTTCCTCTGGTTCCGTGCGACTTTCCCCCGGTTCCGGTACGACCACATCATGCGTCTGGGTTGGAAGGTGTTCATCCCCCTGACCTTGTTCTGGGTCGTGGTGGTGGCTGTCTGGGTGATGTCGCCGTTCTCGATCTGGAAGTGAGGAGAAGAAGATGGGTTCTATGAAAGATTATGTTGGCAGTCTTTTTCTCAAGGAACTGCTGAAGGGCATGGCCCTGACTGGCCGTCACTTCTTTGCACGGAAGATCACGGTTCAGTTCCCTGAAGAGAAGACCCCGCAGAGTTCGCGTTTCCGCGGGCTGCATGCCTTGCGCCGTTACCCCAACGGTGAGGAGCGCTGCATTGCGTGCAAGCTGTGCGAGGCGATCTGTCCGGCGATGGCGATCACCATCGAATCAGAGCAGCGTGATGACGGTTCCCGTCGGACGAGCCGTTACGACATCGATCTGACCAAGTGCATTTTCTGCGGCTTCTGCGAGGAAGCCTGCCCGGTGGATGCGATCGTTGAAACCCGGGTCTTCGAATACCACGGAGAGAAGCGGGGCGATCTCTACTACACCAAGCAGATGCTGCTGGCAGTCGGAGACCGCTACGAGTCGCAGATCGCCAAGGATCGGGAAGCCGATTCCAAGTATCGCTAAGGCGACAGCACACGAGCCAAATCTTCTTTGCGGGTCACGTATATGGATTTCCAGACAGTAGTCTTTTACTTCTTTTCGACGGTCCTGGTGCTCTCTGCGCTGCGTGTGATCACTGCGCGCAACCCGGTGCATGCAGCCCTTTTCCTCGTTCTCACGTTCTTTACGGCGGGTGGTATCTGGATGCTGCTGCGCGCGGAGTTTCTCGCCATCGCTCTGGTGATGGTCTACGTGGGCGCGGTGATGGTGTTGTTCCTGTTCGTCGTGATGATGCTGGACATCAACCTTGATCGTATCCGTGAAGGGTTCTGGAGCTATCTGCCAGTCGGTGCAGTGATCGGTCTGCTGATGGTGGTCGAGATGGCCATCGTCCTCGGCGGCAAGTACTTTGGCCTTGAAGGCATGCCGGCGCCGGCTGATCCGGGCGAGGGCTACAGCAATACCAAGGAGCTGGGCCGCCTTCTCTACACCGAGTACGTGTATCCGTTCGAGCTTGCATCCATTGTTCTGCTGGTTGCAATGATTGCCGCAATCGCACTGACCCTGCGCAAGCGTAACAACGTGAAGGTTGTCGATCCTGCTGCTCAGGTTGCAGTCAAGCGTGACGATCGTGTGCGCATCGTTTCGATGCGTGCAGAAAAAGACTGAAAAATTCTGCTGACGATCGTCAGGGGGGGTATTAATGCTTTCGTTGTCTCATTATCTGATTCTCGGGGCGATACTGTTTTCCATCGGTATCGTCGGGATCTTCCTTAATCGCAAGAATTTGATCGTTCTGCTGATGGCCATCGAGCTGATCCTGCTCGCCGTCAATATGAACTTCATCGCGTTCTCCCACTATCTCGGGGACGCTGCGGGTCAAATCTTTGTTTTCTTCATTTTGACCGTCGCAGCGGCCGAAGCCGCCATCGGTCTGGCCATTCTCGTTGCGTTGTTCCGCAATCTGCGGACGATTCACGTTGATGACCTGGATAGTCTCAAGGGATAAGGAAGCGTTCGATGACTGGGATGCAGAAGCTCTATCTGTTGGTACCCCTGGCACCCTTGTTCGGCGCTATCGTTGCCGGTCTGTTCGGTAAGGTGGTCGGACGTGCAGGTGCCCATACGGTCACCATTCTGGGTGTTGCCGTTTCTTTCGTGGCTTCCTTGTTCGTCTTCCAGGACGTGCAAGCGGGCAACGCCTTCAACGGGACCCTCTATACCTGGGCGACCAGCGGCGGGCTGACCTTCGAAGTCGGTTTCCTGATCGACACGCTTACGGTCATGATGATGCTGGTCGTGACCTTCGTGTCGCTGATGGTGCACATCTACACCATCGGCTACATGTCCGAGGACCCTGGCTACCAGCGTTTCTTCAGCTACATCTCCCTGTTCACTTTCTCCATGCTGATGCTGGTGATGTCGAACAACTTCCTGCAGCTGTTCTTCGGCTGGGAAGCAGTGGGTCTGGTGTCCTACCTGCTGATCGGTTTCTGGTACACCCGCCCGACCGCCATCTTCGCCAACATGAAGGCCTTCCTGGTCAACCGGGTCGGTGACTTCGGCTTCCTGCTGGGTATCGGTCTGATCGCGGCTTACGCTGGCAGCCTGAACTACGCGGAGGTCTTCGCCAAGGCGGATTCCCTGGTGTCCATGACCGTGCCGGCCACCGGCTGGCCGCTGATCACCGCTATCTGTATTGGTCTGTTCATCGGCGCGATGGGCAAGTCGGCCCAGGTGCCGCTGCATGTGTGGCTGCCTGACTCCATGGAGGGTCCGACCCCGATCTCCGCGCTGATCCACGCAGCGACGATGGTGACCGCTGGCATCTTCATGGTTGCCCGGATGTCTCCGCTGTTCGAGCTGTCTGAAGCGGCGCTTTCCTTCGTGCTGGTGATTGGTGCAACCACGGCCCTGTTCATGGGTTTCCTCGGCATCGTCCAGAACGACATCAAGCGCGTCGTGGCTTATTCGACCCTGTCCCAGCTCGGCTACATGACCGTGGCCCTGGGTGTGTCCGCCTACTCCGCAGCGGTGTTCCACCTGATGACTCACGCCTTCTTCAAGGCGCTGCTGTTCCTCGGCGCCGGCTCCGTGATCATCGGCATGCACCACGACCAGGACATGCGCAACATGGGCGGCCTCTGGAAGTACATGCCGGTCACCTGGTTCACTTCGCTGCTGGGTTCGCTGGCCCTGATCGGTTTCCCCTTTCTGTCCGGCTTCTACTCCAAGGACATGATCATCGAGGCGGTGAAGCTGTCGCATCTTCCGGGTTCTGGCTACGCTTATTTCTGCGTGATCGTTGGTGTGTTCGTGACGGCGTTCTACTCCTTCCGGATGTACTTCCTGGTCTTCCACGGCGAGGAACGCTTCGGCAAGGCCCATGATGACCACCACGCTCACGACGACAGCAATGCGCACGCGGATGCACACGCCGACGGCCATGACGATCATCACGACGACCACGCGGACGAGCATCACCATGGCCTGGCGCCTGGCCAGAAGCCCCATGAGTCCCCTTGGGTGGTGACCGTGCCGCTCGCCCTGCTGGCGATTCCTTCGGTGATCGTGGGTTACTTCACCGTCGAGCCGATGCTGTTTGGCGGCTTCTTCGACAAGGTCATCCACATGAGCGAAGCCCATGGCGTGATGCACGAGTTGGGTGAGGAGTTCCACGGTGCGGCTGCCATGGCGATCCATGGTCTGACCTCGCTGCCCTTCGCCCTGGCGATGGCGGGTGTCTTGCTGGCCTACGTCTTCTATATGGTTGCTCCGGCCATTCCGGCGGCCATCATGCGGACCTTCAAGCCCCTCCACACCCTGCTGGAGAACAAGTACTACTTCGACCGCTTCAATGAGCTGGTCTTTGCCGGTGGCGCCCGTCTGCTGGGGCGCGGTCTGTGGAAGGTCGGTGATCAGGCCCTGATCGACGGCATGGTGGTGAATGGCTCGGCGAAGTTTGTCGGTTTCATCGCCCAGCTCTCCAAGCTGTTCCAGAGCGGGCACATCTACCAGTATGCGTTTTCGATGATCATCGGCGTCTTCATCCTGCTGACCTTCTGGTTCAACCGCGGATAAGCCCGACCCATCGATCAAGGGTTATAGAGATTTAGGACTTGAGCGCCGCTCGCGGTGCATAGAACGGAAAGTAGAGATGACGGGTATTCCATTCCTCAGCCTTGCGATTTGGGTTCCGATCGTTGGTGGCCTGCTGGCACTCGCCACAGGTTCCGACCGCAATGCGTCGGCCGCAAGATTCGTGGCGCTGTTCTTCGCGCTGGCGGGTCTTGCTGTCAGCATTCCGCTCTACACCGGCTTCGATGTCACCACGAGCGCGATGCAGTTCGTCGAGTCCTATGCCTGGATTCCGCGCTTCAACATCTACTACGCCCTGGGTGTGGACGGCATTTCGGTGCTCTTCGTCCTCCTCAACAGCTTCATCACGCTGATCGTGGTGATTGCCGGATGGGAAGTCATCCAGGTCAAGGTGGCGCAGTACATGGCCGGCTTCCTGATCATGTCGGGCCTGATCAACGGCATCTTCTCGGCCCTCGACGGCGTGCTGTTCTACGTCTTCTTCGAAGCCTCGCTGATTCCGCTGTTCATCATCATCGGTGTCTGGGGCGGTCCGAACCGGGTTTACGCGGCGATCAAGTTCTTCCTCTACACCCTGGCCGGCTCGCTGCTGATGCTGATCGCGCTGCTCTATTTGTTCATGGAGTCCGGTGGCAGCTTCAACATCCTTGACTGGCACCAACTCAAGCTCGGCATGGATGCGCAGACCCTGATCTTCTGGGCCTTCCTGGCGTCGTTCGCGGTCAAGATCCCGATGTTCCCGGTGCATACCTGGTTGCCGGATGCTCACGTGGAAGCGCCCACCGGCGGCTCCATCGTGCTGGCGGCCATCGGTCTGAAGCTGGGTGCCTATGGTTTCCTGCGCTTCTCCCTGCCGATCACCCCGGATGCCAGCCAGGCCTTCGCGCCGATGATCATCACGCTGTCGCTGATCGCTGTCATCTACATCGGTTTCGTGGCCCTGGTCCAGACCGACATGAAGAAGCTGGTGGCCTACTCTTCGATTTCCCACATGGGCTTTGTGACCCTGGGCTTTTTCATCTTCAACCCGCTGGGTATGGAGGGTGCGCTGGTTCAGATGATCTCCCACGGTTTCGTGTCGGGCGCCATGTTCGCGTGTATCGGTGTGCTGTATGACCGGATGCACTCACGCCAGATCGCCGACTACGGTGGTGTCGTCAATGTGATGCCGAAGTTTGCTGCCCTGTTCATGCTGTTCAGCATGGCGAACTCCGGTCTTCCGGCTACCTCGGGCTTCGTGGGCGAGTTCATGGTTGCCCTGGGTGCAGTTCAGTTCAACTTCTGGGTGGGTTTTGCCGCGGCTACGACCCTGATCGTCGGTGCTGCCTACACCCTGTGGATGTACAAGCGCGTCGTGTTCGGTCCCATCACGAATCACCATGTTTCCGAGCTGACCGACATCAACAACCGGGAGTTTGTGTTCCTCGCGATCCTTGCCATCTGCGTTCTGGTGATGGGTATCTATCCCTTCCCGGTCACGGAAGTCATGCACGCGTCTGTCAACGATCTGCTCAAGCATGTTGCAGCGAGCAAGCTCTGACACCGAGTCAATGAGAAAAACCCTTCGGATTGTGGGCTGAAGATGAACTTTGTTATCCCTGATTTTTACCCGGCGGCGGCTGAACTATTCGTCGTAGCCATGTCCTTCGCGATTCTCCTGATCGGTACGTTCGTCAGGGATTCCCGGAACATCGTCTATTTCCTCACCCAGTTCACGCTGGTGGGGGCCGCTGCCGTCACCATCATGACGATGGACGGGCAGGTCAATTTCACGTTCAGCAACATGTACGTCGATGACCTGATGGGCGACTTCCTGAAGCTGATGGTGTACTTCTCGGTGGCCATCGTGCTGGTGTACTCGCGTGGCTACATGCAGGACCGCAAGATCGAATCGACCGAGTACTACATGCTCGCCATCTACGCCACGCTGGGCATGATGGTCATGATCTCCGCGAATCACTTCCTGAGCATCTACCTGGGTCTTGAGCTGCTGTCCCTGTCGCTGTATGCGATGGTTGCGCTGCAGCGTGACAGCGCGCGGGCAACGGAAGCGGCCATGAAGTACTTCGTGCTGGGCGCGCTGGCCTCCGGTCTGCTGCTGTACGGTATTTCCATGGTCTACGGTGCCACGGGTACCCTCGAGATCTCCGGCGTCGCTCAGGCCATCTACCACCAGGCGGCCAATCGCACCATCCTGATGTTCGGCCTGGTCTTCGTCGTCGCGGGTCTGGCGTTCAAGCTCGGTGTGGTGCCCTTCCACATGTGGATTCCGGACGTCTATCACGGCGCCCCGGCTGCGGTGACCCTGTTCATCGCCTCGGCTCCGAAGCTGGCTGCCTTTGCCATGTCCATGCGTCTGCTCGTCAATGGCCTGTTCGAGCTGGCTGACCAGTGGCAGTCGATGCTGATGTTCCTGGCCGTGCTGTCGATCATCCTCGGTAACCTCGCTGCCATTGCCCAGACCAACATCAAGCGGATGCTGGGTTACTCCGGTATCTCGCACATGGGTTTCATGCTGCTCGGCCTGATGTCCGGCGTGGTCGGTGGTGACCGCCACTTCGCCCTCAATGCCTACAGCTCTTCGATGTTCTACATCGTCTCCTACGTGCTGATGAGCCTGGCGTCCTTCGGTGTCGTCCTGCTGTTGTCCCGTGCCGGCTTCGAAGCCGAGACCCTGGATGACTTCAAGGGCCTCAACAAGCGCAGCTCCTGGTTCGCTGGCGTGATGGCCATGGTGATGTTCTCGATGGCAGGTATTCCTTTCTTCATCGGCTTCTTCGCCAAGTTCTCTGTGCTCCAGGCCGTGGTTGCGGCCGGCTACATCTGGATCGCGATCCTGGCGGTGGTGATGTCGCTGATCGGCGCCTTCTACTACCTGCGCGTCGTCAAGGTGATGTTCTTTGATGAGCCGGTCGATTCCACCCCGCTGGCGGCCTCTGCCGACATGCGTGTGCTGCTGTCGATGAATGGCGTGGCTATCGCGGTGCTCGGCTTGATGCCGCAGACCTTGATGTCGCTGTGTGCGTATTCCCTGCTCGGTTCGCTGTAAAAGGCGCTGAGGGACAGGAGAAGCGATGATGGCCGGAACCTTGGGAGTGATTGCGCTTCTCTGCGTTCTGGCCAATCTTCCTTTTTTTGCAGAGAGGCGCTTTCTGGGCGTGTTTCCCAGGAAGCTTGCCAAGCCTGGTGTGGTGGTCGTCCTTGAGGTAGCGATTCTTTTCGCGCTGGCCTTGCTGGTGTTTCGAGGCCTGGAGGTGGGGGCTTACGGCTCAGCCTATGGGCAAAGCTGGGAGTTTTATGTCGTGGCGGCATGTCTCTTTGCCGTTGCCGGCTTTCCGGGCTTTGTAAGGCGCTACCTCTGGAAGGAGTCGGTTTCCGTTTGATGATTGAAGCGGGCTGCATTGGGGCCCGCGCTGGGTCGGCTTGAGTCGGATGTTGCCTTTTTTCGTAGTGATTAATCTTGTAGATTTGGCATGATTCCTAAGGTCGATAACTTCGTGATTGTGGGTCGCACCAGCGACGGGAGGACGTTCCGCCCCAGCGACTGGGCGGATCGTCTGTGCGGGATCATGTCGGCATTTGGCGCAGACCACCGCATGACCTATTCACCTTACGTCCGTCCTGCATGCAATCTGCGCGGCGACAAGACGGTTCTGGTCGATGCACGCATTCATGACATCGAGCCCCTTGCCTATAATTTCCTGAAGAATTTTGCGAAGGATAACGACCTGCAGGTTGAGGTTCTGCCGGACGACTGTTTCCTCTAGGCTTGATCGGCGTGCCGTTTGATGCGGTCAGTTGGAAAGTGAATGAAAAACGGCCCGACTTCGTAAAGAGGTCGGGCCGTTTTGCGTGTGCCGGGCTGCGTTTTGGTGGTAAGCCCCCGGCAAACTCACCTTCCCCCGACCTCTTAGCTCGCTAACCATAGTG
>CALBTT010000228.1 GCA_937967645.1 uncultured Zoogloea sp.
TTTCAGGTACTAGTGCCGCGAGGCGTGGAGGTTCGAGTCCTCTTCTGGGCACCAGAGATTCAGGCAGAGGCCGGTCATTGAAAAATGATCGGCCTTTTGCTTTCATACCCCCGCCAACAGTCCCCCCTGCACTTCAGGGCAGCAACACAGAATATTTCAGCCGCACTTCAAAAAGAGCTTGCGTAGATCTAATTTTGATCTATAATGATGCCTTCGTTGCCCAGATGGCGAAATTGGTAGACGCGCTAGTTTCAGGTACTAGTGCCGCGAGGCGTGGAGGTTCGAGTCCTCTTCTGGGCACCAGAGATTCAGGCAAAGGCCGGTCATTGAAAAATGACCGGCCTTTTGCTTTTGTACGGCCGATGCTGAGCTCTCGGAGCGCCATTCGCACACGACGCTCACAGCGCACGCCCTTCCTCTCCCCCAATGAAAAACCCCGGCAAATCCCGTAACGGGACTTGCCGGGGTTTCATGTCGGCCTCTGACAGACCGAAACGGCTCAGGCGCCGAACGGATGGCGCTTCAGGATGGTCTCGTCCCGTTCCGGGCCGGTGGAGATCACATCGATGGAAATCTCGCAGATCTCCTCGATCCGGTGCAGATAGGCGCGGGCCTCCGGCGGGAGCGCATCCCAGGTCTGCGCACCGAAGGTCGTACCGCTCCAGCCCGGCATGGTTTCCAGGATGGGCTCGCAACGGACGACCTCTTCGGCCCCCATCGGCAGCAGGTCGACGCGCTTGCCATCCAGCATGTAGCCGGTGCACAGCTTCAGCTCGGTCAGGCCGTCCAGCACGTCCAGCTTGGTGATGCACAGGCCGGACACGCCATTGATGATGATCGAGCGCTTCAGGGCCGCCAGGTCGAGCCAGCCACAACGGCGCTTGCGACCGGTCACGGTACCGAACTCGCGGCCGACGGTGGACATCTGATAACCCGGGGTGCCCGGGGTCTCGAAGTCCAGCTCGGTGGGGAAAGGACCGCCGCCGACCCGGGTACAGTAGGCCTTGGTGATGCCCAGCACGTAATGCAGGCGACCGGGGCCCACGCCGCAGCCGGCCGCGGCCTGACCCGCCACACAGTTGCTGGAGGTCACGAAGGGATAGGTGCCGTGGTCGATGTCCAGCAGCGTGCCCTGAGCGCCTTCAAACAGCAGGTTGCCACCGGCCTTGTTGATCGCATAGAGGTCAGCCGACACGTCGGTGACCATCGGACGGATCTCTTCTGCGTCCTTCATCGCCTGATCGAAGACGGTCTGGAACTCGACGGCTTCCGCGCCCAGATACTGGGTCAGCACGAAGTTGTGATAGTCCAGCACTTCCCGGAGCTTGTCGGCGAAGCGTTGGGGATCAAACAGGTCATAGACGCGCAGGGCGCGACGGGACACCTTGTCTTCGTAGGTCGGGCCGATGCCCTTGCCGGTGGTGCCGATCTTGTCGCCGGCGCTCTTGCGCGCCTCGCGGGCACGGTCCAGGGCCGAGTGATAACCCAGGATCACCGGACAGCCCGGGCTGATCTTGAGGCGCTCACGCACCTTGATACCGCCCGCTTCCAGGCCGCGCACTTCCTCGAGCAGGTGATGGATGTCGAGCACCACACCGTTGCCGATGTAGCACTGCACACCTTCGCGCACGATGCCGGACGGCACCAGATTCAGCTTGTACTCGGTGGTGCCAACCACCAGGGTATGCCCCGCGTTGTGACCACCCTGGAAGCGGACGACGCCCTGGGCCTGATCGGTCAGCCAGTCGACGATCTTGCCCTTGCCTTCGTCACCCCACTGGGTGCCCACCACAACTACGTTCTTTGCCATTTTTAATTACTCTCCCTGAAGCGGTTCAACCTGCCAGGCACCGCCCCGCAGAACCAGACGCCGGTCACAGCCGGCCTCGCGCCACGTGCCTTCATGGCCGGGCAATTCAATAACAACATTTTCCCCTGCTTCGCGCAGCGCGGCTACCGCCTCACGGAATCCGTCACTGCCGGCACCCGAGGCGAGGATCGCCCCGGCCTGCACCGGATCGGCCACCTGGGCGGCAAGTTCGCGCAGATCGAGACTGAAACCGGTAGCGGGACGGCCCCGCCCGAAGGCGCGACCCACGCTGTCGTAACGCCCACCGAGGGCCAGCGCGACCGGAGAACGACCGCCGTACGCGGCGAAGACCACTCCACTGTGATAGTGATAACCGCGCAGATCGGCAAGGTCGAAACTGATCGGAAGATCTCCCAGCCCGGCGGCGAGCGCCTCCAGGTCGTCCAGCGCCGAGCGAATCTCGGCATCCTCGGGGAGCAGGCCACGGGCCTTGGCCAGGACGGCGGCGTCACCGTAGAGAGTGGGCAGGGCCAGCAAGCCCTGGCGTACGGCCTCGGGCACACCCTGCAGCAGATCCCGCAGACCAGGCAGATCCTTGGACTGGAGACAGTCGAAAAGCGGCTCCTCCCGGTCGGCAGGCAGGCCGCTCAGACGCACCAGGGCCTTGAACAACCCCACGTGCCCCAGATCGATACGGGACGTGCCAACGCCTGCGATCGACAGGACTTCCGCCAGCAGGCGGATCACCTCGGCGTCGGCCTCGAGCCCGGCGTGACCGTAGATCTCGGCACCGAGTTGCAGCGGCTCACGGGTGGCGGTCAGCGACGACGGCACAGCGTGCGCCACCGTGCCGCAATAACAAAGGCGGGTCACACCCTTGCGATTGAGCAGGTGGGCGTCGATGCGCGCAACCTGAGGCGTGATGTCCGCGCGGACGCCCATCGTGCGCCCGGAGAGCTGATCCACCAGCTTGAGGGTCTTGAGCTGGAGGTCCTGACCTGCTCCGGTGAGCAGGGACTCAAGGTACTCGAGCAGCGGCGGAGCCACCAACTGGTAGCCATTCAGGCGGAAGGTGTCGAGCAGACGACGACGCAGGTCTTCCAGCTTGGCCGCCTCGGCAGGCAGCGCGTCCTGGATGTATTCGGGTAGAACCCAACGCAACATGGGCATGGCGCCTCAGGAAAAAACGATCAGGATGACGAGGCCGAGCAGCATCGACCCCAGACCCACAAAGCGGATCTGGCCGTCCGCCAGCCGGAGCAGGCGAGAAAAAGTCTCGCGCCAGACTGCTGGCGCGATAAAGGGGATGACGCCTTCGAGCACGAACATCAGCGCGAAGGCCAGGATCAGCGTACGACCCATTACTTTCCGTGCTTGCCGGAATCAGCCGCCGGCGCACTACGGCCACCAGCGCCCTTGAAGTACTTGAAGAACTCGGAGTTGGGCTCGATGACCATCACGTCGGACTTGTTCTTGAAGCTGTTCCGGTAAGCCTCGAGGCTGCGGTAGAACGCGTAGAACTCGGGACTCTGGCCAAAAGCCTGGGCGTAGATGGCGGAGGCCTTGGCATCCCCGTCACCCTTGACCATCTGGGCCGAACGGTAGGCCTCGGCGAGGATCACTTCGCGCTGCTTGTCGGCATCGGCCTTGATCTTCTCAGCCTCGGCACCACCCTGGGAACGGAGCTCGTTGGCAACCCGCTTCCGTTCGGCTTCCATCCGCCGATAGACGGACTCGGAGACTTCAGCAGGCAGATCCACCCTCTTCAGCCGCACATCGACGATCTGCACACCGATCTTGCGGGCGTCGAGGTCGGCCTTCAGGCGCATCTCGTCCATGATCTTGTCACGCTCACCGGAGACCACATCATGCACGGTGCGCTTGCCGAACTCCTCACGGAGCCCCGCGTTGACGGTCTGCTCCAGACGGGTCCGGGCACGGGTCTCATCGCCGCCGACGGAAATGTAGTAGAGCTTGGGATCGACGATCCGCCACTTCACAAACAGGTCCACCAGGACGTTCTTCTTCTCGGAGGTGATGAAGCGCTCGGGCTCCGAGGTGTCGAGGGTCAGGATGCGCCGATCAAAGTAGCGCACATTCTGGATCAGCGGGATCTTGAAGTGCAGACCCGGCTCGCTGATCTGCTCCTTGACCTCACCCAGCTGGAACACCAGCGCATGCTGGCGCTGATCGACGGTAAAGAGGGACATGGACAGCACTGCCGCCACAAACAGCCCCGCTCCAGCCAGCAAAGACAGACGTTCTCGCATCAGCGTTCACCTCGCTCACGGTTGCGCGTGGTCTCACGGGTGCGGGACTCCCCGGAGAGTGCATCCGCCCTGGGCGGCGTAATCGTATTGTCAGCCGCCGCCGGGGTCGCCGCACGGGGCAACTGGGCCGGCTCGCCAGCCGGCGTACTGCCCGGCGCCGCAGTGGCCTGCATCAGCTTGTCGAGGGGCAGATACAGCAGATTGCCGTTACCCTTGGCATCCACCATCACCTTGCTGGTGTTGGAGAGGATCTGCTGCATCGTGTCGAGGTAAAGTCGCTGGCGGGTCACCTCGGGTGCCTTGGCATACTCGGCATACACCTGCTTGAAGCGGGAGGCATCACCCTCTGCCTGAGCCACTACGCGTCCCTTGTAGGCATCGGCTTCTTCGAGCAGACGGGAGGCCGCACCGCGGGCACGCGGGATCACATCATTGGCGTAGGCCTGGCCTTCGTTCTTCTGGCGCTCCCGATCCTGCCCTGCCTTCACGGCATCGTCGAATGCCGCCTGCACCTGCTCGGGCGGCTGGGCATTCTGCATGGTGACCTTGCTGACCTGGATGCCGGTGCTGTAACGATCCAGGATCTCCTGGGTCAGCTTCTGGGCATTGGCGGCGACCTGCTCACGACCCTCGTAGAGCACGAAGTCCATCTTGCTCTTGCCGACGATTTCGCGCACGGCGGTCTCAGCCGCCTGGATCACCGAGTCGTCGGCGTTCCGGTTGCTGAAGAGATAGGCCTGGGGGTCCTTGAGGACGTACTGCACCGCAAACTGGATGTTCACGATGTTCTCGTCGTCGGTGAGCATCAGGGCCTCTTTCAGGACCTTGTTGCGCTCGGAGCCGCGGTAGCCGATCTCGACCGTCCGCACACCGGTCAGATTGACCAGCTCATGGCTCTGGATCGGGTAAGGCAGACGCCAGCGCAGGCCAGGCTCGGTGGCTTCCTGGAAGCGGCCGAACTGCAGCACGATGCCGCGCTGGCTGGCATCGACGATATAGAAGCCGCTGGCCAGCCAGATCACTGCGGCAAAGGCCGCGATGAGTCCAATGCCACCACCGAACTGGCGGAAGGAAAACTCGGGCCCGGGGCCGCGGCCGTCACCATCACCGCCGCCGGGGCCACCATCACCGCCGCCGGGGCCACCATTGCGACCAAACATGCCGGACAGGCGCCGATTGAAGTCGCGCCAGAGCTCCTCCAGATCGGGGGGCCCCTGGTTATCGCCGCCGCCGCGGTTGTCGCCACCGCCACGGTTCCCCCACCGGGGATCGTTGAGGGACATGAGAATGCCTGAAATCACGGTTTAATCCGCTCCGGAAGTAGACTCACTGGGATACTTCAAAACGACGACTCATGCTGCACAGCAAGAGCCGCCAGGGATGCCTTGTGTTTCTGGGCGACGTCGGCCAGGACCTGTCGGAGCAGGTCAAGACCTTCTCCAGTCCTGGCGCTGAGCAAAACGCGCGAGATGTTACCACAAGCGTCCTGCTGGACTTCCGCACTCGCCAGGCTTTGGTCGATCTTGTTCCACACCTGGATCTGAGGCAGTTGCCCGGCTCCGATCTCTTCCAGAACACCATTCACGGCAGCGATCTGCCCTTCCCTGTCGTCACTCGACGAATCGACCACATGCAGCAGCAGGTCGGCAGAGACAGTTTCCTCCAGCGTGGCGTGAAATGCGGCCACCAGGGAATGAGGCAGGTCACGGATGAATCCGACCGTATCAGACACCACGATGTTCCCGGCTTCACCAAGGAAAAGTCGACGGGAGGTCGTGTCGAGGGTCGCAAACAGTTGATCGGCGGCGTAGGCCCCGGCCTTGGTCAGTGCATTGAACAGGGTGGACTTGCCCGCATTGGTATAGCCCACCAGAGACACGCTGAGCACGTCGCGACGCTCTCGCGCCCGCCTGCGCACGGCACGCTGGCGCTCCAGCACCTTGAGCCGGGCCTTGAGCAGCTTGACCCGCTCACCCAGCAGGCGGCGGTCTGTTTCGAGCTGCTTCTCGCCTGGACCACGCAGGCCGATACCACCCTTCTGACGCTCAAGGTGAGTCCAGCCCCTGACGAGGCGGGTGGACAAATGCTGCAGTTGAGCCAGTTCGACCTGCAGCTTGCCTTCGTGGCTCTTCGCACGCAGGGCGAAGATATCGAGGATGAGCGCTGACCTGTCGATGACCCGGCAGTTGAGGGTACGCTCGAGGTTCCGCTGCTGGGCTGCAGTGATGTCGTGATTGAAGATCACGATGTCACCACCGCTCATCTGGGCCAGCGACCCGATTTCCTCTGCTTTGCCTTTGCCTACGAACAGGGCCGGATCAGGCGCCTGACGACGCCCCTGGATCACCCCGACGACCACCGCTCCAGCACTGCTGGCGAGCAAGCTGACCTCGGCAAGGCGCTCTTCAATTCCGCCCTGGCCAAAATCGACCTGCACCAGTACCGCGCGGTTTCCGGACGACGGTCGGTCAAACACGCCGCCACCCAGTATTCAGATGGCTCACGGACAGCAAGGGGGCGAGGGAACTCAGCTTGCTGCCTCGTTCTGTTCCTGCTGGATATTGACAGGGCGCGCCGGCACCACGGTGGAGATGGCGTGCTTGTAGACCATCTGGGTCACGGTGTTCTTCAACAGGACAACGTATTGATCGAAAGACTCGACCTGCCCCTGCAGCTTGATCCCGTTCACAAGGTAAATCGAAACCGGCACGTGCTCACGGCGGAGCGCGTTGAGGAACGGATCTTGGAGGAGTTGCCCCTTGTTGCTCATTTTTAGAACCTCTATGGTTTTAGTTTGGAATAATTATAGAGCCATTTGCTGCACCGCCACATCCGGTACGGCAAGCAGCTCGGTGGTGTGGAAATCGGTTCTTCAATCCTTGCTTGCGAAGGGGTTCTTGGATGACTTGAATTGTATCCGCAACGGCGTCCCCTGCAATTTGAAGGCTTCCTGGAAGGTTCTTTCCAGATAGCGTACGTATGACGGTGGCACATGGTCAAGCGCGGCACCATGCACGACGATGATCGGCGGGTTCATCCCCCCCTGGTGCGCGTAGCGCATCTTGGGACGGAAGCCATTGTGACGGGGCGGCTGCTGGCGCACGATGGCATCGAGCAGCAGACGCGTCAGCTTGGGCGTGGCCAGCTTGGTCATCGCCGCCTCATAGGCCCCATCGACAGCCTTCAACATGGGGACGATGCCCTGCCCTTTCAAGGCCGACACATACAGAAAACGTGCGAAGCCCAGGAAAGGCAGCTTGCGGGCGATATCTTCCTTGATACGCTGACGGCGATAGTCGTCGACGCTGTCCCACTTGTTGACCGCCACCACCAGGGCACGGCCGGCCTCGACCACGAAGCCCCCGATGTGAGCGTCCTGCTCGGAGATGTCCTGGCTGGCGTCCAGCACCAGCACCACCACATTGCTCTGCTCCACGGCCTGCAGGGTCTTGATCACCGAGAACTTCTCGACGGCCTCGAACACCTTGCCGCGCTTGCGCAGGCCCGCCGTGTCGATCAGCGTGTAGTGACGCCCGTTACGCTCGAAGGGCACTTCGATCGCATCACGGGTGGTACCCGGCATGTCGAAGGCAATGACCCGCTCCTCGCCGATCAGGGTGTTGACCAGGGTGGATTTGCCCACGTTGGGCCGCCCGACGATCGCGACCCGCGGGCCCTTCTCGGCCGGCACATCGTCATCGTCGTCCTGCGGGAAGGACTCGAGGATCAACTCCATCAGCGTGGTGACGTTGTCACCGTGGGCCGACGACACGCACAGCGGCTCTCCTATGCCCAGCGCATGAAACTCGGCCGAGATCATCGCCCGGTTCATGCCTTCTGCCTTGTTCACCACCAGGAAGGTCGGGCGGCCTGAACGACGCAGACGGGCGGCGATCTGCTCGTCGTGGGGGGTCAGGCCCGCGCGGGCATCCACCATGAACAGCAGGGCGTCGGCTTCGGCAATTGCCTGCTCGGCCTGCCTCGCCATCTCGTGAACGATGCCGTCCTTGGCCACGGGATCGAAGCCGGCCGTATCGACGACCAGAAACTCCCGCTCGGCAGCCCGGCCGAGGCCGTAGCGTCGATCGCGGGTCAGACCGGGGAAATCGGCAACGAGAGCATCACGGGTCTTGGTGAGGCGATTGAACAGGGTGGACTTGCCCACATTGGGGCGACCTACCAGAACCAGGGTTGGCTTCACGCGTCGGGAACTCCGTTATTTCAGGCCGAGGCCATATACATTGCCATCCTTGCTCTGGATGACCATTTCGCCATCACTGCGCTGGATGTCGGCAAGAATGGGGCTGGAGTCGACACGCTGCCGCCCGGCCATCGCGCCATCGTCCTTGCGCAGGAGATGCACATAGCCTTCACCGTCCCCCACCACCACATAACCGCCGGAGACGCGCGGACGGGTCACATTGCGGCCGGCCAGCTGATCCTGCTTCCAGGCACTGGCACCCGTGCTCAGGTCGAGGGCGTGTACGGCCCCCTTCTCGTCGGTCACGTAGGCGTATCGCGAATCCATGTCCAGACCACGGGAGCTGGATAGGTCACGCGCCCACAGGGTCGAGCCATTGGCGGTATCGAAGCAGGCGATGCGCCCCTGGAAGGCAACGGCACACGCTGCGCGCGAGCTCAGCACCGGCAGGCTGGTGATGTCGGCCATGCGCTCAAGCTCGGTCGCACCACGCGGGACCGCCACGGTGCCCTCCCACATCAGGCCGCCATTGGCGGCGCTGACGGCCACCAGCTTGCCACCGGGAAAGCCGGCAAAAACGGCGGCGCCTTCGATCACCACTCCCGCCGAATTGCGCAGGGACAAGGCCGGATTGGTGCGCTGGTAAGTCCAGCGACGGCGGCCGTCCTGCGGATCCAGTCCGAACAGCCGGCTGTCCGCACTGCGGACGACGATCAGATTGTCAGACACGGCAGGTGCAGCAAGAATCTCCGCGTTCACCTGGACACGCCACTTGACCTGACCCGTCTTGGCGTCCAGCGCGACGACCTCGCCCTTGGGCGTGCCGACCACGACGATCTGCCCGTTACTGCCGACTCCGCCAGACACCGCACCATTGATCGAGACCTTCCAGGTGCTGCGCCCTGCCTCCAGACGCGCCACATCGCCGTCGGCTGCCGCGGCGAACACCGCGTTGCCATTGACCGCGGGCTGCAGCACGTAGGGGCCGGAGGCGCCAACCCGTGCCTTCCACATTTCGGAGACCCGGACACCGTCGTTCAGCGGCTTGAGAGCAGGCAGCTTGTTCTTGTCGGATGCAAAGGGGTTCAGGGAAGAGCACGCGCCCAGCAGCAGTGCCCCTGCCACCGCTACGGCCACACGGGCGGGGGTCATTGCGCCCCCCCGATGGCATCGAGCTTGGCCTGGGCGATCTCACGCAGGGTCGAGGATTCAGGCTTGACCGCAGTGCTGAGGGCATCCACAGCCGCCTTGTAAGCGACTCGGGCTTCCGCAGGCTTTCCCTGGGCAACCAGGATGTCACCCTTCAGGTCGGCAAAACGGGCGCCAAGCTCCGCATCCACCGGCGCCTGCAGCTGCGCAAGCGCTTCGTCGTAGGCCTTGTCATCGAAAAGGACCGTCGCCAGACGCAGCCGCGCAATGTTACGCAGAGTCGGATCGTTAGCCTTTTCCGCGGCCCAGGCCAGGGGGACCCGGGCGTTCTTGAGGTCGCCCGCGTCGCTCTGGACCTTCGCGGACATCAACGCCGCCAGGTCTGCGTAGGGCGTGCCGCTGTACTTGTCGATGATCTGCCCGGCCGCCTCACGCACCTTCTGGGCGTTCTGCTCACCGGCGGCCTGCTGCACCACAGCGTAGAGCGCCGAAGCCTCGGTCCCCTGCTTGCCGCGGTACCAGTTCCAGCCTTGCCAGCCAACGGAGGCCAGCGCCGCGGCCACCGCAAGGGTGGTCACCAGCTTGCCGTTCTCTTCCCACCATCCCTTGATCTGGGAAATCTGTTCCTGTTCTTCAAGGTCAAATGCTGCCATCGTCTTCTTCCGATTCGAGTAGGCGGTCGGCCAGGGTTTCGGGGAGCACGTCCATCGGGACGCGAATCTGTTCAGAGCCATCGCGCAGCGGCTTGAGGCTGACCTCACCGGCAGCCGCCTCGTCATCGCCGATCACGACGGCGAAGGGTGCACCGGAAGCGTCAGCCCGCTTCATCTGCGACTTGAATCCACCACCGCCGCAATGCAGCGTCACGGAGAAGCCCGTACCGCGCAGCGCTTCGGCAACGCGGAAGGCGGCCCGCTGGGCAGCCTCCCCCGCATGTACCACATAGACATCGGGCACGACCCGCTCGGCCTCGCCGCCACACTCCTGCCACAGGGACAGCAGGCGCTCCACCCCCATCGCAAAACCCGCGGCGGGCGCCGGCTTGCCGCCCAACTGTGCGACCAGGCCATCGTAGCGGCCACCGGCACAGATAGTGCCTTGCGCGCCCAGGCGCGTGGTGACCCATTCGAAGACGGTGCGGTTGTAGTAATCCAGACCACGCACCAGGCGGTGATTGATGCGATACGGCAGGCCCGCGTCCTTCAACAGGGTCTGCACCCCATCAAAGTGCTTGAGAGACTCCTCGCCGAGGAAGTCCGCCAGCTTGGGCGCGGCTTCGACGATGCCCTGCAGGTCGGGGTTCTTGGTGTCGAGGATACGCAGCGGATTGGAATACAGGCGCCGCTTGCCGTCCTCGTCGAGGCGGTCCTGGTGCTGTTCCAGATAGGTGATCAGGGCTGCCCGGTGGGCGGCGCGCTCCTCGCTGCTGCCGAGGGAGTTGATCTCCAGCTTGACGTCCTCGAGACCCAGGTCGTCCCACAGCCGCGCGCACATCAGGATGTGCTCGGCGTCGACGTCCGGCCCTTCAAAACCCAGGGCCTCGACGCCCACCTGGTGGAACTGCCTGTAACGCCCCTTCTGGGGACGCTCATGGCGGAACATCGGACCGTGGTAGTACAGGCGGCGCGGCTGGCCGAACAGCAGGTTGTGCTGGATCGCCGCACGCACGCAGGATGCGGTGCCTTCCGGGCGCAGGGTCAGTTGCTCGCCGTTGAGGGCGTCCTCGAAGGAATACATCTCCTTCTCGACGATGTCGGTGACTTCGCCGATCGCCCGCTTGAACAGCGGAGTCGGCTCGACGATGGGCATGCGGATGGGGCGGTAGCCATAGCTGTGCAGCCAGTTGCGGACGATGTCCTCGAACTGCTCCCAGACTTCTGCATCATCGGGCAGGATGTCGTTCATGCCGCGCACGGCCTGGAGGGTCTTGCTCATGATTCCTTTTATTCTTGTAGTCGGAGCGGCACGGCCTCAGGCCGGCGCGCCCTTGCGGGGGTAGGTGCGGGCCACGTAACGCTCGATGATGGCCTTGAATTCATTGGAGATGTTGTCGCCACGCAGGGTCAGGGTCTTGACCCCATCCTCGAACACCGGCGCAGCGGGCGACTCGCCGGTGCCCGGCAGCGAGATGCCGATGTTGGCGTGCTTGCTCTCGCCCGGCCCGTTCACGATGCAGCCCATGACCGCCAGGGTCATGTTCTCGACGCCATCGTAGTGGTCACGCCAGATCGGCATGTTGTCGCGGACGAAGGTCTGCACGTCGGAGGCCAGCTCCTGGAACAGGGTGCTGGTGGTGCGGCCGCAGCCGGGGCAGGCCGTCACCATCGGCGTAAAGGCGCGCAACCCCATGGTCTGCAGGATCTCCTGGGCCACGACCACCTCCTGGGTCCGGCTGCCGTTGGGCTCCGGGGTCAGGGAGATGCGGATGGTGTCGCCGATGCCTTCCTGCAGCAGCACGGACAAGGCAGCCGTGGACGCCACAATGCCCTTGGAGCCCATGCCGGCCTCGGTCAGGCCCAGGTGCAGCGGGTAATCGCACTTGGCGGCCATGTCGCGGTACACGGCGATGAGGTCCTGCACGCTGCTGACCTTGGCCGACAGGATGATCTTGTCGCCGCCCAGGCCATATTCCTCGGCCTTCGCGGCAGACTCCAGGGCGGAGGTGACCAGCGCCTCGCGCATCACGGCGCCGGCGTCAAGCGGAATGGCGCGCTTCGCGTTCTCGTCCATGATGCGGGCCAGCACCGACTGGTCGAGACTGCCCCAGTTGACGCCGATGCGCACCGGCTTGTCGTACTTGCAGGCCATTTCGACGATGGACGCGAACTGGGTGTCCCGCTTGGCGCCCTGCCCCACGTTGCCGGGGTTGATGCGCAGCTTGTCGAGGGCCTCGGCGCAGGCCGGATTGTCGGCCAGCAGCTTGTGGCCGTTGTAGTGGAAGTCGCCGACCAGCGGCACATCCAGGTTCATCTGCAGCAGCTTCTCGCGGATCTTGGGTACCGCCTTGGCCGCCTCGTCATTGTTGACGGTGATGCGGACCAGTTCGGAACCCGCCCGGGCGAGCTGGGCCACCTGCATGGTGGTGGCAAAATCGTCGGCGGTATCGGTGTTGGTCATCGACTGGACCACGACGGGCCCGGCAGAACCGATCAGGACACGGCCGACACGAACCAGGCGCGTCTGGCGACGGGGGGCTGCTCGCCCCGAAAGGAGTAGATCCATGGCTTTTCCGATTACTCGATCTTGAGACGGGCGACCGTTGCCTTGGCTGTCAGCCCGAGGTCGACAGGCGCGCCATTGCGCTCCAGCTTGACCCCGCGGGCGTTGCCGATCACGGCGGAGAAAGGCGGCTTCACATCGACCTGCTCGCGGGTACCGGCCTTGCCCAGGCGGGAGAAGACGACCTTGCCGGCCGAATCCTTGACCTCGACCCAGGCGTCCTGGGCAAAGTCGAATACCAGCCGGTCGGACCCCGACCTGGGTGCGTCGGCCACTGCAGGCGCGGGGCTGGCGGCAGCCGGCGCGACAGGCACTTCCTTGACGGGCGCAGCCGCGGGAACGACCGCCGCGGGCACCGGCATCGGCACCGGCATCGGCACCGGCTCGGCAACGCTGGCGGCCGGCACGGTCGGTGGCACGGGCACCGCTGCGGGGGGAGACACCACCTCGGCGGCAGGCGGCACAGCCGGCGTCACCTCGCCGCCCTGCGCCCCGGGCCCGAAGGCGGGCGGCTGGGAGGACTGCGGCAGGCTGGCCACCAGTTCCTCCTGAGGCTTGCTCTTCTGGGTATCGTAGTACCAGCCAACCACCACTATGCCGAGCAGGGCCAGCGCGGCCAGCACGCCAGGCAGAACGGAACGACGGAAGCGCCCGCGGCCCACCTCCGGCATGTCGCCATGGGCGTTGGAGGCCGGCGCCAGTTCAACCGTGGCTTCGCTGGGCAGCGGTTCGAGCACGGCCAGCAAGGGAGCCGGGTCGATCTTGAGCAGACGGGCGTAGTTGCGCAGGAAACCGCGCGTGAAGGCACTCCCGGGCAGCAGGTCGAAGCGCCCCGACTCGATGGCCTCGATCTGGCGGGGATTCAGCTTGAGCGAATAGGCCACCTCAGGAATGCTCATGCCCTGCGCCTCGCGGGCGTTGCGCAGGGTTTGCCCGGCCTCGCGCTCGCCGGAGGTCTCGTCGGTCGAAGGTGGCAAGACGTGAAGATCTGTCACTGATACTGCCCTTGCTGGAATGCCTGGAATTCGGGGGAAGCCGGGAAGCGACGGCGCAACTGCTGAACGAGGCTGGCCTCGGCGGCACGGTCGCCCAGCCGGCGCTCGATGCGGATGCCGAGCCAGAGGCTTTCGGCGGTCGGCTCACCGCCCTTGTGCAGGGCCGCCACGTAGCGCCGGGCCGCCTCATAGGCACCACGCCGGTAGGTAATCGACGCCAGGTGATAGATGGCCGGCAGATTGGTATCGTCGGCTTCCAGCGCCCGGATGAAATAGGGTTCAGCGGCCGCGTCATCCTTGAGGCGCAGATGGCACAGGCCAATATTGGTCAGGGCACGTGCGGGGGTCTGGTAATAAGGATTGCGCGCCGCCGTCATGAGCAGCTCGAGGCCGGCGCGCTCCTTGCCCGTGGAGCACAGGAACCAGCCGTAGGAGTTCATGATCTCGGGGTCACCCGGTGCCAGCCGCCGGGCGTGCTCGAAGCTCGCCTCAGCCACCGGATTCTCCTCGAGATACATATGCACCTGCCCCATCAGCTGGTAAGCCGGCGCATAGCCCGAATCGTAGGCTGCCGCGGCCCGGGCCTCGTCGAGGGCCACACCGAAGCGGCCAGCCTGGAAGTAGGCCTGCCCGAGCTCCACATGCACCCGGGCCTTGCGCCGCGCGTCGGTCTGCACCGGCTGGTCGGACACCGGGCGCTCAAGGCGGCTGTCGGCACCCGGCAGATTGGGGCCCCCTGCACAGCCCGCGAGGATTGCAGAAGCAATGAAAACAGACAGGAGAGGCTTGGCCATCGCGTCAGGCACCCTGGATCGGAATGATCCGCGCCGCCGTCCGCCGGGTCTTGTCCTGCACCTGGCCGGCCAGCTGACCGCAGGCCGCATCCACGTCGTCACCACGCGTCTTTCGGGTGGTGGTGACGATGCCGGCATCGATCAGGATCTCCGCGAAGCGCTTGATGCGCGGCGCGGGCGAGCGGTCGAAGCCGGACGACGGGAAGGGATTGAAGGGGATCAGGTTGAACTTGCAGGGCACATCCCGCACCAGGGACACCAGTTCGCGGGCGTGGGCGTCGGAATCGTTCACCCCGTCGAGCATCACGTACTCGAAGGTGATGAAATCGCGCGGCGCCTTGACCAGGTATCGCTGGCAGGCGGCCATCAGTTCACGCAGGGGGTACTTCTGGTTGATCGGCACCAGGCGGTCGCGCAGCGCATCGTTGGAGGCATGCAGGGACACGGCCAGGGCCGTCGGGCAGGCGTCGCGCAGGCGGTCCATGGCCGGCACGATGCCGGAAGTGGACACGGTGACGCGGCGCCGTGAAAGTCCGTAGGCGTTGTCGTCGAGCATCAGCTTGAGGGCCGACACGACGTTGTCGAAGTTGGCGAGGGGCTCACCCATGCCCATCATCACCACATTGCTGATCACCCGCTCACCGTCGCCGTTGGCGCCGAGCATGCGGTTGGCAAGCCACAGCTGGCCGATGATCTCGGCGGCGCTCAGATTGCGGTTGAAACCCTGCTTGCCGGTGGAACAGAAGGCGCAATCGAGTGCGCAACCGGCCTGCGACGAGATGCACAGGGTGCCGCGGTTGGTCTCGGGAATGAACACCGTTTCCACCGCGTTGGCGTTGCCCACGTCGAGCAGCCACTTGCGGGTACCGTCGGTCGACACGCTGTCGCGCACCGGCACCGGCGGAGTGATGCAGGCCGTCGTCGCGAGCTTCGCCCGCAACGACTTGGCCACATCGGTCATCTGGTCGAAGTCGGTCGCACCGAAACGGTGCACCCAACGGAGCACCTGCTTGGCGCGGAATGGCTTCTCACCCTGCTGGACGAACCAGCTGGTGAGGGCTTCGGCATCGAAATCGAGAAGATTGACCACTTTCACTTCCATCATGATCGGCGGGTGACGAGAACATCCCGGACCCGCCGATAAAGATCATCAGCGGCTGTAAACGTTCATGCCGGGGAAGAAGAAAGCCACTTCCACGGCAGCGGTTTCAGGCGCATCGGAGCCGTGCACGGCGTTGGCGTCGATGGAGTCGGCGAAGTCGGCACGGATGGTGCCCTTCTCGGCCTTCTTCGGGTCGGTCGCGCCCATCAGCTCACGGTTCTTGGCAATGGCGTTCTCGCCTTCCAGAGCCTGGATCATCACCGGGCCGGAGGTCATGAAGGACACCAGATCCTTGAAGAAGGGGCGGTCCTTGTGAACGGCGTAGAACTCGCCGGCTTCACGCTCGGACAGATAGGCCAGCTTGGCGGCAACGATCTTGAGGCCGGCGGCTTCGAAACGGGCATAGATCTGGCCGATCACGTTCTTGGCAACGGCATCGGGCTTGATGATGGACAGGGTGCGTTCAATAGCCATGAGACAAACTCCAGTGAGACAAGGGATGGTCGAAAAACCGAAAGCTCGGAATTTTAGCAGGTTGCGGGCCTGCTTCGGCGCTTTTCCGTACCACGAGGCCATGCGGCCCTGCCCCGCCGACGGACAAGGGCACGCCCACCCGGGCTGCGGAAAGGCCAACTCCGCATCGGGCAGGATGCCGGTTGCGGAAGGTGAACAAAAAAAAGGGTGCGCATCGCGCACCCCCAACCCCAACAGAGAGACTTCAGCTCGGGTGCCGCAGCACCCTGAAAACGCGTTTTGTTGCTCGTGTTTGCGTCTTCAACTTGGAATCAATTATGGGGACTTCGAGGGGGGTGCGTCTTGACCTGGGTCAAAAACCCTGCACGTGACAGGGTGAAATACAGCAGAAATCAACTATTCCGATCGGGCATTGCGGACTCAACGATCGGCCTTCGATTCGCCATCCGGCCTGGCCGGCGGCGCATCGTCATCGGCAACCACCTTGTATCCGGGGCCTTCCAGATCGTCGAACTGGCCACTGCGGACCGACCACCAGAAGATCACCCCGATCAGGAAGACCAGCACCACGGACATGGGAATCAGGAGGTAGAGGCTTTCCATGGCAACCTTTAACGGGTAAGCCTGCGCTGCAGGCGCAAGGCATTGAGTACGACGAAGAGGGAACTGGCGGACATCCCGATCCCTGCCATCCAGGGAGTCACCAGGCCAAACATGGCCAGGGGCACCGCTGTGAAATTATAGGCAAACGACCACCACAGGTTCTGCCGGATGATGGTCAGCGCCCGACGCGACACGTCGAAGCCCTCGGCCAGCGTCCCGAGGCGGGCCCCCAGCAGGACGATGTCGGCCTGGTTGCGGGCCAGATCGGTACCGCCCCCCATGGCCACGGACACCTGGGCCTGGGCCAGCACCGGTGCATCATTCACCCCATCCCCCACCATCGCGATCACGCCACCGCCGGCCTGCAGGGCGCTCAGCCCCTCGTGCTTGCCCTCCGGCGTCATGCCGCCCACGGCCTGCTCGACTCCCAGACGACGGCCCAGTGCCTCGACGGTGGAAGGCGTATCACCACTGAAGATCGACAGCTTGATCCCGCGCGCGCGCAGCGCCTCGAAGGTGGCGGGGCAATCCTCCCGCAGGCCGTCGGACAGCACGAAGGCGGCCAGCCAGCCGGCCGACGACCCTAGGGCGATCACGCTGCGTCCTGACTGCTCGTCCTCCACCAGCCCACGTGGCAACTCGCCGCCAGCCAGGCCGGCCACAAAACCGGGCCGGCCGATGCGATAGGTCACCCCATCCAGGACGCCGCTCATGCCCTGGCCGGTCACCGCGGTAAGCGCACTGAAGGCAGGCAGCCCGGCGGCAGCCCCTTGCCGGCGCAGGGCTGCCGCAATGGCGTGCTCGCTGCCCTGCTCCAGGCCCGCGGCCAGCGCGCTCACCCGCTCCTCGGAGAGATCGGCAAAAAGCCGCACCCCCTCGACCCGCATCTCGCCATAGGTCAGGGTGCCGGTCTTGTCGAAAACGAAATGCTCGGTCCGAGCCAGGGCCTCGATGGCATGCCCCCGGGTGACCAGCACACCCATCCGAGCCAGGGTATCGGTAGCCACCGTCAGGGCGACGGGCGTCGCCAGCGACAGCGCACAGGGGCAACTCACCACCAGCACCGAGACGAAGACCCACAGGGCCCGGTCCGGATCGGCCCACCACCACCAGGCGGCCGTGACCACGGCCAGCACCAGCAGCGCGACGATGAAATAGGCGGCCACCCGATCGGCCTGCTGGACCACCCGCGGCTTCTCAGCGGAGGCCCGCTCCATCAGCTGACGGATCGCCGCCAGGCGGGTGTGCTCGCCGGTACGGCTGACCCGCACCAGCAGCGGGCTGCCGATATTCACACTGCCGCCGGTCACCTCCGCCCCCGGCGCCTTGGGCACGGGACGGCTCTCGCCGGTCAACAGGGCTTCATTGGCCTCGCTCGTCCCCTCGATCACCAGGCCGTCAGCCGGCACGGCCTCACCCGGCTTGATCCGGATCACATCCCCCACCAGCAACTGGGACACCGGCACCTTGTCGCCCTCCGGCGCCGGGTAAGCACTCAGGCGCTCGGCGAAGGCCGGCAGGGCCTTGCCCAACTCCTCGACCCCGCGCACGGCCTTCTGGCGCGCCAGCATCTCGACGTAGCGTCCACACAGCAGGAAGAACACGAACATCGTGACTGAATCGAAATACACCTCGCCCTTGCCTGTCAGGGTCGCCCAGCAGCTCGCCACGAAAGCCGCGCCCACCCCCAAGGCGACCGGCACGTCCATGCCCAGGCGGCGCAGGCGCACATCGCGCAGGGCGTGGCTGAAGAACGGAGCTGCGGAATAGAGGACCACCGGCGTGGTCAGGATCAGACTGGCCCAGCGCATCAGCAGCTCGATATCGGCGGTCATGTCACCGGCGTCGGCGATGTACACCGGGAAGGCATACATCATCACCTGCATCATGCCGAAACCCGCCACGAACAGGCGCCACAAGGCGGTGCGTCGCTCGCGCTGGGAGATCTGCTCCGAACGGGCCGCATCGTAGGGGTAGGCCCGGTAGCCAATGGCCTGGATGGCCGCGAGGATGTCCGACAGCTTGATCTTCCGCTCGTCCCAGCGTACCCGGGCGCGACGCGTCGCGTAGTTGATATCCACCGCGGTCACACCGGGCTGATGCGCCACATGCTGCTCGTTCAGCCAGATGCAGGCGGAGCAGGTGATCCCCTCGAGGATCAAGGCCGCTTCACGCTCGTGCTCGCCGATGGGCTTGACGAAACCCTTCTGGAAATCCGGGTGGTCGAACAGGCCCAGATCCTTCAGCTCGTCGGGCATCGCCTCACGGGCCTGCTCGGGCATCGCATCACGGCGCTTGTAGTAGTCGGTCAGGCCGCTATCGACGATGGAGCGGGCCACCGCCTGGCAGCCGGTGCAGCACATCTGATGGCGGGTGCCGGAGATCTCCACCGGAAGATCCACATCGGCGGGGATGGGCAGGCCGCAGTGGTAGCAGTCGTGCTCGGTCAAAACAGGGGAGTCGGACAACAGGGGCCTCGCAGACAACACGCGTGGCCGGGACTGGCCACGGGAAACACGCCGTTGTATCACAAAGCCCGTGTCCGGCAAAACGGCGCGCCGCGGCGCAGGCCGCCTCCACCTCCCCCGCCGGGCCACCCCGGGCCCATCAGGATGCCCAAGAAAAAACGCGCCCTGGAGGGCGCGTTCTTCAACCGACGGCAAGGCCGGGATCACAGCATGCCGAGCATCCGCGGGAACCACAGGGACAGCCCAGGCCAATAGGTGACGATGCCCAGGAAGACCAGCATCGACAGCAGCCATGGCCACACCGCCACGGTCAGCTCGGTGATACCCATTTTGGTAATCCCCGAAGCCACATAAAGGTTGAGGCCCACCGGTGGGTGACACATGCCGACCTCCATGTTCACCACCATGATGATGCCGAAGTGCACCGGGTCGATACCCAGCTTCATCGCCACCGGGAACAGGATGGGCGCGAAGATCAGCACGATCGACGACGGCTCCATGAAGTTGCCCGCCAGCAGCAGCAGCACGTTCACCGCCAGCAGGAAGGCGATCGCGCCGAGGCCGTTGCCGAGCATCCATTCGGCCAGCGCCTGCGGGATGTTCTCGTTGGTCATGATGAAGGAGAACAGCACCGCGTTGGTGATGATGTACAGCAGCATCGCCGACATGTTGGCCGAGTTGAGCAGCACCTTGGGCACGTCGCTCAGAGGCATGTCGCGGTACACGAACACCGCCACGATGAAGGCATACATGGCGCTCATGGCGGCCGCCTCGGTGGGCGTGAACATGCCGGTGTAGATCCCGCCCATCACCACCACGATCAGCAGCAGACCCCACACCGAATCCTTGAAGGCCTTGAGGCGCTGGGCCATCGAGGCCTTGGGCTGGCGTGGATAGTCAAACTTGCGGGCCCGGTACCAGGTCACTCCGCCAAGCGTCGCGGCCAGCGCCAGGCCCGGCACCACGCCGGCCATGAACAGGGCACCCACCGAGGTGTTGGTGGCCACCGAGTACATGACCATCACGATGGAGGGCGGGATCAGGATGCCCAGCGCGCCGGCAGTGGTGATGATGCCCGCCCCGAACTTGTTGGGGAAACCCGCCTTGACCATGGCCGGCAGCAGGATCGAGCCGATCGCCACCACCGTGGCCGGGCTGGAGCCGGACACCGCCGCGAACAGCGCACAGGCCAGCACCCCCGCAAGCCCCAGGCCGCCATACCAGTGCCCGACCATCGAGCTGGCGAAATTGATCATTCGCCTGGCCACCCCCCCATGGGTGAGGAAGTTACCCGCCAGGATAAAGAACGGGATCGCCATGATCTCGAACTTCTCGATCCCGGTGAACAGCTTGAGCGCCACCGACTCGAGCGGCACCTGGGTCATGGTGAACAGGAAGCTGAGCACCGTCAGGCCGAGGGAGATGGAGATCGGCATCCCGGTGAGCATCAGGGCCAGGAGCAGCCCGAAGATGATTGCGGCGTTCATTTGCGCTCTCCTTCACGGTCGCCGAGGGGCTTGTGCTTCAGGTCGTGGGCATGGAGGTTGTCATCCAGCGAGTACGGGTTGGCATCGGCCGGCGGCAGTTCGCCCTCCAGACCATCCACGTGTCCGTGGTCGTGGTGCGGCAGCTCGCCGGTCCGCAGGAAACCCCAGGTGACCTGCAGGAAGCGGAAGCACATCAGGCTGGAGCCCAGGGGAATCGCGCTGTAGACGATCCAGGTCGGCCACTCCAGATCGGGCGTGGTGGGGCCTTCGGGGATATCCCCGATTTCGGCGCCGGTAAAGTGCAGGAAAGCGTAGTGGGCGCCGTTCTCCCACACGAAATGACCACCCAGGGTGGCGACGATGCCGGTGAATAGGGCGCCCGCGAGCAAGCCAAAGACAATGAACTTGGCCCGGTTGCGGTCACTCAGGCGGTTGATCACCACATCCACGCCCACGTGAATGCCCGTCCGCACGCCGTAAGCGGCGCCAAACTTGGCCATCCACACAAACATGATGATGCAGAGCTCCTGGGCCCAGCTGAAGTTGAGGGAGAGCAGCCAATCCTGCAGGCCGGGGATGCTGATGCCGGCCAGGTAGCGGTGCACCACGGACAGGAAGATGATGGCCGTGGCGCCGCCCATCAGGAAGGTGATGATCCACTCTTCGAGACGATCGAGTATTTTCATGATGAGTCCTCGCAGTGAGGTGCGATGGAGATCCCGGGACGGGGCGTCCCGGTCCGTGCGGCCTCCCGGGACCGGGAGACCGCACTCAGGCGGAAACTAGAGGACGCTCGGACGAGCGCTCAGAGCTTCGCGGGATCGAAGCCGGTTTCCTTGTAGATGGACTGGATCAGGTCCTTGCCGATGCGCCCTTCCATCTTCTGATGAACAGGCAGCATGGCCTTCTTGAAGGCCAGCTTTTCTTCCTTGGTCGGCACATAGACCTGGGTCTTGCCGCTCTTCTTGATGCCCTCGAGGGCCTTGTCGTTCTCTTCCTGGGCGATCTTGTTGGCGTAGGCGGTGGAATCCTTCATCGCCTGCTCGAGCTGGCCGCGCACATCAGCGGGCAGGCCATCCCAGAATTTCTTGTTGGCGATCACCGCATAGCCCAGATAGCCATGATCGGTCACCGTCAGGTGCTTCTGCACTTCGTGCATCTTCTGGGTGAAGGTATTCGAGTGCGGGTTCTCCGTGCCGTCCACCACCCCCGTCTGCAGGGCCTGGTACACCTCGGAGAAGGCCATCACCTGGGGCAGGCCACCCACCGAACGGATCTCCTCTTCCAGCACCTTCGAGGACTGGATGCGCAGCTTCTTGCCCTTCAGGTCGGCCGGGGTCCGGATCGGGGTGTTGGCGGAGAAGGACTTGAAGCCGTTGTCCCAGTAGGCCAGGCCGACGATGCCTTTGGGCTCGAGCTTCTTGAGGATGCTGGCGCCCACCGGGCCCTGGGTGATGCGGTGCAATTCGGTGTAGTCGTCGAAGATGTAGGGCAGATCGAAGACCTCGAACTCCTTCACCCCGAGCGGGCCGAACTTGGCCAGCGACGGCGCGAGCATCTGGACGGCGCCGAGCTGCAGGGCTTCGAGCTCTTCCTTGTCCTTGTAGAGGGCGCTGTTGGCATAGACTTCGACCTTGACCTTGCCCTTGGTCAGTTCTTCCGCGCGCTTCTTGAAATACTCTGACGCCTTGCCCTTGGGCGTATCGGCAGCCACCACATGACTGAACTTGATCACGATGGGCGCCTGGGCTGAAGCGCTGGCACAAAAACCGAGGGCGGCCAGGCTGAACAGGATGGTGCGCAGTTTCATTTTCTGTCTCCGTTATAAGAATAGTCGTGCAATCAGAGCCCACCCATAAAGTAGGTGGCTGCCCCTCAACTATCGTCATCCGATCGAAGTCCCGATATTGTGGTCATCCGCAGTGTGGAAAGTTCCGATGGAGATGTCGGGCCACTCCGGCAAACAATGAGAACGACCTGATCCGTGATACTCAATCCCTTGCCCGAATCCGCAACGCCCTCTCCACCGCCCAGCTGGTACTGGAGCCTGCCTTATGCCGCCGTGGCCCTCTTCGTGGCCACCATGGCGGCCCTGCTGTGGCTGACGCATCGCCAGGACTCCGAAGAGCAGCGCGCCACGCTGATCAACGACGTGCTCTGGATGGAGCAGAACCTGTCCTTCCAGTTCGAACGCAACAGCGAGCTGCTGGGCCAGCTGGGCCCTGGCCTGCTCAAGAGCCCACAGCTCAGTCCCACCACCGAGGCCAGGGTGCGCCAGGCCCTTGACGCGGAGAGCGGCCTGGTGCGCATCCTGTGGCTGAAAGAGGACGGCAGCGTGCGCGGCGCCCACCCGCCCTATACCGACAGCCATCTGGTTGGTGAAGCAGGCGGCACCTTCCCATCCAGCTCCGCCTACCGCATGTCCCGTGCCATGGGCCGGCCCAGCTACAGCGACGCCTACTCCGTCATCGACAACCAGACCCAGTTCGAAGTGCACGTACCGGTCTTCGAGGGCGGGCGCTACCTGGGGTCGGTGGTCGGGGTGTATTCCCTGAACAACCTTCTGAGCCGACAGGTGCCCTGGTGGTTCTCCGAACGCTACCGCGTCTCGGTGACCAACAATCTGGGGGTCGAGATCGCCGCCAAGTCCAAGGTGTCGCCCCTCTCCTCGCTGACCTACGAGATGGCTCTCGACCCGCCCGGGCACGGCCTGAGCATCACGGTCACGGCCTACAAGAGCGAGGTGCGCTGGATCTCCCTGCTGCTGATGGGCTCCCTGGGCGTGCTCGCCGCAGCCATCGTCTGGAGCCTCTGGCAGTTGCGCCGCCACATGCTGCGGCGCCAGGCGGCCGAACATGCGCTGCGCGCCGAACACGCCTTCCGCAAGGCCATGGAGGACTCGCTCAACTCCGGCATGCGGGCCCGCGACCTGAAGGGGCGTATCACCTATGTAAACCCCGCCTTCTGCCGCATGGTGGGATGGAGTGCCGACGAACTGGTCGGTCTGGTCCCGCCCATGCCCTACTGGGCCCCCGAAGCCCTCGAACACACCCTGACGGTGCATAACATGGTGCTGGGCGGCCAGGCCCCCGCCCAAGGCATGGAGATCCGCCTGATGCGCCGCAACGGCGAACGCTTCGATGCGCTGCTGATCGAGGCCCCCCTGATCGACTCGGACGGCAAGCACATCGGCTGGATGGGCTCGATCGTGGATGTGACCGAGCAGAAGCGTGCCCAGGAGCTGGCCCGCCAGCAGCAGGAGCGCCTGCAGGCTACCGCCCGCCTGGTCACCATGGGCGAGATGGCGTCCACCCTGGCCCATGAGCTCAACCAGCCCCTGGCCGCCATTTCCAGCTACAACACCGGCTGCCTGAACATGATTGAACACGGCCAGCTGTCGCAACCCGAGCTCACCGGCATCCTCGAGAAGATCGGCAAGCAGGCCCAGCGCGCCGGCCAGATCATCCGCCGGATTCATGCCTTCGTGCGGCGTAGCGAGCCCAAGTGCGAGCCGGTGGATCTCAACCTGATCCTGCGTGAAGCGGTGGGCCTGGTCGAGCCGGACGCCCAGCGCCGGGGCGTGCACATCCAGACCGACCTGGAAGAGCCCCTGCCCTCGGTGGCCGCCGACCCGGTGATGCTCGAACAGGTGGCCATCAACCTGATCCGCAATGGCATGGATGCCATGGCTGACGTACCGCGGGAGCAACGCATCCTGAGCCTTAACACCCGCCTGCAGGATGGCATGATCGTCATGTCCGTCGCCGACCGGGGCAAGGGCATCCCGCCCGAGGTCGCCGAAAAGCTGTTCGCACCGTTCTTCACCACCAAGGCGGAGGGCATGGGCATGGGTCTCAACATCTGCCGTTCCATCGCCGAACTGCACCGGGGCCGCCTCAGCTTCGAGCCCAATCCGGGTGGTGGTACGATTTTCAACTTCTCGCTCCCCGCCCAGTCACCATGAACCAAGCCCTCGCCCATATCGTCGATGACGACGAAGCCATCCGCGACGCCCTGACCTGGCTGCTCCGCACCCGCAATGTAGCGGCCCGCAGCTGGGACTCGGCCGAAGCCTTTCTGGCCGGCTGGCAGGCCGATTTCCACGGCTGCATCGTGCTCGACATCCGCATGAAGGAGATGAGCGGCCTCGAATGCTTCGACGCCCTCCTCGAGCGCAACAACTCCATGCCGGTGATCTTCCTGACCGGCCACGGCGATGTCCCCATGGCTGTCAGCACACTGAAGAAAGGCGCCTTCGACTTCCTCGAAAAGCCCTTCGACGACAATGCCCTGGTGGATGTGGTGATCCGTGCGATGGAAGCCGACGCACGTCGGCAGGCCAGTCAGGAGACCCAGGCCACCGTCGCCGGGCGCCTGGCCCAGCTCACGCCCCGCGAACAAGAGGTGATGCAGCTCGTGCTGGCCGGCAAGTTCAACAAGGTCATCGCCGACGAACTGAACATCTCGATGCGCACGGTGGAGGTACACCGCTCGCGGGTCTTCGAGAAGATGGGGGTCCGCTCGGCGGTGGAGCTGGCCCAGTTGCTGGCACCCGGCCGCGACTGACTCAGAGCGCGCCGGTCCACTGCGGCAGAATCCCCGCCTCACCCGGCAGGCAGCGGAAGGCGGCTGCCACACCGACGCCGGCCACCCAGGCAAGCTGCCCATCCACCCACAGCAGGGGCAGGCCCTGCCGCTGCCACGGTGGCACCCCGGCCTCCTGGAAGAGATTCTTCAAGCTGCGCGAAGGCCCGCCGGGCTGCAGCACCATACGTTCCCCGCCATCCCGCCGACGCATCTGGCACACCCCGGCAGCCAGCATCGCGGCCGACAGCCCTTCTCCTGCGGTCATCAGGAAACGCAGCGGCGCGCCCCACCAGTCCAACGTCGGCTGACCACTCCAGTTGCAGGCTTGCGGCACCTCACCGGGCTGGCGCCCTTCGATCCACCAGGCGGCCCGATAGACACACACGGCCACGCCGGCCAGCTCGCCGCGCCAGCCCTGCTGTGCCGAAGGCAGCCGGAACTGCCGCTCGAGTTCAGCCAGACGCTCCTCATCGGGCAACAATTCGCCAGCCAGTGACAAGGCGCGACGCAGCGCATTGCGCAGACGGGGCGAAGTCAGCGCCCAGGCGGACGCCACGGCATAACGCCCGTCGGCCAGGCGCATGGCGGCCAGATCCAGATCGGCCAGCTCCTCGAGCAGCCCGGCGCCCTCGTCGAACAGCCGCGCGCTGCGCGCCAGACTGGCCGCCGCGGCAGGAAAGCGCGTTTCGAGCAGGGGCAGTACGCGCAGACGCAGAAAGTTCCGGGAGAAGCCATCGTCGCCGTTACTGGGGTCTTCGATCCAGTCGAGCCCATGCTCGCGGGCATAGGCCTCCAGCGTGGCCCGCGGAACGCCCAGCAAGGGCCGCCACACCGCCCCGCCACCGGGCTGCAGAGAAAAGGGCCGCATGCCCGCCCCACCCTTCACTCCGGCGCCGCGCAGGAGTCGGAACAGCACCGTCTCGGCCTGGTCATTGCGGTGCTGGGCGAGCACCAGCAGGGTCTCGTCGCCCGGCAGACTCAGGGCCTGCCGGCGTGCTTCGCGGGCCGCCGCCTCCAGTCCCCCGGGATGGCGTCGGTCGACCGTCACCGCAGTCTCCTCGAAAGCCACGCCGAGCCCGGCGCAGACAGCCCGGCAATGCCCTCCCCAGGCGCCCGACCCAGCCACCAGCCCGTGGCTGACATGGGTCGCACCCAACACAAAGCCGAGCTCCTCCCGGAGCCCGGCCAGCACATGCAGCAAGACAGTGGAATCGAGCCCGCCGCTGAAGCCGACACGCAGTCGGGGAAACGGGCCCGGAAGCCGTCGCCATTGGGCGGCGACGGCGCAGTGCAGCTCAGTCGACGGCAATTTCCTTGAACTTGCCGTAGCTCATCAGGCGCTCGAAGCGGCGCTCCAGCAGTTCGGACGGAGACAACTCCGAAACCTGGCGCAGCGCATCCTGCAGGGCCCGCTTGAGATTCTGGGCCATGGCACGATGATCGCGGTGGGCTCCGCCCACCGGCTCATTGACCACCTTGTCGATCAGCCCCAGGGACTTCAGGCGGGACGCGGTGATACCCATGGTCTCGGCCGCATCCGGCGCACGCTCGGCGCTCTTCCACAGAATGGAAGCACAGCCTTCCGGCGAGATCACCGAATAGGTGGAGTACTGCAGCATCAGGGTCTGGTCGCCCACCGCGATGGCCAGGGCGCCGCCCGAGCCACCCTCGCCGATGATGGTGCAGATCAGCGGCACCTTGAGCTCGGCCATCAGGTAGAGGTTGTGGCCGATCGCCTCGGACTGGCCGCGCTCCTCGGCGTCGATGCCCGGATAGGCACCCGGCGTATCCACAAAGGTGAACACCGGCAGACCGAACTTCTCGGCCAGCTTCATCATGCGCATGGCCTTGCGGTAGCCCTCGGGGCGCGGCATGCCGAAGTTGCGGAAGATCTTCTCCTTGGTGTCGCGGCCCTTCTGGTGGCCGATCACCATGCAGGACTGGCCGTTGAAGCGGGCCAGGCCGCCAACGATGGCCTTGTCGTCGGCGAAGCTGCGGTCACCGTGGAGTTCTTCGAAATCGGTGAAGATGTGCTGGACGTAATCCAGGGTGTAGGGCCGCTGCGGGTGGCGCGCCACCAGGGCGCACTGCCACGGGGTCAGCTTGCCGTAGATGTCCTTGGTCAGGCCGTAGTTCTTCTGCTCGAGGCGGGCGATCTCCTCGGAGATGTCCACCGCCGAATCGTCCTGCACAAAGCGTAGTTCTTCGATCTTTGCCTCAAGCTCCGCAATAGGCTGTTCAAAATCTAGGAACGTGGTTTTCATCAAGTCGAGCTCGTAAAAAATTTCGCGCATTTTACCCTATCGCCTCCCTCCCGGGCGCCGCAGGCCGCAAGACGCGGAAAATCGCATTGCTGCGGAGCGGCATAAGCCGCTAACATCGACCGTCTTTGCCCCCGGAAACCCGCCCCAATGGCCTCGATGAACCTCCTCCGCGCCCTCGCCACGGTCAGCGGAATGACGTTGCTCTCCCGAATCCTGGGTTTCGTCCGGGATTTCGTGCAGGCCCGCGCCTTTGGCGCCGGTATCGAGATGGATGCCTTCGTGGTGGCCTTCCGGCTGCCCAACCTGCTGCGCCGGATGTTTGCGGAGGGCGCCTTCTCCCAGGCCTTCGTGCCCATCCTCGCCGAATACAAGAACAAGCGCGGACCGGATGAAACCCGTCGCCTGATCGACCACGTGGCCAGCATCCTGGGCCTCGTCGTGCTGCTGGTCTCCGTCATCGGGGCGCTGGCCGCGCCGGCCATCATCTACGCCACGGCGCCGGGCTTCTCGGCCGACACCGAGAAGTTCGAGCTCACCGTGCAGCTCACCCGCATCACCTTTCCGTACATCTTCTTCATGTCCCTGGTGGCGCTGGCCGGCGGCGTGCTCAACACCTGGAGCCGCTTCGCCATCCCGGCCTTCACGCCGGTGCTGCTGAACCTGTCCTTCATCGCCATGGCCTTGCTGGCGGCGCCCTATTTCGACCCGCCCATCCTGGTGCTGGGCTGGGCCGTATTCATCGGCGGGCTGGCCCAGGTGCTGCTGCAGATCCGGCCGCTGGCGCAGATCGGCATGCTGCCGCGCTTCTCGCTGGATTTCTCCGACCCGGGCGTGCGGCGGATCCTCAAGCTGATGGCACCGGCCATCCTGGGGGTGTCGGTGAGCCAGATCTCACTGCTGATCAACACCGTCTTCGCGTCCTTCCTGCCCAGCGGCAGCGTGTCCTGGCTGTACTACGCCGACCGCCTGATGGAGTTTCCGTCGGGCATGCTCGGCGTGGCGCTGGGGACCATCCTGCTGCCCAGTCTGTCCAAGATGCATGCCGACGAGAACCCTGCGGAGTTTTCGGCCCTGCTCGACTGGGGGCTGCGCCTGACCCTGATGCTGACCCTGCCCGCCTCCCTCGGCCTGGCCCTGCTGGCGGTTCCGCTGATCAGCACCCTCTTCCACCACGGCGCCTTTGGTGCCGAGGACGTGCTGCAGACCCGCACCGCCCTGGTGGCCTACAGCCTCGGCCTGACCGGCCTGATCCTGGTGAAGGTGCTGGCACCCGCCTTCTATTCGCGGCAGGACGTACGTACCCCGGTGCGCATCGGCATCATCTCGCTGATCCTCACCCAGGTCATGAACCTCGTCTTCATCGGCCCCCTGCAGCACGCCGGCCTGGCCCTGTCCATCGGTCTGGCTTCCTGCATCAACGCCGGCATGCTCTACCGGGGGCTGCGCCAGCGGGGGGTCTACCAGCCGCAACCGGGATGGGGGCGCTTCACCGGCAAGCTGCTGGCCGCCCTGCTGGTGCTCGGCATCGCGGTGTTCTTCACCTCCGGCAGCGACAGCCAGTGGCTCCACATGGGCAGCGGCGAGCGGGTGATCCGCCTGCTGGCCCTGGTTGTAGGCGGCATCGGGGTGTATTTCGCCGTGCTGTTCGCCCTGGGGTTCAGGGTGGCAGACTTCAAGCGGCGCGGCCACGCCTGACCTTTCGCGGTCAGGCGTCCCCGGAGCCCTCAGGGCTCCCAGGTCGGCAGGCGGGGCGTCTCCAGCGGCAGGTCGAGATGCAGGTAGTCCGGCAGGCCGTCCACGAACCGGGGCGGATCCTCCCCGGCGATCAGAGGGCGGCACCAGGCCCGGAAGTCGTCGCTGACGCCAAACCCATCCTTCGCAATGAAATCCGGTGGCAGCTTGCGTTCCAGATTGGCCACCTTCTCGAAAGGCAGCTGGATGGTGCGCCAGCGGTAGGGGCGACCCGAGATCCGCTTGATGCCGATCACTCCACAGCTGCCGGCCAGGGCACGCCTCACCGCGGCCTTGCCCACCGCGAAGGCCTGGGCCGTGTCGGTCTTGGAGGCGATGTGGCGGGCCGCCCGCTGCAGGTAGTCGGCCACTGCGTAATGCACCTTGTAGCCCAGGGTCGAGGCAATACGGTCGGCGATCACCTCCCCCGCCCCGCCCAACTGGATGTAACCCTTGTTTTCACGCTGCATGGCAAGGATCTGGCCATCGGGCCCGCGGAGCCCTTCGGCCACCACGATGGCGCAAGCGCCGACCCGCTCCACCACCTCCTGCACCCGGCGCATGAAGGCGGGTTCGTCGAAGGGCACTTCGGGCAGCAGGATCAGGTGAGGCGCCTGCCCCGGCCCCTCGGCGGCCAGGGCGCAGGCCCCGGCCAGCCAACCGGCATTACGCCCCATCACCTCAAGCACGAAAGCGCGCCCGCCGGAGGTGGTCATGGCGGCGAGGTCGAGCCCGACCTCGCGCACCGAGGTGGCCAGGTATTTGGCCGCCGAGCCGAAGCCCGGGCAGCAATCGGTGTGAACGATGTCGTTGTCGATGGTCTTGGGCACGCCGACCACCGTCAGGGGATAGCCACGGGCGTCCGCCTCAGCCTGGATCTGCCGGCAGGTCTCCATCGAGCCGTTGCCGCCGTTGTAGAGGAAGTAAGCCACCTCATGGGCGGCCAGCACGGCGAACAGGCGGTCGTACTGGGCCGGATTGCGCTCCGCCGGATCGAGATCGAAGCGGCAGGAGCCGAAAGCACCGCCCGGCGTGGCCCGCAGTCGGGCCAGGTCGTTGCCGGAAATGCCGGCCGTGTCCACCAGAGTCTCCCGCAGGACACCGAGAATCCCGTTGCGGGCAGCAAACACCCGGCCGATCCGGTCGCCGACCTCCCGGGCCGTGGTGATCACACCCGCCGCCGACGCATTGATGACCGCAGTCACCCCGCCTGACTGTGCGTACAGCAGATTCTTAGCCATTCCACCTCCCAGGGAGTCTCCTGACGGCCCCGAAAAAAAAGAAGGGCCGACCTTTTCAGGCCGGCCCCGCACACGATGCTCGACCCCGCTTACTTCAGCGCGTCGATGGCGCGATCGCGGATCTCTTCGACCTTGCCCAGGCCGGCGATCTTGCGATACTTGGGCGCGTTGGCCTCACCCTTGGCCGCCCAGTCCGAGTAGTAAGCCACCAGGGGCTTGGTCTGGGAGTGGTAGACGTCGAGGCGCTTCTTGACGGTTTCTTCCTTGTCGTCGTCACGCTGGATCAGCGCTTCGCCGGTTTCGTCGTCCTTGCCTTCCACCTTGGGCGGATTGAACTTGACGTGATAGGTGCGGCCGGAAGCCACGTGCACCCGGCGACCGGACATGCGGCCGATGATCTCCTCATCGGGCACGTCGATCTCGAGCACGAAATCGATGGGCACCCCGGCGGCCTTCATGGCCTCGGCCTGGGGGATGGTGCGCGGGAAGCCGTCGAACATGTAGCCGGACTGGCAGTCGGCTTCCTTCAGACGGTCCTTGACCAGACCGATGATGATGTCGTCCGACACCAGACCACCTGCGTCCATGACCTTCTTGGCCTCGATACCCAGCGGGGTGCCGGCCTTCACAGCGGCACGCAGCATGTCACCGGTGGAAATCTGCGGAATACCGAACTTTTCCTTGATGAAATTGGCCTGGGTACCCTTGCCGGCGCCCGGCGGTCCCAACAGAATCAGACGCATGTCATTCCCTCCTCTGGTTATTGTCGATGCGACATGGGATTGCGAAACTATCGCGAAACTTCCGCAAGGTCAAACACCCGGCGGACACGTTCCAAATCTTCAGCGGTATCCACGCCGGCGGGCGGCGCGTGATCCAGCACCATCACCCGGATGGGATATCCATGGGCCATGGCGCGCAATTGTTCGAGGGCTTCCCACTGCTCCAGCGGCGACGGTGCCAGCGTGGAGTAGCGCTTCAGGAAGCCGGCCCGATAAGCGTACAGACCAATGTGGCGGTAGGCCGGCAAACCCGCCGGCAGCGCGCTGCGATCGGCGGCGAACGCGTCCCGCGCCCACGGGATCGGCGCCCGCGAGAAGTACAGGGCGCGATTGCGCGCATCCAGCACCAGCTTCACCACATTGGGATTGAAGAACTCCTCCGCCGAGGCGAGAGGATGACAGGCCGTGGCGATGGCGGCCTCCGGATCGGCGGCCAGCTCGGCGGCGGCCTGACCGATCAGGGCCGGCGGGATCAGCGGCTCGTCGCCCTGCACGTTCACCACCACCACATCGTCGGCCCAGCCCAGACGGGTGGCAACCTCGGCCAGCCTGTCGGTACCGGAGGGGTGGTCGGGTGAAGTGAGGACGACCTGCCCACCCGCCTTCTCCACCACTTCGGCGATGCCCGGGTGATCGGTGGCCACCCACACCTCATCGGCGCCGGCCTCCCGCGCCCGATCCAGCACGCGCAGGATCATCGGCTTGCCGAGGATGTCCAGCAGGGGCTTGCCCGGCAGCCGGCTCGACGCGTGCCGGGCCGGCACGACGATCTTGAAACCCATGTTCAACGCGACTGGGCGACTTCGTCGTCGCTGAGCGGACGGGCCTCGTCCTCGAGCATCACCGGGATGCCGTCACGGATCGGATAAGCCAGGCGGGCGCTGACGCTCCACAGCTCCTGCTTGTCCCTGTGGAAGTCGAGCGGCCCCTTGGTTATCGGGCACACCAGGATTTCAAGCAGTCGGGGGTCCATCAAGCTTCTCCACAATCAATTCTGCCGCCCCCGGGGCAATCTGCACCCGGACCGGCCACACCCAGCAATCCGCTGGGGCGAAAGCCCGGCATTTTACCGCATCCTTCTCGGTCATCAGAAGCACATCACCATCCGGAATGCTCAGATCGCTCTGGATGAAGACATGATGATCCGGAAACGGACGGCGTTCGATGCTCAGACCGAGCGCCTCCATCTGCCGGAAGAAGCGCTCCGGCTGCCCGATGCCGGCCAGCGCATGCACGCGCCGCCCGCGAAAGGCTTCTGGCAGGCAGCGCTCGCTGCGGTCGGCCAGGCGCTCGAAGAAACGCCCCTGCAGATGAAAGGAAAACACCGGAACCGGCTGCAGGGCGGCCTGCAGGCCGGCTGACAGGGGGCCATGGGCCAGCACCAAGGCGCTCCGCCGCACCCGGCCCACCCCTTCCCGCAGGGGGCCGGCAGGCAAGGGCAGGCGGTTGCCCAGGGTGGCTTCATCCAGCACCACCAGCTCCACGTCCCGCGCCAGACGATAGTGCTGCAGGCCGTCATCGGCGATGAGCACATTCACATCGGGGTGGGCAGCCAACAGGGCACGCCCGGCCGCCGGCCGGTCTCGCCCGACGAATACCGGACAGCCGGAGAGTGCCGCCATCAGGACGGGCTCATCCCCTAACAGGGCCGGATCACCCACCGGATCCACCTCGGCCACCCCTTCGACCGTGCCGCCATAGCCGCGGCTGACGATGCCCGGCCGGAAACCGCGTAGCCGCAGCGCATCGGCCAGCCACAGGGCCACGGGCGTCTTGCCGCTACCACCGACGGCGATGTTGCCGACCACCACGACCGGGACCGGCAGGCGCACAGCCTTGAGCACGCCCCAGGCAAAAAGCCGGCGGCGCACCCACGCCAGCACGCTGAAGATCAGTGAAAGAGGGAGGAGAAACAGGGCCGGCACGCCCCGGTGCCGCCAGAAAGCCGGGGCGCTGCGCGGCATGGGCGCGAAATCAGCGCTGGATCGCCTGGGTGGCGAAGGAGATATGCACCAGACCGGCCTGCTGGGCCGCCTGCATCACGTCGATGACGCGCTGGTGGGCCGCTTTGGCGTCGGCATTGATGATCACGACAGGGTCCTTGGCGCCGGGCGACACCACGGCCTGCATGGCCGCCGCAATGGCGCCGATGCCGGAACCGCTGACCGGCCGCTTGTTGATCACCACCTCACCCGCCGCCGTGACGGCCACGTTGATCTCCGCCGGCTTGTCGGCCGAAGCCTGGGCATCGGCGGTAGGCAGGTTGATCTCGAGCCCCGCGAAGCGCGAGTAAGTCGTGGTGAGCATCAGGAAGATGATGATCACCAGCAGGATGTCGATCATCGGGATCAGGTTGATCTCCGGCTCCTCACGGGAGCGGCCACGGCCGAAATTCATGATCGAACCTCAGCGACGGTCGCCGTGGACCAGCTCGACCAGACGGATGGCCTGCTGCTCCATCTCGATCACCATGCCGTCTACGGTGGACCGGAAGTGGCGCCAGAAGATCATGCTCGGAATGGCGATCACCAGGCCGAAACCGGTGTTGTAGAGGGCGATGGAGATGCCGTGGGCCAGTTGCTGGGGGTTGGAACCGCCCGGCGCCTGGGAGCCGAAGATCTCGATCATGCCCACCACGGTACCGAACAGGCCCATCAGCGGGCTGATCGAGGCGATGGTGCCCAGGGTGGTGAGGAAGCGCTCGAGGTCGTGGCTGACAGCCCGGCCGGACTCCTCGATGGACTCTTTCATGATCTCGCGGGAGCTGCGGATGTTGCGCAGCCCGGCGGCCAGCACCCGGCCGAGGGGGGAGCTGAGGGCGACACGGTTGATCATCTCGGGCGTCGGGGGAGCCTGGCGCAGCTCGGCCACCACCTTGTCGACCAGACCATCGGGAAGGATGCGCTGGCGGCGCAGGGTGATCAGGCGCTCGATGATGAGTGCGGTGGCCACGATGGAAGCAAACAACAACGGCCAGATCGGCCAGCCTGCGGCCTGGATGATGGCGAACACTCGAGCACTCCTGCGAATCGAATCAAGCTCGCGAATGTAACCTGCCCCGCCAGTGCTGGCAACATGGAAGCCGGCTCAGACAATCCACAAAATCTGTGGATAACTTTGTGGATTGATGTCCGGGGACGCCCCTAAACCCGCAGTCTGTAAGGCTTTTTGGTTGTCGGATTAAAAATTAAGCCGCAGGCACAATCCATAAAAATCAATGACTTATCATTTTCACGGCAAGTCAAGCCCGAAAAACGGTTTTTTTTGTGAATGAAGCGCACGGTGTGGATTTCGGTAGAATCCGGCCCCATGAATTTCCCTCAAAGCAGCGCTCCGAATGGCGTCACAGGGGCCGCCGCAACGCGTGAAGTGGTCTCCGTATCCTGGCTGAACCGGGCCGCCCGGGAGGCCCTGGAAGGCAGCTTTCCGCTGATGTGGATTGCCGGCGAAGTGTCCACCCTGACCCGCGCCGCCTCGGGGCACCTCTACTTCACCCTCAAGGATGAGCAAGCCCAGGTGCGCTGCACCATGTGGCGCAACCGGGCCCAGACCCTGCCCTTCAAGGTCGAGCACGGCATGCGGGTCGAGGTACGCGCGCTGGTCACCCTGTTCGAGCCGAGGGGCGACTTCCAGCTCAGCGTCGAGTCCATCCGTCTGGCCGGCCAGGGCAACCTCTATGAAGCCTTCCTGCTGCTCAAGGCGCGCCTTGAGGCGGAGGGCCTGTTCGATCCGGCGATCAAGCGTGCGCCACCCCCCTTCCCCCGCGGCATCGCCGTGGTCACCTCGCCCCAGGCCGCAGCGTGGCGGGACGTCACCGCCGCCCTCGCCCGCCGCGCCGCCCATGTACCCGTGACCCTGTACCCCAGCCAGGTCCAGGGTGAGAGCGCACCAGCCCAGATCGCCGCAGCGATCGGCCTGGCCGGCAAGCGGGCCGCCGCCGACGGGAACGACGTGCTGCTGCTGGTGCGTGGCGGCGGCAGCCTCGAAGATCTGGCCGCCTTCAACGACGAGCGGGTGGCCCGCGCAATCCGAGCCTGCCCGCTGCCGGTGGTGGTCGGCGTCGGCCACGAGACGGACATCGGCATCGCCGACTTTGCCGCCGACCTGCGCGCGGCCACCCCGACCGCCGCAGCCGAGCTGGTCACCGCCGCCTACCTGGAATGGCGCGAACGCTCGGGGCAACTGGCAGTGCGCATCCGGCGCGCCATGGAACGCCGCGTGGAGAGCGCCGCCCAGCGCCTGGACCGGGCCGCGGCCCGCCTCACCCACCCACGCCAGCGGCTGGAAGGCAGCCGCCTGCGTCTGACGATTCTCGAACAGGCCCTGCGCAGCAGCCTCGAGCGACGCCTCAGCGACGGGCGCAGCCGCCTGGCTCGCCTCCAGCTGCGCCTCGCCGCCCGGCGTCCCGCCCCGGAGGCACTGGCCGTGCGCCTGGACACCCTCGAGGCCCGCCTGCAGCGGGCCACCCGGCAGCAGCTCGATGTCCGCCAGGCAAAGCTGGCGGCCCTGCAGCAGCACCTCGCCCACCTCGACCCCCGCGGTGTCCTGGCACGCGGCTACACCATCACGCGCGATGCCCAGGGCCAGATCGCCCGCAACGCGGAAGCGCTCGTCCCGGGCAGCGCCATCCGGATCGAGTTCGCGGATGGCGAAGTCGGTGCCACCGTCGATCCCCGTCAGGATCGTCTGGACCTCGGCTAAGCCCCTCGGGAACCCTTGCCTGGCGCCGATCGGCGGCAGACAATCGAGAATTCTCGGCGCATTATTGTGTAGAAAACCTAATCCCGACTAGAATAGTCGGGCAATTTCCCAAACCCCGGAGAACATAAACATGGCTCACACCCTGCCCGAACTGCCCTACGCCAAGAACGCCCTGGCCCCGCACCTGTCCGAAGAAACCTTCGATTACCACTACGCCAAGCACCACAACGCCTACGTGGTCAATCTGAACAACCTGATCGCCGGCACCGAATACGAGAACCTGTCCATCGAGGAAACCTTCCTCAAGGCCCCGGCCGGCGGTATCTACAACAACGCCGCCCAGGTGTGGAACCACACCTTCTTCTGGAGCTGCATGAAGCCGAACGGCGGCGGCGCTCCGACCGGCGCCCTGGCTGACGCCATCAACGCCAAGTGGGGCTCCTTCGACGAGTTCAAGAAGGCCTTCCAGGCCTCCGCCGTGGGCAACTTCGGCTCCGGCTGGACCTGGCTGGTGAAGAAGGCCGACGGCACCGTCGACATCGCCAACACCGGCGCCGCCGGCAACCCGCTGAAGACCGGCGAAGGCAAGCCCCTGCTGACCATCGACGTGTGGGAGCACGCCTACTACATCGACTACCGCAACCTGCGCCCGAAGTTCGTGGAAACCTTCCTGAACAGCCTGGCCAACTGGGACTTCGCGTCCGCCAACTTCGCCTGAGCCCTGCGGCGGCCGATGGACTCCCCGTGATCCCGGCGCAGCCGCAGCAGTCGATCCGACAGCCCTGCTTCGCCCCCCTGGCAGCAGGGCTGTCTGCTTTACCCCCCGGAATGTCGGGGACAACGTCTCGCCCGCCGGGCATCGAGACCCGCCAGACACCGCCACAGCCGAAACGCCGGCAGGCGTGAAGATCCGACGAGGATACCCGCATGAACCCGACGACCATCCAGCTGCTCGGTGCGATCCTGTTCGCCATCGCCATCCTGCACACCTTCGCCACCAAGTTCTTCGAGCGCCTGGCCCACGCGGGCCCGCGGCACGCCGGCCTATGGCACCTGCTCGGCGAGGTCGAGGTCGTGTTCGGTTTCTGGGCGATGGTGCTGATGATCGCCCTGTTCGCCCTCGAAGGCTCCGCACCCGCCATCGAGTACATCGAGTCACGCAACTTCACCGAGCCCATGTTCGTATTCGCGATCATGGTGATTGCCGGCACCCGCCCCATCCTCAACAGCGCCTCGCAGGTCGTTGCCCTGGTGGCCCGCGCCCTGCCCCTCGGCGGCTCCGCCGGCACCTACCTCACCGTGCTGACCCTGGTGCCCCTGCTCGGCTCCTTCATCACCGAGCCCGCCGCGATGACCCTCGCCGCCCTCATCCTGCGCGATCAGTTCTTCAGCCGCGGCCTGTCGCCGCGCCTGATGTATGCCACCCTCGGCGTCCTGTTCGTGAACATCTCGATCGGCGGCACGCTGACGCCTTTTGCTGCGCCGCCGGTGCTCATGGTGGCGGCCAAATGGGAGTGGAACACCGCCTTCATGCTGTCCGCCTTCGGCTGGAAAGCCGCGATCGCGGTGCTGGTCAACGCCGCCGGTGCGACCCTGCTGTTCCACCGCGAACTGTCCGCGCTGGCGACGCAGCGCAGCCAGGGAGCAGGCAGCCCGCTGGCATTGACCGTGGTGCACATCCTGTTCCTGGTCGGTGTCGTCGTCTTTGCCCACCACCCTGCCCTGTTCCTCGGCCTGTTCCTGTTCTTCCTCGGGGTGGCCCACGCCTATAGCGCGCACCAGGATCGGCTGATCCTGAAGGAAGGCCTGCTGGTGGCCTTTTTCCTGGCCGGGCTGGTGGTGCTGGGCGGGCAGCAGCAGTGGTGGCTCCAGCCGCTGCTGATGAGCATGAGCAGCAGCGCGGTGTTCGTTGGTGCCACGGTGCTCACCGCCTTCACCGACAACGCCGCCCTGACCTACCTCGGCTCGCTGGTGGAGGGCCTGTCGGACGACTTCAAGTACGCCCTGGTGGCGGGGGCCGTCACCGGCGGCGGCCTGACCATCATCGCCAACGCCCCCAACCCCGCGGGCGTCTCCATCCTCAAGGGCAGCTTCGCCGACGAGTCGGTCAATCCGGGCGGTCTTCTTCTGGCCGCCCTCGCCCCCACCCTGGTGGCGGCCGCGGCCTTCGCGCTGCTGTAGGTGGGATCTTTCCCTTCGCACGGATAAGCTTAGGCCGATTAAATGGTTCGTCCGCCCTGAGGAGAGGGCTAGACTCCGGGGCATGCGACCCCTCTCGTCGCGGTGATCCGGAGACCCAGCTTGCGCTACACCACCCTCATCGTTCCCGGCTTTCATGGCAGCGGCCCGACCCACTGGCAGAGCTGGATGCAGGACCGCGTGCCCCAGGCCCGACGGGTGGATGGCATCGACTGGGAACGCCCGGTGCTCGCCGACTGGGCGGCCGCGGTGAGCCGCAGCATCGACGCGGCGCCCGGCCCGGTGCTGGTGGTGGCCCACAGCTTCGGTTGCCTGGCATCGGTGTGCGCCACCGCCCGGCGTGCCCAGCGCGTAGCCGGGCTGATGCTGGTCGCCCCGGCCGACCCTGAGCGCTTCGCGCCAGCAGGTCTGCGCGAGGAGGACCAAGACAGCATCTCCCACGCCATTCCGGACCGCCCCCTGGGCATCCCCAGCCTGGTCGTGACCAGCACCAACGATCCCTGGGTGCGCCTCTCCTCTGCCGCCTACTGGGCCGACAAATGGGGCGGTTTTCTGGTGAATGTAGGCGCCGCCGGCCACATCAACGTGGATTCAGGCCACGGCCCCTGGCCCCGGGGCCTCGAATTGCTCGACGCCCTGCGGGCCACCTGCGACGGACTGCCCCTGGGCCACATCGACGCACGTCCCGGACCCCGCGTCGCCACCTGCTGACCCCGAAAATGGCGCGAGGCCTGGACGGCAAACATGCCGGTCCGGGCCTCGCGAAATGGGGTGCGCCCCGTCCCTCAGAACTCGGGGCCGTAGCCTTCCTTCTCTGGCCGCAGCGCGGCACGCACCACGGTTTCGCTCAGGGACTCCGAGCACAGCTCGATGAAGCGGTAGGCGAAGCCCCGCAGGAAGTGCCCGCGGCGCACGGCGATGCGGGTGATGTTCTCCTCGAACAGATGGCTGCTCGGCAGCATGTTCAGGCCCTTGTCGCGGGCCGGGTCGTAGGCCATCGAGGCCACGATGCCGATGCCCAGGCCCAGCTCCACATACGCCTTGATCACGTCCGCATCGAGGGCCGACATCACCACATCGGGTGTCAGGCCGGCCTTGGCGAAGGTCTCGTCGATCTTCGCCCGACCGGTGAAGCCCTCGTGGTAAGTGATCACCGGGTGCTCGGCAATCGCCTCGAGGGTCAGCGGCTCGACCGATTCCAGCGGATGGCCCACCGGCACGATCACCGAATGGTGCCAAGCGTAATACGGGAAGGACACGAAGTCCGGCACCCCGGCCAGGGACTCGGTGGCGATGCCGATGTCGGCACGGCCGTCCTGGAGCATGGTCACGATCTCCGTCGGGCTCGCCTGATGCAGCACCAGGTGCACCTTCGGGAAGGCCTGCTTGAACTGGGTGACCACCCGCGGCAATGCATAGCGTGCCTGGGTGTGGGTGGTCACCACGGTGAGCTGGCCATGGTCCTTGTTGCTGAACTGCTCGGCGATGCTCTTGATGTTACGGGCATCCATGAGCATGCGGTCCACGATGTGGACCAACTCCTGGCCCGGCTCGGTGAGGCCGAGCAGGCGCTTGCCCTTGCGGATGAAGAGCTCGAGCCCGAGCTCGTCCTCCAGATCCTTGATGTGCTTGGACACCCCCGACTGGGAGGTGAACAAGGCATTCGCCACCTCGGTCAGGTTGAAATTGCGGCGCACCGTCTCGTGGATGATGCGCAGTTGCTGAAAATTCATCAGATCACCCAGTTTGGCGCCTGGCTGGCGCCACTTGCTGCAGCATTACGTTCGAAAACTCGGAGACGGGAGGGTACCAGACGCACGGCCTGACCTTCCTCCAGACCGAGGCGGGCCACCTCGTCGCGGGTGATCTCCACCTCGAAGACCTGGCCCGTGGACCCGTTCAGGCCATCCAGCTCGACCCGGGCGGTCACCCCGAAGGCCAGGATGCGGCTGATCTTTGCCGCCACTCCGCCGGCCTCGCTGCCATCCACCACGATGTCGATCTCGTGCGGACGGGCGAAGGCGAACACTTCGGAGCCATGGGCCAGATCCACCTTGCCCGGCGCCAGCCGGTCATCCCCCACATGCACCGCCTCACCTTCGACCCGGCCATGGAAGAGGTTCACCGAACCCAGGAAGCCGTACACGAAGGGCGATGCCGGATGGCGATAGACCTCCTCCGGCGTGCCCACCTGCTCGACCTTGCCGTGATCCATCAGCACCACCCGGTCGGCCACCTCCAGCGCCTCTTCCTGGTCATGGGTGACGAAGATGGAGGTGATGTGCAGTTCGTCATGCAGGCGGCGCAGCCAGCGGCGCAGCTCCTTGCGCACCTTGGCGTCCAGGGCGCCGAAGGGCTCGTCGAGCAGCAGCACCCGCGGCTCCACCGCCAGGGCGCGGGCCAGCGCAATCCGCTGGCGCTGGCCGCCGGACAACTGGCTCGGGAAACGGTCTGCCACCCAGTCCAGCTGGACCAGCTTGAGCAGCTCCAGCACCTTGGCCTTGATTGCCTTTTCCGAGGGGCGCGTGGCGCGAGGCTTCATGCGCATGCCGAAGGCCACGTTGTCGAAGACGGTCATGTGGCGGAACAGGGCATAGTGCTGGAACACGAAGCCCACCTGGCGCTCGCGTACGTGGGTGTCCGACGCGTCCTGGCCCTCCAGCAGCACCTGGCCGCTGTCGGCCGACTCCAGGCCCGCGATGATGCGCAGCAGGGTGGTCTTGCCGCAACCGGAGGGGCCGAGCAGGGCCACCAGCTCGCCGGTGGGGAAATCGAGGGAGACGTCCTGCAGCGCCGTGAAGCTGCCGAACTGCTTGCGGATGTTCTTGACCTGGATGCTCATGTTATTCGTCCTCGTTGCTACGGCTCGATTTGCCGGCCTGGCGCTCGACCCATCCCTTGATGACCAGGGTCACCAGGGCCAGGAACGCCAGCAGGGAGGCCACCGCAAAGGCGGCAGCAAACTGGTATTCGTTGTAGAGAATCTCGACGTGCAGTGGCATGGTGTTGGTCAAGCCACGGATGTGCCCGGAGACCACGCTGACCGCGCCGAACTCGCCCATCGCCCGCGCGTTGCACAGGATCACGCCGTACAGCAGGCCCCACTTCACGTTCGGCAGGGTCACGTGCCAGAAGGTCTGCCAGCCCCGCGCGCCCAGCACGACGGCCGCTTCCTCCTCCTCCTTGCCCTGGGCCTCCATCAAGGGGATCAGCTCCCGCGCCACGAACGGGAAGGTCACGAAGACGGTCGCCAGCACGATGCCCGGCACGGCGAAGATGACCTTCACGTCATGCTCGGACAGCCACGGGCCGAACCAGCCCTGAGCCCCAAAGACCAGCACGTAGATCAGACCCGACACCACCGGCGACACCGAGAACGGCAGATCGATCAGGGTGACCAGGAAGTGCTTGCCCCGGAAGTCGAACTTGGTGATCGCCCAGGCTGCCGACACCCCGAACACCAGGTTCAGCGGCACCGCGATGGCGGCTGCAGTGAGGGTCAACCGCACCGCAGCCAGCGCATCCGGCTCCAGCAGGGCATTGATGTAGGTATCCCAGCCCTTGCGGAAGGCCTCCACGAACACCGCCACCAGCGGCAACAGCAGAAAGAAGGCGAAGAAGCTCAGGGCGATGGCGATCAGCGTCCATTTGACCCAGGTCGGCTCGCGGGTCGCGGCCTTCGATTCGAAGCGGGCGGACTGGTCGCCCGCCCCATGCAGTACTGCAGCGGCGCCGGCCATCAGCGGGCCCTCCCGGTACGTTTGGCTGTCCAGGCCTGAAGGCCATTGATGATCAGCAGCAGGATGAAGGAGAAGATCAGCATGACCACGGCCACCGCGGTGGCACCCGCATAGTCGTACTGCTCGAGTTTGGTGATGATCATCAGCGGAGTGATTTCCGACACCATCGGGATATTGCCGGCGATGAAGATCACCGAACCGTACTCACCCACGGCGCGGGCGAAGGCCAGCGCAAAGCCGGTCAGCAGGGCCGGGAAAAGGGTCGGAAAGACCACATGCTGAAAGGCCTGCCAGCGGCTGGCACCCAGGCTGACCGCGGCCTCCTCGTATTCGGTGTCCAGGTCCTCGAGGATCGGCTGGACGGTCCGCACCACGAAGGGAAGGCCGATGAAGACCAGCGCCACCAGCACCCCCAGCGGCGTGAAGGCCACCTTGATGCCCAGGGGCTCAAGCACGCTGCCGACCCAGCCGTTCTTGGCGTAAAGAGCGGTCAGCGCGATGCCGGCCACCGCCGTGGGCAGGGCGAAAGGCAGATCGACCAGGGCATCGACCAGGCGCTTCCCAGGAAAGGAGTAGCGCACCAGCACCCAGGCCAGCAGCAACCCGAACACCGCATTGATGGCCGCGGCGATCAACGACGCTCCGAAGGACAAGCGGTACGAGGCCAGCACCCGCGGCGAGGTTGCAGCATCCCAGAAGTGCTCGAAGCCCAGCGAGCCTGCCTTGAAGAACACCGCCGCCAGCGGGATCAGCACGATCAGCGACAGGTAGCCCAGGGTATAGCCCAGGCTCAGCCCGAAGCCGGGCAGCACCCGGAAGGAAGTGGACGACGCAGCCATCAGCGCTTCACCACGATCTGGTCATACACGCCGCCATCGACGAAGTGGGTCTTCTGCACCGCATCCCAGCCACCCAGCTTCTCTTCCACCGTGAAGGTCTTCACCGCCGGGAAGCGGCTGGCGTACTTTTTCAGGACCGCCGGATCACGCGGGCGGAAATGGTGCTTGGCGATGATCTCCTGGCCTTCCGGCGCGAACAGGAAGTTCAGGTAGGCCTCGGCGGCCTTGCGGGTGCCGCGCTTGTCGACCACCTTGTTCACCACTGCCACCGGGGCGGCAGCCTCGATGGACAGGGACGGGTACACCACGTCGAACTTGTCGCCGCCCACCTCCTGGTCGATCAGGGTGGCCTCGTTCTCGAAGGTGATCAGCACGTCGCCGATGTCCCGTTGCGTGAAGGTGGTGGTTGCGCCACGGCCGCCGCCGTCCAGCACCGGCACGTTGGCGAACAGCTTGCTGACGAAATCCCGGGCCCCGGCTTCGCTGCCGGTCTTCTGCAGGGCATAGCCCCAGGCCGCGAGGTAGGTGTAGCGGCCGTTGCCGGACGTCTTGGGATTGGGCACGATCACCTGCAGGCCGGCGCGGGTCAGGTCGGACCAGTCTTTGATGCCCTTGGGGTTGCCCTTGCGGACGAGGAAGATGGTGGTGGTGGTGTAAGGTGCGGCCTCATGGGGAAAGGCCTTGCGCCAGGTCGGCGAGACCAGCCCGTTCTTGACCAGGGCCTCGATGTCCGGCGCCTGGTTCATGGTCACCACGTCCGCCTCCAGGCCGGCCACCACGGACTGGACCTGCTTGCTGGAGCCGCCATGGGATTGATTGACGGTGAGCTTGTCCCCGCCGGCCTTCTGCCACTTGGCGATGAAGGCCGGGTTCACATCCTTGTACAGCTCCCGCGACACATCGTAGGAGACGTTCAGGAGGGTGGTATTGGCCTGGGCCGGCGCCGAGACCAGTGCGGCAAGACCGAGGAGTGCAGCGGCCAGAGGACGCAGAACGATGCGGGTCGGGGACATGGAGCTTCTCCTTGTTTTCGAATAGGCCCCGAGTCTAGGGAGTAGCCGCAACGCACCAAACCAATAAAAACGGCTTTACATATTCCTCAAAAGAAAAAGGATCAAACCCGATCCTTTTAAATGGTTATAAATGATGGGCTCTGCCTCCCGTCAGCCCTTCAAAAGGAGTGCCTCATGAAAGTCTTCAACCCGGCCTCGTCACTCGCCGCCCTGTGCCTGGGCCTCGCCGCGTGCACGAACCTTCCGCTCGCAGGCGACCCGGCCACGATCCGCAGCGTGGCGGAAGCCCGGCGCATCCTGGGCGAGCCGGCGCTACGCTGGGCAAAGCCGGACGGGGGGGAGCAGCTCGCCTTCCCCCAGGGCCCGATGGGCTACCGGACCTGGATGGTGCACACCGACGCCGACGGGCGCGTGTTGTCCATGGAGAACGTGATGAGCCAGGCGCACTTCACGCGCATCCAGCCGGGCATGAGCCAGGACGAGGTGCTGCGCATCCTGGGGCCGTCCTATCCGGGCTGGACGGTGTATTACAAGGCGCGGGACGAGCTGGTGTGGGAGTGGCGCTACTGCGATGTGTGGGCCGAGCCGGCGCGGTTCAACGTGCTGTTCGACGGCCGCAGCGCCACCGTGCGCAGCACCGCCCGCCAGCCCGAGCGGCTTTCACAGCCCTGGGGCCGGGGCGACCGGCGGGACTGGTGCAGCCCCTGAGCCGCGACAGGCGGTAGGTGCCGGGTCAGTCTTCTTCCGCCGGCTCCGGCGCCAGGGACAGCAGCACCTTGTCCACCCGGTTGCGATCCATGTCCATCACCTCGAAGCGCCAGCCCAGCACCTCGAAGTGGTCGGTGGCCACCGGCACCCGACCCAGGCTGTGCATGATGAAGCCACCCAGGGTATTGAAGGAATGCTCCTCCTCCCCGGGCAGGTCGTCGAGGATATCCAGCTTGGACTTGAGGCGCTCGATCCCCACGTCGCCATCCACCAGCCAGGAGCCGTCCTCACGCTGCAGCATGTCACGATCTTCCGGCGCCTCGGGCACCGACAGCTCACCGACGATCGCGGCCAGCACGTCGGTCAGGGTCACCAGGCCCTGGACGTCGCCATACTCATCGATCAGCAGGGCGAACTGCAGACGGGCCCGCCGGAAGCTCTCCAGCAACTGGGTGGTGGACACCGTCTCCGGCACATACAGCGGCGGGCGCAGCATGGTCTCGATATCGGCCAGCGTCAGACGTTCGCCACGCAGGGTCTTCTTGAGCAGGTCGCCGGTCTGGAGCACGCCGAGGATGTGCTCGAGGCCGTCGCGGCATACCACCACGCGGGAATAGCAGGTATCCACCAGGCTCTGCCACACCACCTCTTCATCTTCGTCCAGGTCGATCACGAACATCTCCCGGCGGGGCGTCATGATCGCCGAGATGCGCTGCTCGTCGAGACGCAGCACGTTGGAAACGATCTCCTGCTCGCTCTCGTGGAAGACCCCGGCTTCGGCGCCCTGCTCCATCAGCACCTTGATCTCGTCGTCGGTGACCGGCGGCTCCTCCTTGCGGCGGGCGCCCAGCACCCGCAGGATGGCCGCCGACGAACCCGACAGCACGGTCACCAGCGGATGGCTGACGCGGGCCAGGATCATCATCGGCCGGGCGATCAGGGTCGCGATGCCCTCGGGCGCCAGCAGCGCCAGGCGCTTGGGCACCAGCTCGCCGACCACCACCGAGAAATAGGTCAGGCCGATGACCGTCAGGGTCAGGGACACGCCCCTGGCGTAGGGCTCGATCAGGTGGAAGCTGGACAGCCACCCGGCCAGCGGGTCGGAGATGGCGGCCTCGCCGATGGCGCCGCTGAGGATTCCCACCGAGGTGATGCCGACCTGGATGGTGGACAGGAAACCCGAGGGCTCCTGGTGAAGCTGGAGCGCCGACTCGGCGCCGGGGCTGCCGTCGTCGGCGAGGTTCTGAAGACGGGCCTTGCGGGATGACACCACCGCCATCTCGGACATGGCGAACACGCCATTGAGGAGAATGAGCAGCAGCAGTAGGAATAGATCCATCAGTTGGGCGGGCCGCCCATGCGGTGTGGCCCGGGGGTTGAACGAGGCCCCATTGTAACGGCTAGTAGCCCCGACGCGAAAAGGGCCTTGCCCAGACAGGGTCTGATAGCGGACTCCGTTACAAAAAGCAGCCCGGGCGGACAGGCGCCGGTCTAAAATCCGCACGATGTTTTCTGCGCGTCCCCCCTCTCCGTCGCGGTCCCTGCGCCTGGCGATCGCGATTTCGCTGATCGTCCATGCGCTCGTCCTGCTGATCCCCTCCAGCCCGCCGGAGGGGCGCGACACCTCGGCCTCGCCGATGCAGGCGCGCCTCGCCCCCCTTCCCCGCCAGCAGCCTGCCCGGCAACCCGTGGAGCGCGCTGAAGTGCGCCCCGCCAAACCGGCACCTGGCAAGGAAACACGCCAGGCCAAGGCGCCGGAAGCACGGCCGCGCGTGATCACCGCGCGCAAGCCCTCCCCGTCCAGCGTGACGACGGCAGAATCGACCCCCACCTGGAGTGTCGCGCAGAAGGAGGAGATGAACCGCTTCCTGGATGAACTCTCCAGCGAAGCAAAGGCCCGCCCCCAGCCCAGCCTCGCCGAACGCTCCATGGCGATGGCCCGCGAGATGGCCCGGGAAGGCGCACGCGAGGGCGGCAGCCGACGCCGGGATGACACGGGCGACCTCGTCGAGCGCATCCCCGACAGCCCGCCGGTCGATCCCTTCAGCCTGGAGTTCTACCTGGACGCCCTGGTCAAGAAGCTCAACCGCAGCGCCTCCTTCGTCAAGAACGACCCCCGCACCCGCGGCATCCACGGGGCGGCGGTCGAAGTCCGGCTCAATCCGGACGGCAGCCTGAAGAGCTTCAAGATCGTCCAGGCCGGCGACCAGCAGGAAGAGATCGCCTTCGTCCGCTCGGTGGTCGAACGGGCCGTACCCTTTGCGGCCTTCCCCCCCGACATCGTCAAGTCGGCGCGCTCCCTGGCCCTGATGATCTGCATCCAGCCAGCCGGGCTGGGCGGCGACGGTTTCGGCTTCACCCGACGCCCCGAGGGCAGCCGCTGCTCCTAGCCCGCGGTATCATCGGCACACCCCACCGCGGAGGTGTTTGCCATGTCCTTCCTCCTCGCCCTTGACCAGGGCACCAGCAGCAGCCGGGCCATCGTCTTCAACGACCGCTGCGAGGCCGTCGGGCTGGCCCAGCAGGAGTTCAGGCAGTTCTTCCCCCAGCCTGGCTGGGTCGAGCACGACCCCGACGAGATCTGGCAGACCCAGCTGGCCTGCGCCCGCCAGGCCCTGCAGCAGGCGGGCATCGAGGCCAGCCGGATTGCCGCCATCGGCATCGCCAACCAGCGGGAGACCACCGTGCTGTGGGAGCGCGCCAGCGGCCGGCCGCTGGCACCCGCCATCGTCTGGCAGGACCGCCGCGGCGTGGCCCATTGCGAACGACTCAAGGCGGACGGTCACGCGGAATGGGTGCGCGCCCGCACCGGGCTCGAACTGGACGCCTATTTCTCGGCCACCAAGCTGGCCTGGCTGCTGGAGCACGTACCCGGCGCCCGTCAGCGGGCCGAACGCGGTGAACTGGCCTTCGGCACCATCGACAGCTGGCTGGTGTGGCAGCTCACCGGCGGCGCCCGCCACGTCACCGACCCCGGCAACGCCTCCCGCACCCTGCTCTTCGACATCCACCGCCAGGTCTGGGACGCCGACCTGCTGGCCCTCTTCGGAATTCCCGCCAGCCTGCTGCCGGAGGTCGTAGACAGCAGCGGCGTGATGGCGGAGACCGCGCCTGCACATTTCGGCTGTGCCATTCCACTGGCCGGCCTGGCGGGCGACCAGCAAGCCGCCACCTTCGGCCAGGCCTGCCTGCAGCCCGGCATGGCCAAGAACACCTACGGCACGGGCTGCTTCCTGATGCTCAACACGGGCGGAAAGCCGGTGGCCTCCCGCCACCATCTGCTCACCACCCTGGGCTGGCGGCGCGGCGGGGAAACCGATTACATGCTGGAAGGCAGCGTCTTCGTGGCCGGCGCCGTGGTCCAGTGGCTGCGCGACGGCCTCGGGCTGATCGACACAGCGGCAGACATCGAACCCCTCGCCGCCAGCGTTCCCGACAGCGGCGGCGCGGTGCTGGTGCCCGCCTTCGCCGGCCTCGGCGCCCCCTGGTGGGACGGCCATGCCCGCGGCACCCTGGTGGGTCTGACCCGTGGCGTCACCCGGGCCCACATCGCCCGCGCCGCCCTGGATGCCATCGCCCTGCAAACCGTCGATCTGGTCGACGCCATGCGCCGGGACGGTGCCACGCCTCTCACCGAGCTGCGGGTTGACGGCGGCGCGGCGCGCAACAACCTGCTGATGCAGATCCAGGCCGACCTGCTCGGGGTGCCGGTGATCCGCCCGCGCCAGACCGAGACCACCGCCCTGGGTGCCGCCTGCCTGGCCGGGCTGGCGGTGGGCGTGTGGGACACCCCGGCCACCCTGGCGCAGCACTGGCAGGCCGAGCGCGTGTTCGAACCGACCCGCCCGGCGGGCTGGCGGGCGGAGCGGCTGGCCACCTGGCATCGGGCCGTGGAGCGTAGTCGCGGCTGGGCCCAGGAATGAAACGCACCGATCTGCTGAGCCGCCTGCGCAGCACCCACCGCTGGGATGTGCTGGTGGTGGGCGGCGGCGCCACCGGGCTGGGCTGCGCGGTGGAGGCCGCCTCCCGCGGTTACGCCACCCTGCTCCTCGAGGCACGGGATTTCGCCAAGGGCACCAGCTCGCGCTCGACCAAGCTGATCCACGGCGGTGTGCGCTATCTCGCCCAGGGGCGCATCGGCCTGGTCCGCGAGGCCTTGGCGGAGCGCGCCCTGCTGCTCGCCAACGCACCTCACCTGGTCCATCCGCAGCGCTTCGTGGTGCCGGTCTACAGCCACCTCGACCGCCTCACCCTCGGCATCGGCCTGAGCGCCTACGACTGGCTGGCCGGACCGCGCAGCCTGGGCCCCAGCCGCCTGCTGTCGGCGGGCGAGACCCTGGCCCTGCTCCCCACCGTGGAAAACCACGGCCTGCTCGGCGGGATCGCCTACATGGACGCCCGCTTCGACGACGCCCGGCTGGCCATCAGCCTGATGCGCACCGTCCTCGGGCTGGGCGGCGTGGCCCTCAACTACCTGCCGGTGGAGGGCCTGTGCCACGCCGGGGGCCGGGTCAGCGGCGTCCGCGCCCGGGATGCCGAGAGCGGCGAGACCTTCGAGATCGCCGCGCAGGTGGTCATCAACGCCGCGGGGGTCTGGGCGGACCAGTTGCGTCAGCTCGACGACGCCGGGCTGTCCAGCCGCCTGCGCCCCAGCCAGGGCGCCCATTTGGTGGTGGACCGGGATTTCCTGCCCGGCGATTCAGCCCTGCTGATCCCCCACACCCGCGACGGCCGGGTGCTGTTCATGATTCCCTGGAAGAGCAAGGTGCTGCTCGGCACCACCGACACCGCCCGCCAGGATCTGCCCGAGGAGCCGCGCCCCTTCCGCGAGGAGGTGGACTTCATCCTCGACACGGCGGCCCGCTACCTGCCCCATGCGCCGGGGCGCAGCGATGTGCGCAGCGCCTTTGCCGGCCTGCGTCCGCTGATCGGCGGCGGCGCGGGCAGCACCGCCAGCCTGTCCCGGGAACACGTGATCGAGGTATCCGGCCAGGGCCTGGTCTCGGTCGCGGGGGGAAAATGGACCACCTACCGGCGGATGGGTGAAGAGATCATCGACCGCGCGGTGGCATCAGCCAGCCTGCCTGCCCGGGCCAGTCGCAGCCGGGAGCTGGCGCTGCACGGCAGCACCGCTGGCCCCAGCGACGACGTGCATGGCTGCGAGCGGCCTGCCATCGACGCCCTGCCGGGCGCCCAGGTGCGCCTGCATCCCAGCCTCGATCTGTGCGAAGCCGAGGTCCGCCATGCCGTACGCCACGAGCAGGCCCGCAGCATCGAAGACATGCTGGCCCGGCGCCACCGCGCGCTCTTCATCGACGCAGCGGCGGCCCTCGCCTGTGCCCCCGCGGTGGCCGCCATCATGGCCGGAGAACTGGGCTGGACACCATCGCTGACCCTTGAAATGCAGGAAGCCTTCCGCCGCGTGGCGGAAGGCTTCCTGGTCGATCCCTGAAGCGCTGAAGCGGGTTCGTCAGCCGGCTTCGGCGATCCGTTTGGCGATGTGCTCCAGCGCTTCCTCCACCTGGTCGATCAGGATCAGGCACAGGTCACCGCTGGACAGCTTGGACAACGCGGTGTCGATGGCCAGGAACTCACCCCGGATCTCGCAGATATCGGTGGTCCGCGGCGCGCCGACCAGGCCTTCGCGCAGCAGCGCCAGCACCTCGCCATCGGCGCGGCCGCGCTGGCACTCGTCCTGGTAGAGGACCACGTCGTCGAAGACCTTGCCGAGAATGCGGGTCTGCTCGCGGATGTCTTCGTCACGCCGGTCGCCGGCACCACTGATCACCACCGAGCGGCGCTTGGCCGGCATGCTCTCCACGGCCTGCACCAGGGCCAGGATGGCATCCGGGTTGTGGCCGTAGTCGGCGATCAGGGTCGCACCCTTGTAGTCGAAGACGTTGAAGCGGCCCGGTGCGCTGGCGGCGTCGTTGATGAAGCTGCCCACCGCCTTCAGGATGGTCTCGGTGGACAAGCCCAGGGCCCAGGCTGCGCCGATCGACGCCATGGCGTTCTCGACCTGGAAGGAGATGCTGCCGTTGCGGGTGATCGGGATTCCGGCCAAGGGCACGCGGAACTGCTCCTCACCCTGCACCGCCACGATATCACCGCCTTCGACGAAGACCACCCGATGCCCCTGGACCCGGTGGGTTGCCAGCACCGGGTTGTTCGGATCCATGGCAAAGAACAGCACCTTGCCCGGGCAGGCGCTGGCCATCTTGACCACCATCGGGTCGGCCGCGTTGAGCACGGCGGTACCGTGGGGCGCCACGTTCTGCACGATGACCCGCTTCACCACGGCCAGATCCTCGACCGTGCTGATGTAGGACAGGCCCAGGTGGTCGCCCATGCCGATGTTGGTCACCACCGCCACATCGCAGCGATCGAAGGCCAGGCCCTCGCGCAGCACGCCACCGCGGGCGGTCTCGAACACCGCGGCATCCACGTCGGGGTGCAGCAGGATGTTGCGGGCGCTGCGCGGGCCGCTGCAGTCGCCGGTGTCGATGCGGCGCTTGCCCACATAAACACCGTCGGAGTTGGTCATGCCGACCCGGTTGCCCGCCACGCCCAGGATGTGGGCAGTCAGGCGCACGGTGGTCGTCTTGCCGTTGGTGCCCGCCACCGCCACAACGGGGATGCGGCCGTTCTCACCAGGCTTGAACATGTTGGCGACAATGGCCTCGCCGACCGGCCGGCCCTTGCCGTAGGACGGCTGCAGGTGCATGCGCAGGCCAGGGGCCGCGTTGCATTCGACGATGCCGCCGCTCTGCGCTTCAAGGGGCTCGAGCACGCTCTCGCACACCACGTCCACCCCGCAGATGTCCAGGCCGATGTTCTTCGCCGCGGCGATGGCCCGCTCGGCCACCTCAGGGTGCACATCGTCGGTCACATCGGTGGCGGTACCGCCGGTGGACAGGTTGGCGTTGTTGCGCAGGATCACCCGCTTGCCCTTGGCCGGCACGGATTCCGCGTCGAAGCCCTGCTTGGCCAGGGTGGCCAGGGCAATCTCGTCGAAGCGGATCTTGGTCAGCGAAGTGGCATGGCCGACGCCCCGCCGCGGATCGCTGTTAACGTGGTCAACCAGCTCGCGGATGCTGCGCTTGCCATCCCCCACCACCAGCGGCGGATCACGCCGGGCCGCCGCCACCAGCTTGTCGCCGATGACCAGCACGCGGTAGTCGTGCCCGGGCAGGTAGCGCTCGACCAGGATGTCGTCGCTGAACTCCGCCGCCACGTTGTAGGCGCGCTTGACCTCTTCCTCGGTACGCAGCTTGACCGCCACACCCTTGCCCTGGTTGCCATCGCGGGGCTTGACCACTACCAGGCCACCGATCTCACGGGCCGCTTGCCAGGCGTCATCGGCGCTGCTCACCGAACGCCCCAGCGGCACCGGCACGCCGGCGGCACGCAGCAGGGTCTTGGTGAGCTCCTTATCCTGGGCGATGGATTCCGCCACCGCACTGGTCAGATCGGTTTCGGCGGCCTGGATGCGGCGCTGCTTGCTGCCCCAGCCGAACTGCACCAGGCTGCCCTCGGTGAGACGCCGGAACGGAATGCCACGGGCCACGGCGGCCTGCACGATGGAGCCGGTGGAGGGACCGAGGCGCACATCCTCGTCCAGCTCCTGGAGGCGGCTCAGCGCCGCAGCCAGATCGAAGGGTCCGTCGGTCTCGGCGGCACGGCACAACTCGATGGCCAGCTCGAAGGCCAGGCGGCCGACCTTCTCCTCGGTGTATTCGACCACCACCTGGAACACCCCGGGCTCCAGGGTCCGGGCGGTGCGGCTGAAGGTCACCGGGCAACCGGCGCTGGACTGCAGGCCCAGGGTGGCCATCTCGAGGGCGTGGGCCACGGAGATCTGGCCCAAATGGGCATCCGCCTCCAGGAAGCCCATTTCCGGAAAGAGGTTGCGCAGGCGCTCCTCGTAGCCCGGAATGGAATCGATGTCACCCTCGGCCTCGGAGCAGGTCACGATGGCCTCGATGGCGGTGTGGCGGCTCCACAGGTTGGGGCCGCGCAGTGCCCGGATGCGTGAAACTTCCATGAATTTCTGTCCTTGTCTTTTTATGCAGCCGGCGCCCCATCGGGCGCTCCGGCAAATCTCGTGCTTCTGGCTGGCGCCCCGCGGGTCAGTAATCGGCGCGCAGCGGCGCGGCCGGGTCGTAGGGCTTGATGCCGGCGCGGATCATCGCCGGGGAAATGCCCAGGGCCCAGGCACCGGCTACCGCCGCCAGCAGGTTGGACAGCACGCCCGGCTCGGCATCTGCGCCGTTGGCGAGCATCACCACTTCGCTGGTGGCGGCCAGGACTTCCTCGCTCTCGCCGGTGGCCAGGATCAGCTTGCCATCGCGGGCATACACCGTGCGCTTGCCGCCGGCACGGGCCTCGGCGATCGCGGCGGCGGCGGAGTCCACCGCGTAGAAGATCACCTCGCCGTCGGACAGCGGCGCCATCTCGACCACCGCCGGATCTTCAGCGTTGAGCACCGCGGCGCCGTAGGACAGCACCAGATCCACCTGGGTGCGGAACACGTTCCAGACCTTCTCGGGGCTGTCGATGTAGAACTCGCCGTAATGCAGCTCCGGATCCACATTGGTCACCACGCCGACCAGGCAGCGGTCGTACACCGTGCCATCGGCCAGGATGCTACGGCAGCCGTTCTCGAAGACGGCAGCCTCGACGGAGCGGTTCATCAGCACCCGTTCGGCGGCATCCCAGTTGGTGCCCTCGGCGGTCTCGACCTGACGGCCGTCCAGGAACACGCCCTGGCTGCTGGCCAGCCCGGTGTACTGGCCGGAGATGCGCAGGAGGTGGGCGATCAGGCGCGCCACCGGGGTCTTGCCACGGCTGCCGGTCACACCGACCACCGGGATCCGGGCGTCCTCGTCCTTCTCGAACAGGTGATCGACGATGGCCTCGCCCACCGGGCGCGGCTGACCGACCCCCGGCTTGATGTGCATCAGCAGGCCAGGCCCGGCATTGACTTCGACAATGGCGCCCTGCTGCACGTCCAGCGGCTTGGAGATGTCTTCGCAGACCAGATCCACGCCGGCAATGTCGAGGCCGACGATGCGCGCCGCCAGGCAGGCTAGCTCGGCGGTGTCCGGATGGACTTCATCCGTCACGTCGAAGGCCATGTTGCTGGTGCGGACGATCATCACCTCCTGGCCGACGGGCGGCACCGATGCGCCGGTGAAGCCCTGGCGGGCCACCTCCATCTGGGCGGCGGGGTAACGGTCGAGCTTGATCAGGTAGAGGGGGAATTCATGTTCCACGCCACGCCGCGGATCGGAGTTGATCTGGGTCTCGATCAGTTCGTCGATGGTGTGCTCGCCGTCGCCGACCACGGACACCATATCGCCCTTATTGGCCGCCACCATCTTGCCGCCCACCACCAGCAGGCGATGTTCGGCGCCGCGGATGAAGCGCTCGACGATGACCTCCGAGCCTTCGGCGGCCGACAGCGGATACAACTCGCGGATCTCGTCGGCACTGCGCACGTTGGTGAACACACCGCGAGCATGGTTGCCGTCGCTGGGCTTGATCACCACCGGGAAGCCGATGTCCTCGGCGGCCTCGATGGCATCTTCGACGCCGTTGACGATGCGGCCTTCGGGGATCGGCACGCCGCAGGATTCGAGCAGGGTCTTGGTGAGGTCCTTCTCCCGCGAGATGCTCTCGGCGATGGCCGGCGTGCGGTCGGTCTCGGCAGTCCAGATGCGGCGCTGACGCGCCCCGTAGCCCAGCTGCACGAGGTTGCCCTCGGCCAGCAGCCGGATGAAGGGAATACGCCGGCTCTTGTCGGCCGCCGCCTCGACGATGCAGCGAGTGCTCGGGCCGAGCATGTGGGTGTCCACCAGGTCGCGCAGGCGCGCCACCGCGGCATCCACGTCATACGGGCGGCCCTCGATGGCCGCCATCAGCAGGTCGTGGCCCATGTTGAGGGCCGCCATCGACACGTCCTTCTGCCAGGCGCGGATGACCACTTTGTAGACACCGCGCAGGGAAGTCTCCCGGGCCTTGCCGAAACCGCCGGTCATCCCGGCCAGGTTCTGCAGCTCCAGGGTGACGTGCTCGAGGATGTGGCCGGGCCAGGTACCGTCCCGCAGGCGCTGCAGGAAACCGCCCCGCTCGCCGATGCTGCAGCGATGCTCGATCAGGGTCGGCAGCATCGCGGTCAAGCGCTCGTAAAACCCGGGAATGACGTTGGACGGACAGTCCTCCAGGTCGTGGATGTCGACCCAGGCTTCAAGGACGGAACGGTAAGTCCAGATGTTCGGTCCCCGCAGATGGAGCACGTTGAGGAATTCGATCGTTTTGTTGGTCATGGACGAGGCTATTGAAAGGACGGGCTGGATAGCGGCACGGTGCGGAAAAAGCTGAACATCCCCTTAACGCGGCAAGGCCTGTTTGGATTACCGCTGTAAAGAATATACACAACCTGACCATACTGCCTGCCACCGGGTGTATACGCGCCTGTAACGAGTCAGTAAACTTCGATCGCAATTTTGCCCCACGCCGGCCCTTTTCTGTGGCCTTATCGCGTCCCCGAGATGAATTCCCAATTGAATTCCCAATCCGCGCCTCTGCCTTCCGCCTATTCCGACTACCTCGGCCCGGCTGTCCCCGATACCTGGCGGGCCCGGCTTGACCCCGCCCTCGCGCCCGACGAGAAGGTGCTCGCCAGCCTCGCGCTGGACCTGGACAGCCAGCTTCACTTCCGCAACGGCCTGGTGGCGTTGACCAGCACGCGCCTGATGGCCTGGTCCGAGACCAGCGAGGCCTGGCAATCCTGGCCCTTCCGCGACGGCCTGACCCTGCGCCACAAGGATCACGCGGGCGTGGCCAGCCTGGACCTGGTGGACGCCGATGGCAAGCTGGCCGGCTGGCGCTTCACGCTGGCCCAGGACCCGGCCGCCCGCAACCTGGCCGACCGTTTCAAGGCGCAGCTCGAGTGCGTGCTGGCCGGCCGCCAGCCGCAGCCGCCGGAGCCGCTCACCTGCCCCACCTGCGACGCGCCGCTTCCTCCGGGCACCGACGAATGCCCGACCTGTGCGCGGGAGATCCACACTCCGCCCTCCACCTGGACCCTCTTCCGACTGTGGCGCTTCGCCCAACCCTACAAGAAGCAGCTGCTCGCCGGCTTCATCCTGACCCTGGTGTCCACAGCCGCCACTCTGGTACCGCCCTACCTCACCATGCCGCTGATGGACGAGGTGCTGATCCCCTTCCAGAACGGCCAGCCCATCGACACGATCAAGGTCATGACCCTGCTGGGCGGCCTGCTGGTAGCCGCCGTGTTTGCCTGGGGCCTGGGCTGGGCCAAGACCTTCATCCTGGCCCTGGTCAGCGAGCGCATCGGCGCCGACCTGCGCACCACCACCTATGAGCATCTGCAGGGCTTGTCCCTGGAATACTTCGGCGGCAAGCGCACCGGCGACCTGATGTCACGGATCGGGGCCGAGACCGACCGGATCTGCCTGTTCCTGTCGATGAACCTTCTCGACTTCGCCACCGACGTGCTGATGATCACCATGACCGCGGTGATCCTGGTGTCGATCAATCCGTGGCTGGCCCTCGTCACCCTGGTCCCGCTGCCCTTCATCGCCTGGCTCATCCATACCGTGCGCGACAAGCTGCGCTACGGCTTCGAGCAGGTGGACCGGGTGTGGTCGGAAGTCACCAGCGTGCTGGCTGACACCATCCCCGGCATCCGGGTGGTCAAGGCCTTCGCCCAGGAGAAGCGCGAGGTGGCGCGCTTCCGCGAAGCCAACGCCCGCAACCTGGCGGTGAACGACCGGGTCAACAAGGTGTGGTCGGTGTTTTCTCCCACCGTCACGCTGATGACCGAGATCGGCCTGCTGATCGTGTGGGGCTTCGGCATCTGGCTGGTGTCCAAGAACGACGTCACCGTCGGTACCCTGGCCGCCTTCATCGCCTACATCTCGCGCTTCTACACCCGCCTCGACTCCATGAGCCGGATCGTCTCGGTGACCCAGAAGGCGGCCGCCGGTGCCAAGCGCATCTTCGACATCCTCGACCACGTCTCCAGCGTGCCCGACCCGGCCACCCCCCAGCACCTGCCCAAGGTCACCGGTGCCATCGAGGTCAAGCGGGTGGGCTTCCGCTATGGCAACCGCACCATCCTGCGCGGCGTGGACCTGAACATCGCGCCGGGCGAGATGATCGGCCTGGTCGGCCACTCCGGCTCGGGCAAGAGCACCCTGGTCAACCTGATCTGTCGTTTCTACGACGTCACCGACGGTTCGATCCGCATCGAAGGCATGGACATCCGCTCGGTGCCGGTGTCGGAGTACCGCCGCAACATCGGCCTGGTGCTGCAGGAGCCCTTCCTGTTCTTCGGCACCATCGCCGAGAACATTGCCTACGGCAAGCCGGATGCCACCCGCGACGAGATCATCGCCGCCGCCCGGGCTGCCCACGCCCACGACTTCATCCTGCGCCTGCCCCAGGGCTACGACTCCCTGGTCGGCGAGCGCGGCCAGGCCCTGTCGGGCGGCGAGCGCCAGCGCATCTCCATCGCCCGCGCCCTGCTCATCGACCCACGCATCCTGATCCTCGACGAGGCCACCTCGGCGGTGGATACCGAGACCGAGATGGAGATCCAGGCGGCCCTCGAGAACCTCATCCGCGGCCGCACCACCATCGCCATCGCCCACCGCCTGTCCACCCTGCGCAAGGCCGACCGGCTGGTGGTGCTCGACCGGGGCCAGATCGTCGAGATCGGCAACCACGACACCCTGATGGAAAAACAGGGCGCCTACTTCCGCCTGTATGAAGCCCAGACCCGGAAGCTGGACGACGACGCCATCGGTGGCGAACCCCGCGCGCCCCAGCACCGCGAACATGCACCCGCCTGAAGATCACGCCATGTCCCAGCAGAACCTGCCCCTCAGCCGCAACAGCTTCGGCCACCTCATGTTCACCGACGGCGATGGCAAGGCCCACCTGGTCACCCCGGTGCGGGCCTTTCCCATCGCCGCCCCCGCCGAGAACATCGGCCTGATCAACACCGATGGCGAGGAGGTGGCCTGGATCGAACGCCTGGCCGATCTGGCCGACGCCCCCCGGCGCCTGCTCGAAGAAGAAATGGCCAGCCGGGAGTTCATCCCGGTGATCCAGCGCATCCACCGGGTCTCCAGCTTCGCCTGCCCCAGCACCTGGGAGATCGAGACCGACCGGGGCACCACCAGCATGGTCCTGAAAGGCGAGGAGGACATCCGCCGCCTCACCAGCCCGGCCCTGATGATCGCCGACAGCCGCGGCATCAACTTCCTGATCCGGGACCGTTACGCATTGGACGCACACAGCAAGCGCCTGCTCGACCGCTTCCTGTAACTCAGGCGGTCCCCCTGCGACGGGGGGACCCGTCGCCCACCACCGGCTCAGTCTCCGCCGCCGCAGCCGCCTCCACAGCCGCTGCCGCCATCTCCCCCACCATCACCGCCAGTGCCGCCGTCGCCGCCGTCGCCCCCCGCGTCGGAATCCCCGGCACACCCGCCCCCCGACCCACCACAGCCGATGTCGGTGGCGCAATAGGCGTCGCCCGTACGGGTGCCGTCCGGCCCCATGCAGTTCAGGGCGTAACGGAAGCCATCGGGGATCAGTAACAGTCCGTCGAGGGCGAACAGCGTGGGAAGGCGCGCCGGCTTGCGCGGGTCGATGCCCTCCAGGCGGCAGGCCTGCAGCCAGGTACGCCGGAGGCCACTGCGGGCGGCAGTCGGCATGGCCATGTATTCGGCCGGCGTGTGGTCCAGGAAGCGCCCGAGGCCCTGCCGGCAAAACAGCCGGTAACCCTTGGTGAACAGGATGAACTCATGCCAGGCCACATCCACCGCCTGGCTCGGCATCGACACCATGCGCCCCTGGGCGGCCAGCGCCACGCGGAAGAAGTTGCGCAACTCCCGGATGACCATCTCCGCCTGCGCCTCACTGAGGTGAGGGTAGTGCTCTCTCACCTTGCGCGCCAGCCCCGGCGGAAAACGGAACCGGGCCAGGAAGCGGGCCCGGGCACCCTGGCGCCGACTGCGCCAGACCAGCCCCAAGAGGATCAGGGCACTGCCGCCCAGCAGCAGACGCGGAATCCACGGGCTGGCCTCCGGCTGAGCATGGATGAAGAACGCAAGTCCGACCGCTCCCAACAAGGCGACCGCCAGGCGCCGCCTGCCACTCACACCGCTCATCACCCCTCCCATGGCGCTGGATATCAGGACGGCATTCTACCCGGGGCCAGCAAGCGTGCCCTCGCGAGCGCCTCGGCGCGAGGCCCGCATGCCATCACAGCGCCTTAACATTTCCGCAGCCGCCCGGTAACGCGCGCTTCTTAGTCTTGCCTTGAAGGCCATTTCGCCGAATCGAGGAGACTTCATGAAGGACTTTCTGCGTGCACTGGAACTCCAGCGCTGGGACGACCACCGCTTCTACCACCACAGCCGGGTCAACCAGACCCTGCACTTCATCAGCGCGGTGAGCTTCCTCATCGCCTACTCCCTGGTCTTCGTCGAGCCCGTCAAGGCAGCGCTGATCGGCTGGCTGGTGTCGATGGTGACCCGCCAGTCCGGCCATTTCTTCTTCGAGCCCCTGGGCTTCGATGAGGAAAACCAGGTCAGCAACGAATACAAGGAGGCCGTGAAGGTCGGCTACAACCTGCAACGCAAGGTCGTGCTGCTCAGCATCTGGGCCTTCATCCCGGTCGCCCTGTGGATCAACCCGACCTTCTTCGGGCTGTTCGAGGCACACCGCGAGATCGACGGCTTCATCGACCACCTGGGCATCCTGTGGCTGGCCCTGGGCGTCGCTGGCCTGCTCTTCCGCACCGTGCACCTGTTCTTCATCCGCGACGTGCAGACCGGGCTGGTCTGGCTGACCAAGATCCTCACCGACCCGTACCACGACATCAAGCTGTACCACAAGGCGCCGCTGCACCTGCTGCGCGACCTGCGCGCCCGCCAGGCCGTCTGAGCCGCCATCCGCCGCTCCACCCCCTGCCGGGGCGGAGCGGCGTTTTCACGTCTACTTCCCCGAAAAGCGATGGCGCACCATCTCCTTGAGAATCCGCCGGCGGATGCCCTTGTCGGTCAGCTGGCCGTCATGCCACCACCAGCCGTCCGCCTCCATCTGCCGGGCTGCGGCGACGAAGCGGTCGGCCACCGCCTCGAACTCCGCATCCCCGTAATTCAGGCTGAAGATGAAGCGGCCGGTCCCCACCCAGCTGAGGGCCAGCCCCTCGAGGCGCAGGTAATACTGCAGCATCCAGTTGTAACGGCTGGGGCGGGTGTACAACACCGTCCAGATCGTCGACAGGTTGGCCACCTGCACCGGCAGCCTGTCGGCCGCCAGCCGCGCGTTGAGCCGCGCCGCGCGGGCATTCCAGATGTCGTCCAGACCCTGGTAAAGGGCCTGGACCTCGGGGGTGTCGAGGCGCTCGAGGAATTCTGCCATCGCCCCCATCACGTGAGGGTGGGAGTTGAAGGTGCCGCGGGCAAAGCAGATGTCCGCCGGACGGTCGTCCCGGTAGCGGCGCATCAGGTCGGCGCGGCCGCACACCACGCCCACCGGCAGCCCGCCGCCCAGGGTCTTGCCATAGGTCACCATGTCGGCCTTGACCCCGAAGTACTCCTGGGCGCCCCCCGGCGCCAGCCGGAAGCCCATGAAGACCTCGTCGAAGATCAGCGGGATCCCCCGCTCGGTGCACACCTCACGGAGCGCCTTCAGCCAGGCGGTGTAGGCCGCCCGGTCGAAACCGGCGCGACGACTGCTGTCCACCAGGGACGAATCCCCCGGCGCGGAGCCGTTGGGGTGGAGCGCCTGCAGCGGGTTGATCAGCACGCAGGCGATGTCCTTGCGCCGGCGCAGCACCCGCAGCGCATCCGGGTGCATGTCCTTCAGGGTGTAGGTCTGCTCCGCCGCCACCGGGTTGCCGACCCCGGGCTGCACATCGCCCCACCAGCCATGGTAGGCGCCGCAGAAGCGCACCAGATGGGTCCGCCGGGTGTGATAGCGGGCCAGACGCACGGCCTGCATCACCGCCTCGGTGCCCGACATGTGGAAGGACACTTCGTCCAGTCCCGAAATGGCCTTCAGGCGCTCGACGTTGTAGGCCAGCAGCGGATGGTAGGCCCCCAGCACCGGGCCCAGCGCCTCGACGCGCGCGCTGCCGCGGGCCATGCACGACTTGTAGAAGTCGTAGCCGAACACATTGACGCCGTAGGAGCCGGTAAGGTCGTAGAGCACGTTGCCGTCCAGGTCGGTGACCGTGACGCCCTGCGAAGAGGCCACGAAGGCGCCCGCCTGCAGATGCGTGCGCACCATGCGGCTGTACTGGAAGGGCACCCGGTAGGCGCCGGTGAATTGCAGATCCGACACCCCGTCACGAACCACCGCCGTCTGCGCCGCGCTGTGCGCAAAGCGCGCCCGGTAAGCATCGGCCAGACGGAAGAAGCCCGCGCGGCGACTTGCCACCACCTCGGGCGGGGCGTCATCGGAACAGAAGAAGCCCGTCTCGTCGTACTCGTAGAACGGCAGCAACCGGGCCACCCGGCGGGACATCTTCGAGTGCCCCGCCAGCGAAGGGTGTTTGCCCTTCGACAGTTCCAGCCGGCGCTTCGCTTTCAACACCAGGGCCGGTAAGGCCATCACCCCCAGCCCGGCCAACATCCATGCATCTTCCACGCCTGTGCTCTCCACAACTGAAAGATGACTGATTTAACCGAACCCGGTTACAACGCCATGAAAGACATGCCCCCCTCCCCTCGCCTGCTGTCCCGCCTGCTCGACCAGGAAGACCTGAACTTCCTGCTCACCAACCGCCTGCCCCGCGCTCTGCTGACTCGTTTCATGGGCTGGTTCAGCAAGATCGAACAGCCGTTGGTGGCGCGGCTCTCCATCGCAGTGTGGCAGCGCTTCGCCGACCTGGACCTGAGCGAGGCGAAGGAACAGGAGTTTCGCAGCATGCACGCCTGCTTCACCCGGGCGTTGAAGGATGGAGCCCGCCCGATCGACACCGATCCGGAGATCCTGAGCAGCCCCTGCGACGCCATCGTCGGCGCCTGCGGGCTGATAGACGGCACCGCGGTGCTGCAGGCCAAGGGTGCCCCCTACCCACTGCTCGATCTGCTGGGGGACGAGGATCTTGTGGCCCACTACCGGCGGGGCAGCTACGTGACGCTGCGCCTCAAGTCGAGCATGTACCACCGCTTCCACGCCCCTGCCGACCTGCAGGTGGAGCACGTGACCTACATCTCCGGGGATGTCTGGAACGTCAATCCGCCCGCTCTCAAGCGGGTCGAACGGCTGTACTGCAAGAATGAACGGGTGGTGATCCGCAGCCGGTTGCACGCCGACGGGGCGCTTCTCACCCTGGTGCCGGTGGCCGCCATCCTGGTCGCCAGCATCCGCCTGCACTGGCTGGACGTGCTGCTCCATCTGCGCTACCGGGGCCCCAACGAGATCCCCACCCGGGCGACCTTCCGCAAGGGTGAGGAGATGGGCTGGTTCGAGCATGGCTCGACGATCATCGCCTTTGTCCCGGAGGGCTATGGGCTCTGCCCGGGAATCCAGCCGGGCCACAGCATCCGCATGGGCGAGGCCTTGCTGCATCGCCGGATACCGGGCTGAAACGCGCAGCCCGCGCCCAGGGAGACCATGGACGCGGGGCAAAACAAAGCCCTCCTTCAGATGAAGAGAGGGCTCAACGTTTTACGCATCACCGGACGATACCGGCGGACGGCAGATCGAATCAGCGATCGGCGGTCAATTGTGCGATGAAGGCGGCTTCCTTCTCGGCGGGGAAGGCATGTTCGGCCATCACGCGCTGCACGGCGCGGGGATCACCACCCTGACCCTCGACGCTGAACTCGATACCGAGCAGACGGCCGTTGGCAGCCAGGGTCATGAAGGCGCTACGCCAGCGCTGGGACTCGGCCAGCCGCTCACGAACTTCGTTCTCGTTGCGGATCACTACACCCGCGGCCTTGAGGGAATCCAGAAACTCTGCGTAGGACTCGTTGCAATAACTGCCCATCGACTTCTCCTGTGAAAACCGGCGATCTCTCGCCTGTCCTTCCTTAACGCCGACATCCACATCCCGGATGACACGATTTCCAAATTTTTTTTCCGCTTTCTGACATTCCCGGAAAACCCCGGACCAGGCCCGCTGGCAGGCCAAGCACCGATCCCTCCGGAAGGCAATACAGACGCTGCGCCAGAAGAACGTTTCAAGTATCGGAACGCCCGCCTCGATCTTTAGGGCGGGCAAGGAGGCACTCAGAGGTCCAGGTGCCGGAGGATGGGGTTCAACATGGCAGCGCCAAGCCGTTTGCTGCGCTCGCCGTTCCAGCCGTACAGGCCGTCGGGCAGGTTGGCGTTGTCCTTGAAGGGCATTTCCAGGGTCAGCGAGACACAGCCGAAGCGGTGCGCCACCCACTTGGAGGCGAGGGTCAGCAACTCGTCCCTGAAGCGGCCGGAGAGGTAGCCCTGCTCGGTCTGGAAATCCGGGCTGGCGGCCTTGAAGGCCTCTACGAAGCGCGACTGCCGGACTCGCTGGGTGTCGCTGAAGCCCGGCACTTCCTCGGCGGTGGAGAAGAAGACGTAAGGCAAGGCTTCGTCCCCGTGGATGTCGAGGAACAGATCGACGCCACTGGCCTCCATCGCCTGTCGCACCAAGAGGACCTCGGGGCTGCGCGCGGGGTCCGGCTCGCGCCATTCCCGGTTGAGGTTGGCACCGGCCGCGTTGGTGCGCAGGTTGCCGCGGATGGCGCCGTCCGGGTTCATGTTGGGCACGACGTAGAGCACCGCTTTCTCGCGGATGCGCCGCGCCACCGGGTCGGCGCCGTCGAGCAGCCGCTCGAGCAGCCCTTCGACGAACCACTCGGCCATGCTCTCGCCAGGATGCTGGCGGGCGATGATCCAGATCGGCAGCTTGCCGGGAGCCGCGCGGCCGACGGTCACCAGGTCGAGGTCACGCCCCTCCACCGTCGCGCCCAGGTTGCTCACCGAGGCGAAGGGCGACATCTCCACCCTGCCCAGCAGGTCGAGGTGACGCTCGTGGGAATACGGTTCGAAATAGGCGTAGTAGATGCTGTTTCGCTCGGGCGTGTGCTCGACGATCAGCTGCCCGTTCTCATAGCGCGTGCTGCGGATGCGGAACCAGTTGCGCCGATCGTAGGAGGCCACGCAGCGGTAGTCCGGCCAGCCGTCCGGGTAGGCCGCCTCGGCGGCGTTCTCGAAGACCAGGCGGACAGCCTGGCCGGCCGCCCCATGCAGGCGGAAGTGGAACCACTGGCGGAAGCCGCCATCGCCGGCCACCCCCTGGTCGGCCCGCAGACGCAGCCGGATACCCCCGGTCTGCTCGAGGGCCAGCACCTCGATGGCGCCGGAGTCGAAATTGCTGCTGATGCGGAGTGTCATCGGAGGCTCACGGGAAGAGTTGGGTCAGGGCATGCAGGGCCAGGCCGATGCCGCCGCCGACGAAAGTACCGTTCAGGCGAATGAACTGGAGGTCGCGGCCCAGGCTGACCTCGATCTCGCGGACCAGGTCATCGTCGTTCCAGGAGCGGACGGTCCCCGCGATGTGCTGGGCCAGGCCGGCACGCAGTTCCGGAGCCAGGGCTTCGACAGTGCGCTCGATGTGCTCGTTGAGGGAGTCGCGCAGGGCCGGGTTGTCGGCCAGGCTCGCCCCCAGGGCCGCCGCCGCCGCGGCCAGCTTGCGCCGGACCCGCGATTCCGGCCGCCCCATGTCGCGCGCCAACCAGTCGCGCAGATCGTTCCACAGGCCGCGCAGGTAGTCCTCGATGCCCGGCTGGGCCAGGAAATCCCGCTTGGCCTGGTCCACCCGGCTGCGGAAGGCTTCGTCCTGGCCCAGGCGCTCGATGTAGCGGGCCAGCAGCTCGTCCACCGCCTGCCGGCGCGGGTGCTGCGGGTCACGGGCGATCTCGTCGAGCAGGCCATGCACGGCACCGATCAGACCGGTGGACACCCGCTCGCCCAGCTCCTCGGCATTCATGCCGACCAGGCCCAGCATCGCCACCACCTTGGGGTACTCGCGACTCGCCACATCCACCACCATGCCGGCAAAGCCCTGGCGGACCGAGGGTTCGTCCAGCCACAGGGACAGGCGGCGCAGGCCTTCGTCGAAGAGGGCCTGATGGCGGCCCTGATCCTTCAGCGTATCCAGCACCTGCCCCATGCTGTCGGACAGATCCAGTGCCCCAGCCCGCCGGCGCAGGGCGTGCAGGAACAGGCGGCGGACCCGCGGGTCTTCCATGAAATCCACCGATTCGGCCAGCACCACCACCAGGCGGCCCGCCAGCAGCCCGGCGTTGTCGGGATTGGCCAGCCAGCCGGCCAGGTGGCGGGCCGGATCCACCGCGCGCAGGCGCGCCACCAGGGCGGTGGTGTCGAGGAAGCGGTCGCGGATGAACTCCGCCAGGTTGTCGGCGATACGTGCCTTGTTGCGGGGCAGGATGGCCGTGTGCGGAATGGGCAGGCCGAGAGGGTGGCGGAACAGCGCCACCACGGCGAACCAGTCGGCCAGCGCGCCGACCAGGGCCGCCTCGGCAAAGGCGGCGAGCCACGGCCAGCCCTGGTGGCGGGCCAGCACCCACAGCAGGCCGACCAGCACGGCCAGTCCGGTGGCCAGCATCTTCATGCGGCGGAGAGCCGCCATTTTGTCCGGATGCGCCATCGCCTCAGCCCTCCCTGCGCCGGAAGACCCAGCGGCTGTCGTCCGATGCCTCCGCCGCAAAGGCGTAACCATCCAGGTCAAAGCCCTTCAGCTGCTCCACGCTTTCGACGCGCCGGTCGATTGCATGGCGGGCCATCAGGCCCCGGGCGCGCTTGGCGTAGAAGCTGATGATCTTGTAGCGCCCCCCCTTCCAGTCCTCGAAGCCGATGTTGAGCAGACGCCCCTTGAGCTTCGCCGGCTTGACCGACTTGAAGTACTCCTCGGAGGCCAGGTTCACCAGCACGGCCTCGCGCCCCGCCTCTTCTTCGGCCGCCAGCAGGCGGTTGAGGGCATCGGTCTGGGTCATGCCCCAGAAGGCGTACAAGTCCTTGCCGCGGGGATTGGCGAAGCGGGTCCCCATCTCGAGGCGGTAGGCCTGCATCAGATCGAGGGGCTTGAGCAGGCCATACAGGCCGGACAGGATGCGCAGGTGTCGCTGCGCGTAGTCCAGGTCGTCTTCGGAAAGACTGCGCGCATCCAGGCCGTCGTACACATCGCCGTTGAAGGCCAGCACCGCCGGGCGGGCGTTGTCCGGCGTGAAGGGCCGGGACCATTCTCCATAGCGGGCCACATTGAGGGCCGCCAGGCTGTCGGAGAGGTCCATCAGGCCAGCGACTTCGGCATGGGACAACTGACGCAATCCGGCGATCAGTTCGGCCGCGTCGTCGAGGTACTCGGGCTCGGTGAACCGGGAGGTGGTGAGGGGCGACGTGTAGTCGAGGGCCTTGGCAGGTGAAAGGACGAATATCATCGGGAAAGACCGGAAAGACAGGACAGTCAGCAAAACGGGAAGCGCCGCATCTTAGCAAAGGGCGCCGATCCTTTTCAGGGCAGCGGCTCCAGATGGGTCGTCACCTCGGTGCCCGGCAGCGTCTGCTCGAGTGCCTGTTCCACCTCGTCGAGCAGGTCATGCCCCCGGCGCACGGTCCAGTCGCCGGGCACCAGCACCACCACCTGCAGGAAGGACGAAGCGCCCGCCCGACGGGTACGCAGGTTGGCGAACGCCACACCGCGCGAGCGGAAACCTTCCAGCACGGACTCGGCCCGGCTGACCGACTGCGCATCCAGGCTGCGGTCCATCAGTCCATCCACCGACTCCTTCAGCAGGGCCTTGGCCTCCCAGGCGATGTGCAGGCCGACCACCAGCGCGATCAGCGGGTCGAGCACCAGCCAGCCGGTGAGCGCCACCAGCGCCACCCCGGCGATCACCCCGACCGAGGTCCACACGTCGGTCATGAGATGGCGTGAGTCGGCCCGCAGCGCAATGGAGTTGAGACGCTCGCCCGCCCGGCCCAGGATGCGCGCCACCAGGAAGTTGAGGAAGGTGGCTGCGGCCGACCAGGCCAGGCCCCAGCCCGCCGATTCGATCGGTCGGGGGGCCATCAGCCGGTCCACCGCCGTCCAGACGATGCCGGCGGACGCCCCGAGGATCAGCAGGCCCTCGAAACCGCTGGAGAAGTACTCCGCCTTGCCGTGCCCGAAGGGATGGTTGCCATCCGGCGGGTCGCGGGTGATCAGGATCATCCACAGCGCAAAGGACGCACCGGCCAGATTGACGAAGGACTCCAGCGCATCCGACAGCAGGCCCACCGATCCGGTGAGCTGCCAGGCCAGGGTCTTCAGCCCGATCGTCGCCACCGCGGCGCCGATCGACAGCCAGGCAAAGTGATGGCGATCCAGCGAAGGCATGCTGGGGGGCGCCCTCAGCCCCGCTCCACGTCGGTGACGCCCTTGACCTCACGGATCAGCGCCAGGGCACGCTGGATCTGGTGGACACCCTGCACCTCGAGCGTGAAGCGCATGCGCGCCGCCCCCTTGCGGCTGAGCGTATTGACGGCAATCACGTTGAGCTTCTCCCGCGACAGCACTTCCGAGATGTCGCGCAGCAAGCCCTGACGGTCCATCGCATGGACCAGCACATCGATGGGGAAGACCGCGTCCTTGGGCGACGCTGCCCCGCCCCACTGGGCACTGATCAGGCGCTCCGGGTGGGAGCGGACGAGCTGCTGGAAGTCGCGGCACTCGACCCGGTGGATGGAGACGCCACGCCCCCGGGTCACATAACCCTGGATGGCATCCGGCGGCGCCGGCTTGCAGCAACGGCCGAGGGAGGTCATCAGCTTGCCGACGCCGACGATCAGGATGGTGTCGCCGGCATCGCCGGAGTGGCTCTGCCCGATGATCACTTCCGGCGTCTGCGAAGGCTCGTCGACGGCGTCGGCACCGCGCAGGGCCACCTGGATGGCCCGCGGCCCCACCTCGCCGCGGCCCGCGGCGATGAACAGGGCATCCTGGTTCTTGAAGCCGAGGCGGGTCGCCAGGTCGTCGAGGTTCACCTGTCCATGGCCTTCGCGCTGGATCTCACGGGTCAGCACGCTACGCCCACGGACCAGCAGCTCTTCCTCCTCGAGGGCGCTGAAATACTGCTTGATCTTCTGCCGGGCCCTCGGTGTCGCCACATAGGACTGCTGGGCGTTCAACCAGTCGCGGGAGGGGCCACCTTCCTTGGTGGACATGATTTCCACCGTCTGGCCGCTCTCCAGCGGGGTGTTCAGGGTGACGAGCTGACCATTGACCTTGGCCCCGCGGCAGCGGTGGCCGAGATCGGTATGCACCCGGTAGGCGAAGTCGATGGGCGTGGCCCCCCGCGGCAGGTCGATGACCCGCCCCTGAGGCGTCAGCACATAGATAGTGTCATCCAGGGAGGCCCGCTTGAACTGCTCCAGCCAGTCGGCCGAGTCGGTCACCTCGTCGCGCCACGACAGCAGACTGCGCAGCAGGGCGATCTTCTCGTCGTACTCGCCCGTGGAGGCCCCACTGCCTTCCTTGTAGCGCCAGTGCGCGGCCACACCCAGCTCGGCGTGGTTGTGCATCTCGTAGGTACGGATCTGCACCTCGAGGGCCCGCCCGTCGCCCGCATACACCGCGGTGTGCAGGGACTGGTAGTTGTTGCCCTTGGGCATCGAGATGTAGTCGTCGAACTCCTTGGGGATGGGCGTCCAGATCTGGTGCACGATGCCCAGCACCGCGTAGCAGTCCTTTACCTCGCTCACCAGCACCCGCAGGGCGCGGACGTCGTAGATCTGCGAGAAGTCCAGGCGCTTGGCGCGCATCTTGTTATAGATGCTGTAGATGTGCTTGGGGCGCCCATACACCTCGGCCTTGACACCGATGGCGGCCACCTCGGCCTTCAGGCGTGCCACCGCATCAACGATGAACTGCTCCCGCTCGACCCGCCGCTCGTCGAGCATGCGCGCGATGCGCTTGTAGGTTTCGGGCTCCAGGAAGCGGAAGGACAGGTCCTCGAGCTCCCACTTGAGCTGCCAGATGCCCAGCCGGTTGGCCAGCGGCGCGTAGATGTCGAGGCTCTCCCGGGCAATCGCGTCACGCGTCTTGCCCGGATGGTCGGTGAAGTAACGCAGCGTCTGGGTGCGCGACGCCACCCGCAGCAGCACGACGCGGATGTCCTCCACCATGGCCAGCAGCATCTTGCGCAGGACCTCGCTCTGGGCGCGGATCTCGGGGGCGCTGGCGGTGGTGGTCATGCGGGTGATCACGCGCAGGCCGTTGAGCCGGCGCAGGCCATCCACCAGCCTCGCCACGCCCTCGCCGTAACGCTCGCCGATCTGCTCGTTGGGATGATCCAGTACATCGCCCACCGCAAAGCACAAGGCGGCGATGCGGGTGTCCGCATCCAGGCGCAGGGAGGCGGCGATAAGGGCCGTGCCGAGGGCATGCTCCCAGACCGGCTCCTGAGTACCCAGGCTGCGGGTGTCGTAAAGGGGCTGGACCCAGTCGAGGGCGTCGGCGATCCGCCCCGCATCGGCTGGGGGCACACCCTCACAGAGCAGTTCCCGGGACGAGAGCGCGGATGCGGACTGGGAAATCGAATGCGTAACGGCGACCATGGCCGGCATTATCCTATAGGCTGAGTGATGAAAGCTTGATCTTGATCGCCCTGCGTGCAACCGTTCGCGCAGATCCGACGCACTTCGACGGGATTTACCTCCCTCCGTTCCATCCTTCCAACTTTTACCATGTTCGCAGCCCTCCGCCGCTGGCGCCGCCGGCGTGCCGCCGACCGCATGCAGGTGCCCCCCGACCAGTGGCACCGGGTGGAAGCCGGCCTCCCGTTCCTCGACTACCTGCCGCCTGAGGAGCGGCCACGGCTGCGCCGCCTGGCACTGGAGCTTCTCGCCGACAAGGAAGTGCATGGCGCGGAGGGCCTGGAGCTCAACGACGACATCCTGCTCTCGATCGCCCTGCAGGCCTGCCTGCCGGTGCTCCACATCGGCCTGGACGCCTATTCGGACTGGGTCGGCATCGTGGTCTATCCGGGAGACTTCATCATCCCCCGCAGCATCGCCGACGAGGATGGCGTCGTGCACGAATACGACGACGAGGTACTCGGCGAAGCCTGGGAAGGCGGGCCGGTGCTGCTCTCCTGGTTCGGGCCCGACGACGCCCTGGAAGGCGTCAACGTGGTGATTCACGAGTTCGCCCACAAGCTGGACATGGGCAACGGCGAGGTGGACGGCTACCCGGCGCTCCCGGCCCACATGCCCGCCGCCGAGTGGGCCAGCGCCTTCAGGCCCGCCTACGAGGATTTCTGCCAGCGCGTGGATCGTGACGAAGACACTGGCTTCGACCCCTACGCGGCGGAGGACCCAGGCGAATTTTTCGCAGTCATGAGCGAGGCTTTTTTCGAGACGCCACAGCTGCTCAAAACGGGCTATCCGGCGGTATATGACCAGCTGGCGCGGTATTACGGACAGGACCCGGCCGCCCGGGCTGGAACCGCCCGAGAAGCCCAGGCGGAAGAGCTCAGATTGTCACATTGATTTAACAGAATCCGCTGACTAAATTGCCTAGGCCGCTTCGGCATTCATGACAGAAAGTGGAGAGCGTATTCATGGCAATTACCTGGATTCTTGTCGCCAATGCGAGTCTTGCCCGTCTGTATGCCCACCTGGGTCCCAACAAGGGGCTCCAGCTGGTCAAGGAGATCAATCACCCGGAAAGCCGCATGAAGAACGCCGACCTGACCTCCGACCGGGCAGGTCAGATGCAGGCCGCCGGCAGCGGGCATGGCGCCCGGGAGCAGCAGACGCCGCCCAAGATCAATGCGGCCCGAAGTTTCGCCCAGCGTCTGGCCAAGGAGCTTTACATGGGGCGCAGCCGCAACCTCTTCGGCCGTGCCATCCTCGTCGCCCCGCCTGGCTTCATGGGCATGCTCAACGCCACCCTCGACCGACCCACGGCCCAGATGGTCACCGACCGCTTCGAGAAGGACTACACCAAGACCCCGGAGCCCATGCTGTGCGGACGCCTCGAAAGCTGCCTCTACGTCTGACCTCCCCACGGTGACCCGGGGCCCCTCGCCCCCCCGCGCAACCGCGTAGAGGGGCATCGGGTGACACCGTACTTGCAGGCGCCTGTGACCGGAGTCGCAGACGCCTGCTCTTTTGCAGCCTCCCCGCTCGAAGCGTGAGGAAGTCCCGCTTTCCAAAGGCACCGCCCCTCTATTCTTGCCCCATTCCAAACAGATTGGTGCGCAAGATGATCAGCAAGAAGAACTTCGCCAGCCTCGCCCTGACCGTCGCAGCCGGAGCCCTTTCCCTGCCTGCGGCGGCGGCCACCATGACCATTGACGGCAATTTCGCCGACTGGGGCATCAAGAACAACGGCACCGTCGCCGGCTGGACGCCGGGCAGTGGCATCACCTATGTGGTCGAGGACCAGAACAACAGCAACGGCGGCTATCTGAGCCCGGGCTGGGGCGGTCAGGCGTATGACGCAGAAGCCATGTACCTCACCACCTACACCCGCGCCAATGGTCAGACCTACCTCGCCATCGGCATGATCACCGGCCACGACCCGAACACCCCCAACGGCGGCAACAGCTATGGCCGCGGCGACTTCGCCATCGACTTCGGCCGCAACGGCACCTGGGACTTCGGCATCCTCACCGCAGACCGGAGCGCAAGCCTGCACAAGGGCGACGTGGTCAGCACCAGCAACGCCAATTGGGCCACCGGTCTGTGGAGTGCTCCGGGGGTCTATGACCCGGCCAACTCCACGTACGTCACGGCGGTGAACAGCGGTACCGATGTAGGCAATGCCAACCTGGTGATTTCCAGCGTCTTCGGCAACATGGGCAACCTCGGTGGCAACCACTGGTTCTATGAGCTGGAGATCCCCGTCTCGGTATTCGGGCAGTATTGGGGCGCCAACGGCCCGACCGAATCCTTCGACCTGCAATGGACGATGCTCTGCGCCAACGACATCATCACCCTCGATCCGGTCGCCTATGTATCCGAACCCGGCTCACTGGCCCTGGTGCTGGGCGCCCTCGGCCTGGGCGGGCTGGTCCGCCGCCGCAAGAACGGTCGCTGAATCAGTCGGGCAGCAGTACCGTCGGCCACGCCGCCAGCCGGTGGTAGGCCGCGGCACCGGACTCGCGCCGGGACTCCACCAGTCGCCATTCAGCCACCGGCCAGATGACCGGCTCGAGCGCAGGCAAAACCGGCACGGCACCGGCCTGACGCAGCAGCGTGACATGGGGAAAGAAATCCGGGCGCACGGGCTTGAGCCCGACCCGCCCCAGCGCGGCCTGGATGCCCGCCACCAGATTGCCGAGCTGGACCGGCGGCCGGTGGCACCCCGCCCATAGAATGTGATTGGCCGGCCAGTAGCCCAGCTGGTCGATCTCGAGCCGGAAGGGCTCGGCCTCGCACTCCGCCATCGCCGCACACAGATCGGAAATGCGTCTCTCCGGTACGTCTCCCAGAAAGGCCAGGGTCATGTGCAGGGTCTCGGCCCGCATGCGCCGTCCGCCCCCCAGGGCATGGACGACACCCGCCAGCTGGTCGAGCTGACGTACCTGCGCCGGCCCCGGCCACAGAGCCAGGAACAGCCGGCGCACGGACTCAGCCATCCACCCGCATCATCAGGGCCACCGCCTGGGCGGCGATTCCTTCTCCACGCCCGGTGAAGCCCAGCTTCTCGGTCGTCTTGCCCTTGATATTGACGGCGGAGGGCTCGACCCCCAGGTCTGCGGCGATGTTGGCCACCATGGCCGGCACGTGGGGCAGGAGCTTCGGCGCCCGGGCGATCACCGTGGCATCTACATTCACGGTCTGCCAGCCCGCCGCACGGGCAGCGGCGGCAGCCTCCCGCAGCAGCACGCGGGAGTCTGCCCCCTCGAAGCGGGGATCCGTATCCGGGAAGTGCCGGCCGATGTCGCCCAACCCCGCCGCGCCGAGGATGGCGTCGGTGAGGGTGTGCAGCAACACGTCGGCATCCGAGTGGCCGAGCAGGCCCTTGTCAAAGGGGATGGTCACACCGCCGATGATCAGCGGGCGGCCGGGAACCAGGGCATGGACGTCGAAGCCCTGGCCGATGCGGAACGGAACACTCATTCATTACCCTCGCGATGCTGCAGGATCCACTCGGCCAGGTGCAGGTCGAGGGGATAGGTGACTTTCAGGTTGGTGGGATCGCCCCGCACCAGGCGCGGCCGCAGGCCCATGGCCTCGATGGCGCTGGCTTCATCGGTGACGTGGCGGGCGCTTTCCAGAGCCCGCTTGAGCATCACGTAGCGGAACATCTGAGGTGTCTGGGCCTGCCACAGGCCATCACGGGGCACCGTCGCGGCGATGTGATGGTGCTTGTCTGCCTGCTTCAGGGTGTCGGCCACCGGCACGGCCAGGATGCCCCCCACCTCATCGTGGATCAGTTCGCGCACCAGCGTGTCGATGTGCCAAGGCGCAAGGCAGGGACGGGCGGCATCGTGCACCAGGACCCAGTCCGATTCAGCCGTGTCGTCGGCGATGCTGCGCAAGCCATTCAGCACGCTGTCGGCCCGCGAGGCGCCACCGCAGAACAGAGGCACCAGGCGCCCACCAAACTCCGACCAGTCATGGCGATCCCATTCCTGGTCGCCAACCGACAGAACCACGTATACCCTCTCGATGGACGTCGACGCGCACAAGGCGGCAAGGGTGTGGCGGATCAGCGGTCGGCCGAGCAGGGAAAGATACTGTTTAGGCTGCTCGCTCCCCATCCGGCTGCCGCTTCCTGCAGCGGGTACGAGGGCGAAACATCGGGTCGTCGAATTTCGCATGGCGCGATTCTACTCAATGTCTCCCTCCCTTCTGCCGCTGATTGCACTGTTCCCCCTGCTGCGAGAGCCACCATGCTTTTCTCCCTGCCGTTCGAGCCCCGTCACCTGGAAGCCCTGGCCCTGGCCACCGCCATCGGCCTGCTCATGGGCCTTGAGCGCGAACGCCGCCCCGCCGCGCTGGCCGGCGTGCGCACTTTCGGGCTGACCGGACTGCTTGGGGCCATCGCCGGCCTGCTCACCGAACAGCTCGCGACACCGGCCCTGCTGATCGCCGGCTTCGTGCTGGTCGCCGCCATGATCATCGCCGCCAACTTCAGGCAACCGGAACCCAACGACCCGGGCACGACCTCGGTGATCGCCCTCCTGGTGTGCTACAGCCTGGGCGCCATGGTGTGGCTCGGCCACGGACGCCTTGCCGTGATGGCGGCGGTCGGCACCACCATGCTGCTCTACTTCAAGTCCGAGCTGCGGGGCGTCGCCTCGAGGCTCACGGCCCAGGACTGGCGCTCGATCCTGCAGTTCTCGGTGCTGTCCCTGATCGTGCTGCCCATCCTGCCCGACCAGGGCTTCGGCCCGTACGAGGCGATCAATCCGCATCAGGTGTGGTTGATGATCGTGCTGATCTCCGGGGTCAGCCTGGCGGGCTATGCCGCCCTGCGGCTGGTGGGGGCCCGCTATGGCGCGCCGCTTCTCGGGCTGCTCGGCGGCATCGTATCGAGCACGGCCACGACCATGGTGTTTGCGCGACATGCCCGCGAAAACCCGGCCATGAACGCCACCGCCACCCTAGTCATCCTGCTGGCCAACCTGATCATGATCCTGCGCATCATGGCCATCGTCGGCGCGCTGTCCGCCCCTGTCCTGCCCCTGCTGGCCACGGGCTGCATACTGGCCGTGGCGATCGGGATCGTGGTGGTCGGCCTGAACTGGCGCCAGCTGAACGGCAAGGATGCGCTGCCCATCCCCCAGACCCGCAACCCGACGGAGCTCCGCGCCGCCGTCGGCTTCGGCCTGCTGTATGCGGCGGTGCTGCTCTGCGCAGCCTGGCTGTCCGACATCGCCGGTCAGGGTGGCCTGTACCTGCTGGCCCTGGCCTCCGGCCTCACCGACGTGGACGCCATCGCCCTGTCCACCCTGCGCCTGCACACCACGGGAAAGATCGAGAGCCTGCCGGCCGCCATCTCCATCCTGCTCGCCATGCTGGCCAACCTGGGCTTCAAGGCCGGCCTCGCCTTCGCCCTCGGTGGCGCGGCGCTCGGCCAGCGGGTGCTGGGCGGCATGATCGCGGTGGGCCTCGGGCTGGGTGGCGGCATCGCGTGGTTGCTCCACTCCTCCCTATAATGGAAGCAGGCATCCACCGACTCACCTGAAGGACATCATGGCTCACGCGTCCCAGCGCCCACCCGCCGTAGCGGGGCTCTTCTACCCGGCTGACCCCCACAGCCTGCACGCCCAGGTGGCTGGCTTCCTGTCTGCCGCGCTGCCCGCCGAGCACATCGACGCCCCCAAGGCGCTGATCGCACCGCATGCGGGCTATATCTATTCCGGCGCCGTTGCGGCCTGTGCCTATGCCGAGCTGGCCCAGCGCCGTGACCTGATCCGCCGCGTGCTGCTGCTGTGTCCGACCCATCGGGTCGCCGTGCGGGGCATGGCCCTGCCCGCCGCCCAGTCCTTCATCACCCCCCTGGGCGCGGTTCCGGTCGATCGGGAGGCCTGGCTGCAGGCACGGGAGCTACCCGGCGTGATCGTCGACGACCGCCCCCATGCGGAGGAGCACGCCATCGAGGTCCAGCTCCCCTTCCTGCAGAGCACCCTCGACCACTTCGCCATCCTGCCCCTGGCGGTCGGCCATGCCGACCCGCTGGATGTGGCCGGCCTGCTGGAAGCCCTGTGGGGCGGACCGGAGACCCTGATCGTGATCAGCTCCGACCTGTCCCACTACCAGCCCTACCGCCAGGCCCAGTGGCGCGACAAGGCCACCATCGCCCAGATCCGCCAGCTCGATGCCACGCTGTCCCCCGATCAAGCCTGCGGCGCGGGTGCCATCAACGGCCTGCTGCTGGCCGCCCAGCGCCACCGGCTCACACCGCATGTGCTCGACCTGCGCAACTCCGGCGACACGGCGGGTGACCGGGACCGGGTCGTCGGCTATGCCTCGATCGCCTTCTCGGAGGATCTCGACCGTGCCCACCATTGACGAGAGCCTCGGCCACGTCCTGCTCAGCCAGGCCCGCCAGGCCATCAGCAGCGCCCTCGCCCAGCCGGCGCCTGCGGCCCTCGATGACCCGCGCCTGACCGAGCGGGGTGCGACCTTCGTGACGCTGACCCTCGATGGCGAGCTGCGTGGCTGCATCGGCAGCCTGAATGCCCACCGCCCCCTCGGTGAGGACGTCCGCGACAATGCGGTGGCCGCCGCCCTGCGGGACAGCCGCTTCGCCCCGCTGTCGGCCGCGGAGTTCAAGCGCGTCCGGGTCGAGGTGTCCCTGCTCACCGAGCCGGACTTCATCGACTTCAAGGACGAAGCCGATGCCTTGGCGCAGCTGGAACCCGGCCGGGACGGGGTTATCCTGTTCAATGGCTGCCAGAAGGCCACCTTCCTGCCCCAGGTCTGGGAGCAGCTGCCCGACCGCCGCACCTTCATGGCCGCACTCAAGCAGAAGGCCCGCCTGCCGGTGGACTTCTGGAGCCCCAACATCATGATTGCCCGCTACCACGTGAACAAGTGGAAAGAGCCTGACACCCCGGAGTAGGACCATGAGCAGCCATCCCGCCCGCTACTGGCACCCCCTCGACGAGGGTCGGATCCAGTGCGATCTGTGCCCGCGGGATTGCCGCCTCCACGAAGGCCAGCGCGGCGCCTGCTTCGTGCGCCAGATGGAAGGCGGCGCGATGGTGCTGACCACCTACGGCCGCAGCTCCGGTTTCTGCATCGACCCGATCGAGAAGAAGCCCCTCAATCATTTCTACCCGGGCAGCAGCGTGCTGTCCTTCGGCACCGCCGGCTGCAACCTGGCCTGCAAGTTCTGCCAGAACTGGGACATCTCGAAGAGTCGCGACATGGACCGGCTGATGGATGCCGCTTCGCCTGCCGAGATCGCCGCCGCCGCGGCTCGCCACGGGTGCCGCAGCGTCGCCTTCACCTACAACGACCCGGTCATCTTCGCCGAGTACGCCATCGACACAGCCCTGGAATGCCGGGCCCTGGGCATTGCCCCGGTGGCGGTCACCGCCGGCTACATCCATGCGGCCCCCCGGCGCGATTTCTATGCGGCGATGGATGCCGCCAATGTGGACCTCAAGGCCTTCAGCGACGACTTCTACGTGCATCAGACCGGCGCCCGGCTCGCGCCGGTGCTCGACACCCTGCTCTACCTGCGCCATGAAACCACGGTGTGGTTCGAGATCACCACCCTGCTGATCCCCGGCCTCAATGACTCCGACGCAGAACTCCACGCACTGACCCGCTGGGTGGCCGAGGAGCTGGGCCCCGACATCCCCCTGCACTTCACCGCCTTCCACCCGGACTACAAGCTGGCCCAGCTCCCGCCCACACCACCGGCCACCCTGACCCGGGCGCGCCGGATCGGCCTGGATGCCGGCCTTCATCATGTTTACACGGGCAATGTTCACGACGCGGCAGGCGGCACGACCCACTGCCCGGGCTGTGGTGCCGCAGTGATCGAGCGGGACTGGTACCAGATCCTGGCCTATCGCCTTGATGCAAAGGGTGCCTGTCTGGCGTGCGGGCACGCGCTGGCCGGGCGCTTCGAGCCATTCAAGGGTGCATTCGGCGCGCGCCGTGTCCCAGTGCACATCCGGCCACACTAGAAGGGCACTTCGGCTTGCCGGCCGGGTACGCCCCATGCCATCGTCGACACAAAGAAGAAAACTGTCCGACTGATCCCCATGATGAAACTGCGCCACACCGCCCTGAGCATTCCTGCCGGCCCCGTCTGGCTCGAAGCCCTGCTCGCCCACTCGCCGGACGCAGCCGGCCTGGTGCTGGTTGCCCAGACCGCGGTGGGCAATCACCGGGACTCGCGGGAAGCCCACTTCACCCGCCGCCTGCAGGAAGCCGGCTTCGCCACCTTGCTGTTCGACCTGCTGACCCACTACGAAGAGACCCGCGACCCGGACTCCCGTTTCAACACCCCGCTGCTCGGGCAGCGCATCCGCGCCGTATTCGAATGGCTGCGCCACCAGCCGCCGCTGGCTCCGCTACCCGTTGGCTTCGTCGCCAGTGGAACGGGCTGTGGCGCCGCGGTGCGTGCCCTGTCCCACGAACCGGAGATGGTCGATGCCCTGGTGTGCCGGGGCGGACGCCCTGGTCTGGCAGGCATCTCGCCATTGCGCCAGATCCCCTTCCCCACCCGATTCATCGTCGGGGAAAAGGACGAGGGCCTGGGCAATCTCCGCCAGGCTTACGACCTGCTGGCCTGCCCCAAGGACTGGCGGACGGTTGCCGGCGCCGATGACGGCTTTCGCGAACCGGGTACCCTCGACGATGCGGCAACGCTGACGGCAGACTGGTTCCACCACCATCTGATCCGCCGAAGTACGCCAGCCCCGCCCACGGACGCCGCCTGAGCGTACGGGCCGGTCAATCTGCGAGGCGCACCATGGCCTGGTGAGGCAGGCCGGCTTCCTCGTATTCCGGCCCTTCGGACGCAAAGCCGAAACGGGCATAGAAATCCACCGCGTGGGTCTGCGCACTCAGGGCCAGCCGGCGCATGCCGCGGCGCCCCGCCTCCGCCATCAGGGCCTGCAGCAGCGCCGCCCCGATCCCCTGCCCCCGCCAATCGGCGAGAACGGCCATACGGCCGATGTGGCCATCGGGGAGCAGGCGGCCGGCACCAACCACCTGCCCGTCACGCAAGGCCGCCGCATGGCAGGACAACGGGTCAAACTCGTCGAGCTCCATGTCGGACGGCACACCCTGCTCATCCACGAAAACCTGGAAACGGACTGGTGTCACCAGGGGGGCCAGCTCCGACCAGGGGCCCAGCCGGATCTCCACCGCGGACTGCCGGGTCATTCCTCGATCTCCACCAGGGTACCCACAGGCACAAGATCGAACAGCTCGGCCACATCGCAATTACGCATGCGAACACACCCCATCGAGCGGGGCTCGCCCATCGGCTCGCTGTCAGGCGTACCGTGGATGTAGATGTAGCGTTGCATGGTGTCCACCGAACCCAGCCGGTTACGTCCGGGCTCCAGGCCGGACAGCCACAGGATCCGGGTCAGGATCCAGTCCCGGTCGGGGTTGGCCTCGGCCAGCCCGGGGGTCAGCACCTCGCCGGTAGGACGCCGGCCGCGGAAGACGGCTCCCAGCGGCGCCCCCTCCCCGATCCGCGCCCTGATCTGATGACGGCCACGGGGGGTCTGGTAGCTTCCCTTCTCCTCCCCGGCCCCCCGGCTGCCGGTGGACACACGATAGCGGCGTATGCAGGCGCCATCGTCACCAAAGAGTTCAAGCCACTGGCTCGGCAGGTCGATGCGGATCCGGCTCATGGCGCAACTCCCGCGGGACGCTTGCGCCTGGCGGCGAAAAAGGCGCTCAGCAGGCCCCCGCACTCCTCGGCCAGGAGGCCTCCCTCCACCCGGGCGTGATGATTTAGGCGTGCCTCGCCGAAAAGATCGATTACGCTACCGGCAACGCCTGTCTTGGGATCCCGGGCGCCAAAGACGACGCGACCGATGCGTGCATGCATGATGGCGCCAGCGCACATCGCGCAGGGTTCCAGGGTGACGTACAAGGTACATCCGGGCAGACGGTAGTTTTCAAGCCGGGCCGCTGCATCCCGCAAGGCCATGACTTCGGCATGCGAGGTAGGATCATGGCGGAGGATGGGTTGGTTGAAGCCGCTGCCGACAACCCTGCCATCGGCTGAGACGATCAGCGCCCCGACCGGGACTTCACCGGCACGGCCAGCCTCCAGGGCCAGTTCGATGGCGGCACGCATGTGAAGGGTATCCTGCTCTGGACTCGGGAAGCTCATCGTGATTGCTAAGGATTGTTGGATTTCAGGATCTATAACGGATTTTAAATCAACGACGTGGAAATACCCGCTTTGATGACGACCGGGCCCGCCTCGACAGCGCCCCAGCCCTGACCACCATGCCGAGCCCCGACCCCATCCAGCACGCCGAGCGGCCCCGAGCCTCACTCCCTCCGTCGCGTCGCCGCGCAGCGGTGCTGACGGCCGCGCATGCGCTGGTCGGCGCCCTGCTCGTCCTCCTGATCCCCCGGCTTGCCGGAGCCTGGCAGGCCGTGGTCGCCGGCACCGTGATCGCCCTCTCATCGGCCGGCCTGTTCCTGGTGCTGCGTGGCAGACCGGGGCGGCACCGCCCCGCCCCAGCTGTCGACATTCCAGAGGGACCCGCGCCAGAGCCCTCTCCCCAGGATCCAGCCGGCCAGCACCTGCAGGAAGCCCTGACCCGGATACAGCACGTGCTGTACCGCTTCGACCCCGACAACGAGTGCTACGACTTCATCTCCGTGCGTATCGAGGACTGGCTGGCCACGCCGGTGCGCGCACTGTGCGCCCCCGGTGGCTGGCAGCATTTTGCGCGCAGGATCAACACTGACGATCTCGGGCGCACGTGGGACAGCATCCGCGAGGGCCTGCGGCGGCCCGGCACGGACCCCGTGGAGATCAGCGTCGAATACGAGCTGGAGTCCCCCCGCGGCCCCCTGTGGATCCATGACTCCATGACGCTCCTGCGCCATCCGGACGGCCGCCTGGCGGCGATTGTCGGCGCAGCCTCCGACCAGACCGCCCGCCGTGCCACCCGCGAGTACCTGAGGGTGACGCTGCGCAGCATCGGCGACGGCGTCATCGCCACCGATGCCGATGGGCGGATCTCGGTCATGAACCGTGTCGCCGAGGGACTGACCGGCTGGAGCGAGGAAGAAGCCCGCGGGCAACCCCTGGACACGGTGTTCCGCATCGTGGACGAAGCATCCGGACTGCCGATTCCCAACCCCGCCGAACGGGTCCTGCGTGACGGCCGCGTCGTCGGACTGGCCCAGCATGCCCAGCTGATCGACCGGCACGGGGTCAGCCGACCGATCTCCGACAGCGGTGCCCCGATCCTGACCCCCCATCACGATACGCCGCTGGGCATCGTGCTGGTGTTCCGCGACCAGTCGGAGGAACGGCGCACCGCGCGGGCCATGGCCGACCAGCAGGCACGCTACCAGACCCTGGTGGACAATTCCCCGGTGGGGATCTTCCACTTCGGCCCGGACCTCAAGGTCCGCTACTGCAACGACCGCCTGGCGGAGATCCTGAATGTCTCGAAGGAGCGGTTGGAGGGCATGGACCTCCACTCCCTGGGCGAGGAAGCCATGCTGGCCGCCCTGCGGGACACGCTGGAGGGACAGCGCGGCAGCTATGACGGCCCCTTCGTCGCCCCTTTGTCCACCCAGGTGCAGATCCTGTCCCTGCGGACCTCGCCGGAGTATGACCCGGACGGGCAGGTGTCCGGTGGCGTGGGCATCGTCGAGGACCGTACCTCCCTGCTGGAGACCGAGGCGCAGCTGCGCGATACCCGCGAACGCTACGTGCTGGCCCAGCGCGGCGCCAATGAAGGCCTCTGGGACTGGGACCCCCAAAGCCGGCACCTCTATCTCTCCGCCCGCCTGCTGTCGCTCCTCGGGCTCAACAGCGACACCCTGCGCACCACGAGCGACGAGTGGCAGAAGCTCATGCACCCCGACGACCGGCAGCGTGCCCGGGACGACCTTCTGGCCCACCTCAGGGGCGAGACCGATCACTTCGAGAGCCAGTACCGCATCGCCGACAAGGATGGCAAGTTCCACTGGGTGCTGGCCCGCGGCCTGGCCCATCGCAATCAGGCCGGGCGGGCCGTCCGGGTGGTGGGCTCGATCGGCGACATCACCGCGCGCAAGCAGGCTGAAGAACAGCTCAAGGCCGAGCGGGACTTCTCACGCGGACTCATCGACAGCCTGCCCGCGCCGTTCTTCCTATTCGACCGCCAGGGCCGGCTGATCCTGTGGAACCGCTTCGTCAGCGAACTCACCGGCCTGGGCGACGAGGCCCTCTACCATGCGGAAGCGGAGAGCCTGGTGATCCCCGAGCAGGAGCCGGTGATGGCTCACCGCATCGAGGCGGCGCTGATCTCCGGTGAAGCTTCAGCGGAGATCATGCTGCGCCGGGATGGCAAGGACCCCGTGCCCTTCCTGGTGGTGAGCCGGCGGGTTCTGCTGGATGGCGAGCCCCACATCGTCGGCGTGGGCACCGACCTGACTGAAAGAAAGTTCGCCGAACGCGCCATCAAGCGCCTCAACACCGAGCTCGAACGCCGGGTGGCGGAGCGCACCTCCCAGCTCAGCGCGGCCCTCAACGAGCTCGAATCCTTCAGCTATTCGGTCTCCCACGACCTGCGCGCCCCGCTGCGGGCCATCGAGGGCTACAGCGCCATCCTTGGTTCCGACTACGCCGAGCGGCTGGACGACGAGGCCAAGGAGCTGCTGCGCCGGGTCCGCGCGGCGGTTCATCGGATGGGCCAGCTGATCGACGACCTGCTGACCCTGTCACGGGTCAGCCGCAAGGAGCTGGAGCGTCGCCCCGTGGACCTGTCCCAGCTCGCACACTCGATCTGCGACGAGCTGCGCCAGCAGGAACCCGACCGGGAGGTACTCATCCAGATCGAGCCGGACCTCCGCGTGGAGGGTGACCCCAGCCTGATGCGCACCGTCCTCGAGAACCTGCTCGGCAACGCCTGGAAATTCACCGGGCGGGTCGCCGCCCCGGAAATCCATTTCACGGCGGCGCGTCACCAGGGCATCAACGCCTTCATGGTGCGCGACAATGGCGCGGGCTTCGACATGCGCTACCGGGAGAACCTCTTCAGGCCCTTCCAGCGCCTGCACACCGATCGGGAATTTCCCGGCACCGGCATCGGGCTGGCGACCGTGGCCCGCATCGTGCGCCGCCATGGCGGCGAGGTCTGGGCGGAAGGTGAAGTCGGCAAGGGCGCCTCGCTCATCTTCAGCATCGGACAGCCGGGCGTCACACAGAACGCCGGCTGAGCGTCACAGCAGCACCGGCCGATCGGGCAACTCATCAGGGTTGTCGGGCCGCGCCGGGAAGTGCTCGGCCAGCAGGCGCCCCACCTCCCGCACCGCTTCGCAGGCGCCCTCCGCAGGGCGTCCACAGCGGACGGCCGCCTCCAGCCCACGGCACACCGCAGCCCAGCGTTCGGGCGCGACCCGCGCCGCCACACCCCGGTCGGCCACGATCTCGACACGGCGGTCCAGCCACTGAACATAGATCAGCACGCCGGTATTCTCTTCGGTATCCCAGACGCGGAGCCGGGAGAAGACCTCGATGGCACGCTCCCGAGCACAGACATCCCCCCACAGGTCGGCCAGCTCGAGCCCGCCTTCGACCACAAAGCGGATCTCCCCCCGGTGCAGTTGCTCGGACTCTCCGATCGCGGCCTCGATCGCCCCCAGCGCCGCCGGAGGGAAATACCGCCGCAACAGCCAGGGTGGCGCCAACAGATGCCGGATCGCGCGCAGGACCTTCATCACCATCCTCCCGAGGCGCCGCCGCCGCCAAAGCCACCGCCACCGCCCGACCAGCCACCGCCACGGGAGCCGAAACCCCCGCCGCCGCCGATCCAGGGGCCGCCAAGGCCTCCTCGCCCTCCACCGCCCATCGCCAGCACAAAGATGAAGGCGAGCAGGCCACAGAGCAGCGCAATGAGCAAGGCGCCGCTGATCAGCCACGCCCCGACGCCCACGACGCCACCGGCCAGCCCGGCCCCCAGCAACCTGCCGAACAGGGCACGCAACACGCCGCCCCCGATGATCGTGGCGACCAGGCCCAGCACCAGCCATTCTTCGGTGCTGCCCTCCTGAGCCTCGTCGGCGGCACGTGGCGGCGGCAGCACCTCGCCGGACAGCATGGCGAGAATCGCCCCCACCCCCGCTTCGATACCCCCCGGATAGTCGCCCGCCTTGAAGCGAGGCGTCACCACATCGGCGATGATCTGTTTGGCCCGGGCGTCGGGCAAGGCTCCCTCCAGACCCCGGCCCACTTCGATGCGCATCCGCCGGTCGTCCCGGGCGATGATGAACAGCACGCCGTCATCCACGCCGGCACGCCCCAGCCGCCAGGCGTCCACAACCCGGATCGAATACGCCTCGATGGGCTCCGGCGCGGTGCTGGCGAGGGTCAGAATCGCCACCTGGGCCCCCTTCTGACGCTCGAATGAGGCCAGTTGCGCCTCCAGGGCAGCGCGCCGGGCATCAGGCAGCAACCCGGCGTTGTCGGTGACCCGCGCCTGCAGGCGGGGAACAGGCTGCAACTCCTGGGCCTGCACGGAGACCACCAGGCCCAGCAGCAGAAGCACGATGCGGATCAGCACGGCGGCGAGCCTTGCCGGAAGGCGTGGGAATCAGCGGGCCGGGGCCGGTGCTCCGAAATCGACCTTGGGCGGCTCGCTGAGCGCCTTTTCGTTATCCACCGAGAAATTCGCCTTGGTCTTCGCGCCAATCACCATGGCGGTCAGGTTGTTGGGAAAGGTGCGGACCGACACGTTGTAGTCCTGGACCGCCTTGATGTAGCGGTTACGGGCCACGGTGATGCGGTTCTCGGTGCCTTCCAGCTGCGCCTGAAGATCGCGGAAATTGGCATCGGCCTTCAGGTTGGGGTAGTTCTCGGAGACCACCAGCAGACGCGCCAGCGCCCCTGACAGCTCGGCCTGGGCCTTCTGGAAGCGGGCCATGGCGTCGGGATCGTTGACCAGCTCCGGCGTCACCTTGATGCCCGCCACATTGGAGCGGGCCTCGGTGATGCGGGTCAGCACGTCCTTCTCGTGGCTCGCATAGCCCTGCACCACCTGCACCAGGTTGGGAATCAGATCGGCCCGACGTTTGTACTGGTTGAGCACCTCGGACCAGGCCGCATTGACCTGCTCGTCGTTGATCTGGATCTGGTTGTAGCCGCAGCCGGACAGCAACAGCACGGCCAGGATCAGGGACAACAGGGACTTGATGGACATGTCGCACGCCCTCTAACAATGAAATTGAGCAATGAATCCGGAAAACCGGCCGCGAAGAATAACCCGGATGGAATCCTCTCCGCCCCACCCTTGCCGTGAAACTCTGTCTCCCGCCACGGACTGCGCCCCAGGTTCAGCCCTGGCCTTCGTCCTTCCGCAACTCGGCCATCCGGGCCCGGGCAAAGCACAGATCCTCCCAGGCCTTGGCCTTGTCGGCCAGGTTGCGCAGCAGATAAGCCGGGTGATAGGTGATCACGACGGGAATGCCCTTGTAGTCGAAGAGCTTGCGCCGTGATGCGGCAATCCGGACCTCCTCGTTCAGCAGGGCCTGCGCCGCAGGCCGCCCCAGGGCGACGATGAGACGCGGCTTGACCAGCTCGATCTGGCGCTCGAGGTAAGGAAAGCAGGCCGCCAGCTCGGTGGCATCGGGGGTACGGTTGTTGGGCGGGCGGCATTTGACCGCGTTGGCGATATACACATCCTCGCCCCGCCGCAGGCCAATCGTTGCCAGCATGGCATCGAGCAGGCGCCCCGCCTGCCCGACGAAGGGCTCGCCGCGCTCATCCTCTTCGGCGCCCGGCCCCTCACCGACGAAAAGCCAGTCGGCCTGTCGGTCGCCGACGCCGGGCACGGCCTGTTTGCGCCGCTTGCACAACACGCAGCCCTCACACGCACGGATGCGTGCCTCGAGCTCGTCCCAGCCGAGATGGCCGAGATCTCCGGCAGGCTGCACACGAGCCTGAGGCTCGGGACGTTGCCCTCCCTCGGAGCCCTGTCCGGGCGGCATGGCCGCCGGGGCATGCTGCGACAAGGGCCGGGGCCCGGGCGGCCGCGAAGGATCCGGGCCCCGCCTTACCACGCTCCCGGCTGCCGGCATCTGCATCGGCTCGGCCACTGGCGCCTCGACGACGGGCGCCGGCAACGGCTCCTCCGCCGCTACCGCACTGCTGCGCAAGCGCCACAGCGGGGCAAGCCCCATCTCCCGGAGGATCGCATCACGGCGTGGCGTCATCGGAGCCTCCCTCCAGGGCAAGTCTCATCACAATCGCATCTTCCCGGCCACCCGGCGCCGGATAATAGCCCTTGCGCCGGCCGATCACCTCGAAGCCGCGCTTCTCATACAAGGCAAGGGCCGACGCATTGGAAGGTCGCACCTCGAGAAGCAACTGGCGGGCACCGGCCTGCCAGGCCACCCGCGCCAGATGATCGAGCAGCCTGCGCCCCAGGCCTCGCCCCTGGCAGGCCCGGGTGACGCTGATGTTGAGGATGTGGGCCTCGTCGATCACCATCATCAGCACGGCGTAGCCCACCGGCACGCCCTGTTCGGACATCCGCCAGCAGCCGTAGCCAGCCTCCATGGAGTCGGAAAAATTACCCACCGTCCAGGGAAAGGGGTAAAGCTCCATGTCCTGGCTGGCCACCCATTCGAGATCCTCCTGCTGCATCGGCTCGAAGCTCACCTCCACCGGCGCAGCCTTGGCATCACTCATGCCCGACCTCCGCGGGCCAGGCGCTCCTCGGTGGTCAGGGCCACCTTGTCCCGCACGTAGAGGGGGGCCGCCAGCACGGGATCGATGGCCTCGCCTTTCTGGAATCGCTGGGCAGCCAGCCGGGCAATCGCCCCTGCCGCCGGCTGCGGCGTGTCATCGAAGCTGTCGAGCCGCGCACCGAGCGCGCTCACCAGCACATCCCGATAGGCCTGGAAGGCCGAGCCAAAACCTGCCCAGTGGCCGTCCCCGGGAAGGCGAACCGCCTCGGGCGGCGCGCATTGAGGCGAAGCAACCTCCCGCAACGCCCCGCCCGTGCGCTGGTAGGCTGCGAAATAGACTTCGGACATGCGGGCGTCAATGGCGACGAACAGCGCCTCGCCCGGACACTGACTGGCCAGGGCCTCCAGATTGCTGACGGGGATGACGGGTTTCCCGGCGCCGAGCGCAAGACCCTGGGCAACGCCGCAGGCCAGGCGCAGACCGGCGAAGGCGCCCGGGCCGGCACCAAAGGCGATCGCATCCACATCGGCGAGGGTCACCCCGCACTCACGGAGCAGCGACAACGTCGCGGGGAGCAGAGTTTCGGAGTGTCCCGGGCGGCCCAGCACGGGCCTTTCGGTCAGGGTGTCACCCGCGAGCAAGGCAACCGAGCCCGCATGGGTGGACGTTTCGAGGGCAAGGATCTTCATAGCGGGCGCATTCTACCGCCCCCAGGGCCTGCTGGTCCGCTACAAGAAGGGAAGTTCAGTCCGGGCGGCGCGGTGGCATGCCGTACACATCACGCCCCGCATCGTGCACATCACGGCGCAGCTGACGCCGCTCCTCAGGCGACCAGCGCCGCTGATTACGGGCCTCATCCGGCTCGGCACGACGCATGGGCTCCAACGCCATGGCCGGAGCCAGTCGCTCCTGAGGCATCGCCTGCTGCCTGAGGAAAGGGGTAAGCCGGACGTTCGGCTCCGCGTGGGCGCCCGCTGCGGCGATCAAGGCAAGCACCAGCAGGCTGGCCCTTGCGGGTGCCCCTGGTTGCATGTCCTTGCGTGCGAGAATCTCTTTGCGCATGGTTCCTATCCTAACCCGGTCCTTTCGGTTGCGACATCCCCGCCATGGACCACGCTTCGATTCTGGCAGCGGTTTGTCGCCCTGGATCAAGCCTTTGTAAGGAATTGTTAGGCGCCCCAACCCTCTTACGTTTACTTACCCGCGGCTAGCCGGACCGCCGGGGAGCCGCTAGGATTGCGCCCATGGAAAAAGAAAGCTATCGAATTCTCGTCGTCGACGACGACCTGCGCCTTCGCGAACTGCTCAAGCGCTATCTCGGCGAGCAGGGATTCAATGTCAAGGTGGTCAACGACGCCACCCAGATGGACCGCGCCATCCTGCGTGAGCACTTCGACCTGATGGTGCTTGATCTCATGCTGCCCGGCGAAGATGGACTCTCCATCTGCCGCCGTCTGCGCGGCACCGGCAACCAGATGCCCATCGTGATGCTGACTGCCAAGGGCGATGACGTGGACCGCATCATCGGCCTAGAGATGGGCGCCGACGACTACCTGCCCAAACCCTTCAACCCCCGCGAGCTGGTCGCCCGCATCCACGCTGTGCTACGCCGCCAGCCGCAGACGCCCCCCGGAGCGCCGGCAGCCGACGACGAGGACGTGAGCTTCGGGCAGATCGTTGTGCAACTGGGCAGCCGCATCCTGATCCGTAATGGCGAGGAAACCCTGCTCACCACCGGCGAGTTCGCCTTGCTCAAGGTGTTGCTCCAGCACCCTCGCCAGCCGCTGTCCCGAGACCGCCTGATGGAACTCGCCCGGGGCCGCGAATACGACGTATTCGACCGCTCCATCGATGTGCAGATCTCGCGCCTGCGCAAGCTCATCGAGGAAGACCCGGGCAAGCCCCGCTACATCCAGACCGTCTGGGGATTCGGCTACGTGTTTGTTCCGGACGGAAACAAGCACGCCCCCTGATCGTCCCCATGGCGTCAGCCCGTTACAGATCGTTCCTGGTCGGTGCCCCACGCACCCTGCTATGGCGGATCTTCCTCGTCGTCACCTTCCTGATGCTGGCCTCCGTGGCCACCTGGTCGGCGATCTTCAACCACTTCGACGTGGCCAGTCGGGCTGGCCAGATGGCCCAGACCGTGGTCAGCATCATCAACCTGACCCGCACTGCCTTGCTCAACGCCGACCCGGCGTTGCGCAAGGACCTGTTGCTCGACCTGGCGACGCTTGAAGGGATCCGCATCTACCCGGCCGAGAAGCAGGATCGCACCGCACCACTCGAAGACAGCGCCCTGATGCACATGCTGACCCGGGAAGTTCGTCAGCAACTCGGGCCGGAGACACGCTTCGCATCCTCCTGGGAAGGTCTTCCCGGCTTCTGGGTAAGCTTCCGCATCCAGGCAGACGACCCCGAAGACGCCGGCGAGTTCTGGGTCATGCTCCCGGTGGAGCGGGTCATGCGCCCGCACACCCGGGAGTGGGTCGGCTGGGGAGCCGCTGCGTTGTGCCTGGCCCTGCTTGGCGCCTACCTGATTGTGTCGCGCCTGAATCGCCCCCTCAAGGATCTGACCGCCGCCGCGCGGACAGTCGGCCGGGGAGAAACGCCCCCCCGCCTGGACGAGGACGGACCGACAGAACTGGCTGAACTGGCCCATGCCTTCAACCAGATGTCCCGGGATCTTCAGGAACTCGACGCCGACCGGGCCTTGATCCTCGCCGGTGTTTCCCATGATCTGCGAACGCCTCTTGCCCGCCTCCGGCTCGGCGTGGAGATGTGCGGCGCTGACGCCGCCGACGTGGATGCCATGGTGTCCGACATCGAGGATATGGACCGGATCATCGGGCAGTTCCTGTCCTTTTCCCGGGAGAGCGGCGACGAGGCCTTCACCCCCCTCGACCTGGCCGGCCTGGCTGAAGAACTTGCCAGCCTGTATGCCCGGCGCGGCTTCCCCCTGACCTTGCACGCCAGGACCATCGCGATCGCCGAAGCCCGGCCCCAGGCGCTCAGACGAGCCGTCACGAACCTGATCGAGAATGCCCTGCGCTATGCGGGCCACCCCCCGGAACTGGAGGTCGGGATGGTGGACGGTCATCCGGCCATCGAGGTGCTCGATCGCGGCCCCGGCATTCCCCCCGCAGATACCGATCGAGTCAAGCGCCCCTTCACGCGGCTCGAGTCGGCCCGCAGCAACACCAAGGGATCGGGCCTTGGCCTGGCCATCGTCGACCGGATCGTCCGCGGTCACCAGGGTGAGTTCCGCCTTTCACCCCGCGAAGGTGGCGGCCTGCGTGCCAGCATCCTGCTGCGACCTGCGCCAAGAGCCTGAGTTGCGGCTAAAATTGCAGCACCATCCTGACGGCAAGTCATCCCATGATCCTGTTCCATCAGTTCTTCGACACCAGCAGCAGCACGCTCACCTACCTGCTTGCCGACCCGGTCACCGGGGACGCAGTCATCATCGACTCCGTACGGGAGCATGTCGGTGCCTATGTCAGCTTTCTGCAGGAGCAGGAGCTGCAACTGTGCTGGATCCTCGAAACCCACGTGCATGCAGATCACATTACCGGCGCTGCGGGTCTGCGCGAGCTCACCGGAGCGCGCAGCGCCGTCGGATCGGCGGGTGGCGTGGGCTGTGCGGACCGTCTTCTCGAAGACGGTGACACCATCGTGTTCGGCAACGAGGTGATACGGGTCATTCCCACCCCCGGCCATACGCCCGCCTGCGTCACCTATCAGTGGCGCGACCGTCTTTTCACCGGAGATGCCCTCATGATAGGTGGCTGCGGACGCACCGACTTCCAGGGTGGCGACGCCGGCGCCCTTTACGACAGCATCACTGGCAAGCTCTTTGCCCTGCCTGATGAAACGCTGGTTTATCCGGGCCACGATTACAGAGGCGCACGGGTCTCCTGCATCGGCCAGGAGAAGGCTATCAATCCCCGCCTCGTCGGCCGTAGCCGGCACGACTTCATCGAGCTGATGAACAACCTCAACCTCCCCCAGCCACGCATGATCGACGAGGCGCTGCCCGCCAATCTGCGCTGTGGCAATAACGAGATCTTTGATGTCCATGGAACCTGACAGCACGGCAACGCCCTACACTGAGATGGGCGGAGCAGAAGGAATCCGCCGCCTCGTTCACCGCTTCTATTCCCTGATGGACACCCTCCCCGAGGCCTGGGATGTCCGCCGCATGCATCCCGAAGACCTGACAGGATCCGAAGAAAAGCTGTTCAAGTACCTCACGGGTTGGCTCGGCGGACCGCCGCTTTACGAGCAGGAATTCGGCCACCCTCGCCTGCGCGCCCGGCACCTGCCCTTCACCATCGCCAGCCCCGAACGAGATCAGTGGCTGATGTGCATGCGCATTGCCTTTGATGAATGCCTGCCCGATACCCCGCTGCGGTCCCGCCTGTGGGACGCAGTCGTGGGGCTTGCCGACCACATGCGCAACCGCGCAGATCCCGCCGCCTGATTCCTGGCTTCTCGCTTCACGCGCCTCACCCGACTCATGAAATTCCTTTTCGACCTGTTCCCCATCATCCTGTTTTTCGCGGCTTACAAGTTTGCCGGGATCTTCACGGCAACCGCGGTAGCCATCGCCGCAACGATCGGCCAGATCGCCTGGGTATGGTTCCGTCACCGCCGGGTGGACACCATGCTGTGGGTCAGCCTCTTCATCGTGACGATCTTCGGCGGCGCCACCTTGTTCTTCCGCGACCCCACTTTCATCAAGTGGAAGCCCACCGTGCTGTACTGGTTCTTTGCCCTCAGCCTGCTGGCCTCCCAGAGCCTGCTGGGCAAGAACCTGATCAGGACCTTGCTTGAGGCACAGATGAAACTGCCGGAACCACTCTGGAAGCGCCTCAACCTGATCTGGGCGGCCTTCTTCCTGGTGATGGGGGTCATCAACCTGCTGGTTGCCTACAACTTTTCCGAGGACACCTGGGTCAACTTCAAACTGTTCGGCGGCATGGGCCTGATGCTTGTGTTCGTCCTGGCCCAAGGCATGATGCTGTCCCGCTATCTCGAAGAGGAACCGAAATAATGCTGTACGCACTGATCGGCGAAGACGCCCCCAACACCCTCGAACAACGTCTCGCTGTGCGCGGCGAACACCTGGCGCGACTGCAGGCGCTGCAGGCGGAAGGCAGGCTGATCCTGGCCGGCCCCTGCCCCGCCGTAGACTCGCCTGACCCTGGCCCGGCCGGCTTCACCGGCAGCGTGATCGTCGCTGAATTTGACTCGCTGGCGGCGGCTCAGGCCTGGGCAGATGCCGACCCCTACACCACAACCGGCGTGTTCGCACGTTGCACCGTCAAACCTTTCCGCAAGGTTCTCCCATGAGCGTCACGGACCGGATCCGCGACAAACTCGCCGTCCTTGCGCCCCTGCAGCTCGAGCTGATCGACGACAGCCATCTACATGCCGGCCATGCGGGTGCCCGTTCGGGCGGAGGGCATTATCGCCTCGCCATTGTGTCAGCAGCCTTTTCCGGAAAGAACACTGTGGCCCGTCACCGCCTCGTCTACGAAGCGCTCGGGGACATGATGCGCAAAGACATTCACGCGCTGGCGATCCAGGCGCGGACGCCTGATGAACACTGAGCACCACCCGCAACACCCTCATCTACACCACCAAGGAAACCTGATGAAGAACGTCCCGAGCCGTCTGGCTCTGTCCCTCGCCGCGGCTCTCATTGCGGCTCCCGCCTTCGCCCAGACCGTTGCAACCGTCAATGGCACGGCGATTCCTCAGGCGCGCGCCGATGTCATGATCAATGAACAGCGAAGCCAGGGCGCCCCGGACTCCGAGCAGCTGCGTAACGCCGTCAAGGAAGAACTGATCCGCCGCGAAGTCCTGGCCCAGGAAGCGCGCAAAAAAGGCGTCGAGAAAGGTGCAGCAGTACAGGCTCAGATCGAGATGGCACGCCAGGCCGTTGTGGTTCGCGCCTACCTTCAGGACTTCGTCAAGAACCACGCAGTGACTGAAGCCGAGATCAAGGCTGAGTACGACAAGATCAAGTCCCAGATGGGTGACAAGGAATACAAGGCTCGCCACATCCTGGTGGAGAAGGAAGACGAGGCCAAAGCCATCATCGCCAAACTCGACAAGGGCGAGAAGTTCGACGAACTGGCCAAGCAATCCAAGGATCCGGGCTCCAAGGATAAAGGCGGCGACCTCGGCTGGGCCAACCCTGCCAACTTCGTCAAACCCTTTTCCGACGCTCTTGTGAAACTGGAAAAGGGCAAGTACACCTCTGCTCCGGTGAAGACAGATTTCGGCTATCACGTGATCAAGCTGGAAGACACTCGTCCGGTGAAGGCTCCCAGCCTGGAAGAGGCACGCCCGCAACTCAAGCAGCGCCTCGAGCAGGGACGGGTCGAACGGCACATCGCCGAGCTTCGCAGCAAATCCACGATCAAATAACTACAGAAGCGTTCCGGTCAGATCCCGAAAGGCCTCACCCGACAGGGCGAGGCCTTTTTATCTGGGACGTCGGAGCACTACCAGATCGTTCCATGCTCAGGGGGAGATTACGGCTGTCCGAACCCTTCTCTCCACCGCTCTCAGTGGGATAGAACGATGGAATCAAAAGTACAAATCCATGCTGCAACAATGCGTTGAGCGCGGTGACTTTGAGATCAATTTTTAGAGAGTAGAAAGCACAAACCCCCTGTCGCCTCATGGCGCAGGGGGTTGTATGGGGTAAGT
>CALBTT010000229.1 GCA_937967645.1 uncultured Zoogloea sp.
CGCAGGAACTGCTGCATGTCGAGCGCGTTGTGGTGGGTGACGAAGGGCTTGGCCGCGGCGCCGCCGGGGATGGGGTGCATCATCGGCGTCTCGACTTCGAGGAAGCCGTGGCCGGTCATGTAGTTGCGGATCGACTGGACCAGGCGGCTGCGGGCCACGAAGGTGTGGCGCGACTCCTCGCTCATGATCAGGTCCACGTAGCGCTGGCGGTACTTGGTCTCGGTGTCGGTGAGGCCGTGGAACTTGTCGGGCAGCGGGCGCAGGCTCTTGGTGAGGAGGCGCAGCTCGGCACTCTTGACCGACAGCTCGCCGGTCTTGGTGCGGAACAGCACGCCGACGGTGCCGACGATGTCACCGATGTCCCAGTGCTTGAATTCGGCGTAGACGTCCTCGCCGACGCTGTCACGGGTGACGTAGAGCTGGATGCGGCCGGAGAGGTCCTGGATGGTGACGAAGCTGGCCTTGCCCATCACGCGCTTGAGCATGATGCGGCCGGCGACCTTGACCTCGACGGGCAGGGCCTCGAGTTCCTCGGCGGATTTCTCGCCGTAGATCTCGTCGAGTTTGCCGGCGGTGTTTTCCCGGGAGAAATCGTTCGGAAACGCCTTGCCGGTGGCGCGCCATTCGGCGAGCTTCTGCCGGCGTTCGGCGATCAGGTGGTTTTCGTCCTGGGCGGGCGAGGAGGTCTGGTCGGACATGATGGGCTCTTAAATCAACGGAATCGGAGGGCGGCGCAGCCGCGGCAGCCTGAACAAAGTGCTGCAAAGCTCTGAATTTTGACACATTCCGGGGCGTGCGTCGCGGCCGGTGGGCTTCCGGAGGCGGCTTTGGCCCACACTACAGGAAGATTTCGTCGATGTCGGACTGGATCTGGGCCTGGCCGGCCGGGGTGGTGACCCGCAGCTGGCCGCGCATGATCAGCTCGTCGAAGCCATTGACCTGGTTGCGGCCGTGTTCCTTCGAGTAGTAGAGGGCCTCGTCGGCCCGGCCCAGCAGTTCGGCCGGCGACAGGCGCGGGTCGATGCGCGAAAACCCCACCGAGCAGCGCACCTGGCCCACGCGGGGGAAGTCGTGCTCCTCCACGGCCTGGCGGAAGCGGTCGAAGATGCTGTTGACGTGGTCTTCCGAGACGTTGCGCAACATCACCACGAACTCCTCGCCGCCAAAGCGGAAGAGCTTGTCGTGGCTGCGGAAGCTCTGCCGCATGAGGTCGGCGACCCGCAACAGGACTTCGTCGCCGAAGAGGTGGCCGAAGTTGTCGTTGATCTTCTTGAAGTGATCGATATCCACCACGCCGAGCCAGCAGGGCTGGGTGAAGGTGTGCTCCACGTCGCGTCGTTCCTGGGGTTCCAGGCGGGCTTTTTCGGCCAGCTCGGCGGCGGCGATCAGACGCTCGAAGTCGTCGTCGAAGGTCTTGCGGTTGAGCAGCCGGGTGAGGGTGTCGAGGTTGGCGTATTCCCACGCATGATGCTGGTTTTCGAAGCAGCGCAGGAACAGGCCCATGGCCTGCAGGTCAGCAGCCTCGGGCATCTGCTTGCTGTGCAACTCAAGGGCCCAGCGGGCCTGGCCGAGGGCGCCGACGGCGAAGGCGATGCGCCAGGACTCGCCGTCGCGGGCCATGGCGTGGCCGAAGTCGGTGTGCAGGCAGTTGGCCAGCAGGGGATCGACGGGCAGCCAGGAGTGGCCGTCACAGACATCGTCCCAGTAGGTGTCGGTGCCATCCGACACGCAGCAGCCGAGCAGCCCGACGGTGAGGTCGGGCGGGGTGAAGCGCACCGCGAACAGCAGGCAGTAGGTGCCGTCCAGGAAGGCCATGGCCGTCTCGGCCGCGCTACGGTAGATCGCCCTCAGATCCCGCGTGCGGGACAGCTTCTCCGCGCCTGCAAGGAGGGCGAGGAGCTTGTCGCTGGACAGGGAGGGAGGGGGCGACGCGGGCATGGAGTCGATGCTGGGCTGGAATGGAGCTAATTACGTCGTAATTGCAATATTCTGTAGCGTAACCTGATCTTTCCTTGTGCGTCTCGTCATAGAGCGCGTTGGATCAGCCCGATCGGCGGTGCCCAGTCGTCACCAGGCTTCTTCTTGCGGGTGACCAGGGTCAGCTGGGCCGGGGCGAACACATTTGCATTATGGGTCACCGGCGTGGTGATGAGGTATTGCGCGCGGGTGGCGCGCAGGAAGGTGCCGACCCGGTCGATGTTGGCGATGTCCAGGTGGGCGAAGGGTTCGTCGATGAACACGAAGCCGCCGGGGCGGGCGTCGTCCATCAGCAGGGCGATCAGCAGGATGAGGGACTTCATCACCTGCTGACCTCCCGAGGCCTCGCCGTCGTTGAGGCCGACGGCGCCCTTGCGGTCGAAGTCGAAGCGTACCTCCAGGCCGCTGCTGGCGAGGGCGCGGTCGTCGTTCTCGAGGTGGGGCACCGGGCAGTCCACGTCCACGTTGGCCAGGTCCCCGAGGGCGCGCAGGTTCTTGCCGTACTGGCGCACGGTGGCCCGCAGCTTGGCGATGTAGGCGGCCCGCGCCTCGGTGGTGATCTGGCGGGCGGCGTTGCAGTGGCGCTCGCGCTCCTGGTACTGACTCTCCCGTTCCCTGACATCCGCCCGCAGGCGGCCGGCCAGGGTCAGCACCGTGTCGTCGGTGACCCAGTCGCCGTTGGCCAGGCGCTGGCGCAGGCGTTCCAGCTCGGCCCGGGCGCCGCGGGCGCCGTCGTATTTCTCGGCGAGCAGGGCGTTCTGTTCGGGGTTGCGCCAGTCCGGGGGCATGCCGCGGCGCAGCTTGCGCAGGCGCAGGATGCGCTGAGCCTGTTCGCGGCGGCGCGGGGCGGCGTCGGCGGCCAGCTGGTTGACCCGGCTGGCGAGCACGGCGACTTCCCGCTTGCGGCGGTCCATCTCGATGTCGATGCCACGCAGGGATTGCTCGATGCGCTCGACCTCACCCTTGGCGTCGGCGCGGGCCGCGATCGCCGCGGTGAGGCGGGCCCGGGCTGCCGGCAGGGCGGCTTCGGCCTGTTCGAAGGCTTCGGCGCGGGCGGCCAGCAGCTGGGCGGCCTCGATGCCGTGCAGGCGGGCACGCAGGGCATCGGCTTCCTCCCGGGCGGCGTCGAGCTCGGGGCGGAGCGCCTGCAGGCGGGCGTCCAGGCTGTGCATGTCGGCGTCGAGCTGCTTCAGGCGGGCGCTGCGGGCCAGTTCGCCGAAGTGGAATTCATTGGGCTTGCCCAGATGGCGGGCGCCCCGGCGTTCCCGGTGGTAGCCGTCGCGGGTGATCCACTCGGTCTCGCGGGGCAGGCGCCGGGCCGCGTCGGCGTCATCCACCCGCTGGATGCGGCCGAGCAGGTCGGCCAGCCAGCGGGGCACGGCGTCGGCGAAGCGGACGACCTCGGCCAGGGAGCCGCTGGGGGCTGGGGGCGCAGGCTCCAGTTCGGGGACGATGAAGTGGCGGAAGCGCTCCTGCTCGCCCAGGCCCCAGGCGGCGTGGCGGTCCTGTTCCCGCTCGAGCAGCAGCACGTGGCGGTAGGGGCGCAGCACCGCCTCCAGGGCGGCCTGCCAGGCGGGGTCGGTGACTTCGACGATCTCGGCGAGGGCCTGGTGGGCGATGCCGGCGTCCCGCAGGCGGGCGCGGAAGCGGTTGACCTCCGGATCACCCGGCGGGCCCCGGTGGTCGCGGGTGGCGCGCAGCTGGGCGGTCTTCTCCTCGAACGCGGCGATGGCTTCGCGCTCCTGGCGCTGCAGGTGGAGCAGGCGGGCGTCGGCCTTGGCGTGGGCGGCCTCCAGGTCCACGGCGGCGTCACCGGCCTCGCGGGCCAGGCGGGCGCGCAGGGCATTGCGTTCGGCCAGCAGCTTCTCGGCGTCGCGGACTTCGTCGTGGGCGGCGAGGTGCTGCCGCTCGGCCTCAAGGTCGCGGCTTCGGGCGGCCTTGCGCTCGGCCTCGGCGGCGGCCTTCTCGGCTTCGACGCCGGTGCCGCGGGCCTTGAGGGCGGCGAGTTCGTCCTGCCCCTGCTGGAAGTCCGCGCGTCCGCGGGCGATGTCGGCGTGGGCCAGGGAGATCTCCCGGGCCAACTCGGAGGCTTCCAGGCGCGGCACGATCTCGGCGGCCAGGGCCCGGGCTTCGTCGTCGAGCTGCTTCCACTCCAGGAAGCGGTCGGCCTCGAGGCGCTTGGCCTCGGCCTGGGCGCGCAGGCGGTCGAGGTCCAGGCCGAGGGCGGCCAGTTCCTTTTCGGCGTTGTTCTGTTCTTCCCGGGCGGCGGCGTAGTTGTCGAGCACCTCCTTGTCGCCGAAGACGTCGAAGACCAGTTCGAGCAGGGCCTTGGGGGAGTATTCGCAGAGCTTGTCGGTGTCGCCCTGCTCGAGGGCCAGCACCTTGGCGATGGCGGGGGTGAGGCCGCCCCAGGCCAGGCGGCTCTGGTAGTCCCGGTAGCCGACCCATTCGACGACCTTGTCCTCGCGGGCCTCGAGAGACTCGATGGAGACGTCGCCGTCGGCGATCGCGTAGTCGCGGGTCCAGTCGCCCCCGGCGCGGCGGATGCGGCAGGCGAGGGTGACTTCGTCCTTCAGGCACGGAAAGAAGGGCCGCTTGCCGGTGCTGCCGGGCCGGTTGGCCACCACCGCGCGGATCCAGGCGAAGCTGCGGTTGGCCCGGCGCACGTAGCGGCGGAAGTCGCGCTTGCCCGAGCAGCGCAGGCCGAAGAGGGTGCGCAGGGCGTCGAGCAGGGTGGTCTTGCCAGAGCCGTTGGGGCCGACGATGGTGATGATCTGCGCGTCGAGGGGCAGGTTGAAGCGGCGCCAGTAGTCCCAGTGGACCAGTTCGAGTTGCTTGATGTGGAACATCAGTGGTCTTCCTGATCGGTGTCGGCGTCGTCGAGGGGAGCGGCTTCGGCTGCCGTGAACGCATCCTGCCCGGGGGGCGGGTGGCCGGCCTGGGCGAGGACCTCGCCGAGGGTGCCGTAGATGATGCGGTCGGCCAGCAGGCGGTAGTCCAGCAGGACGTCCAGCAGTGGCCCTTCGTGGATCATGCCCCCACGACGCTCGATGAAGCCGAGCTGGGCCAGGCGCGACAGGAGCTTGCCCTGCACATAGGTCTTGTGGCCCAGCACCGGGGCGAAGTCGGCCAGCAGGGAGGCTTCGGAAAGAGCGCCGGAGACTTCTTCGCCATGGGACAGCGGCGCCTCCTTGCCGAACATGTCGTCCTGGCCGTCGTCGGCGAGTTTCTGGCGATTTACCTGACGCTCCCGCTTGGGCAGGATGATCAGGGCCCATAACACCACCAGCAGGGCCAGCTGGTCGCGGGTCAGGCCGACGTTGCTGGCGGCGTACTCGCGGCTGGCACCAAACACCGGCTCGTGCATGTCACCGGCCAGGGCGATGGCTACGTGCTCGGCGTAGGGGTTGTCGATGAGCTGCAGGCCCACGGCGGCGAGGCGGGCGTCCAGGTCCACCCGGAAGCTCTCGTCGACCAGGGCGCGGCGCACCAGCGGGTCGGTGCGGGGCAGGCTGCGATTGGCCAGCAGGCGGGCAGTGAGGGTCCGGATCTGTTGTTCCATCAGACTTCGTCAGGCAGGGGGTCGGTGGCGTCGGCGCTGTCGAGCAGCGGCACGGCCTCGGCGGCGGGCAGGCTGCCCTTGGCGCCCACCAGGCCGGTGGACATGGTGGCGATCTCGTCCTCGCCGACCTTGACCGTGGCCGCCTCGAAAAGCACGTCGAGGGGGAGGCGCATGAATTCGCCGATCGGGCCGTCGGCGGGGGTGGCGCCGCCCTCGCCGCCGCCGTCGGCGAGCAGCGCCAGCAGGGAAAGGCGGTAGGACGCGGCGGGGAAGCCGCCGCCGGCGACCATGCTGGCCAGGCTGGCAGGCGCCGCGCCGGGCTCGGTGAGGCGGGCCAGGCGCTGGCTGAAGTGCTGCAGCAGACGCAGGTCTTCCTGTTCGGGCTGGTTGCGGCTGGGCGCATCTTCAGAGGGGGGCAGGGCGGTGTCGGCCTCGATCTGGCGGGCTTCTTCGGAGAGGGCCAGCTCGGCCCGGTCGAGGAGCTCATGGCCGCCGGCCAGCAGGGTCAGCTCGGGGGCTGGCAGCAGGCCGCCATCGGCGGCCAGGCCAGCCAGGGCCCGGGCGTCGAGGCGGCGCAGCCAGGCGGCCACGTCGCTGGACGAGATGCCGGAGCCGCCCAGGGTCACCCGCTGGGCCTCGATCTTGTTGAGGGCCCGCTGGAAGGCGGCATCCACCCGCGCCAGGCGCGACTGGGCCAGGCCGATGCGCTGGGCCACGCGGGCCAGGTCGAAGGGGACCTCCGGGTCGGCCAGCAACTGGTGCAGCACCTCGGTGCCACGCTCGATCCAGCGGGTGTTGGCGGAGAGCTTGCGGCGGGCGTCGGCGATGCGGAACTCGGAGCCGGAGGCGATCGCCTCCTCGAAGTGCCAGGACAGGTCGTTGAGTTTGCCGAGCAGGTGGCCGAGGGCCTCCGGGGTGACGTTGCCTACGGCCTGCAGGCCGGCCAGCTGAGCGGTGAGGAAGCCCAACTCCAGGTCGTCTTCGGTGCTGAAGCTGACCAGCATGCCGATCGCCGCCACCGCGTTGCGACCGAGGTCGGAGAGCGCGTAGTGGGCGTCCTCGCCGATCTCCAGCAGGCCGTTGCCGCGCAGTCGGCGCAGCACGGTCTCGAGCTTGACCGGGTCGAGGAAGGCGAAGCGCTGGCGCAGCTGCTCCGGGCTCCAGCGCGGGGCGTCGGACTCGCGGCCGATCTCGCGCAGCACCAGCAGGCGCATCAGTACCTCGGCTTCACTGCCGTGGAAAAGGGTGCTGAAGGCGGAGAGGAGGGGCCGCGCCCCCAGCAGCGGGGCCAGCTCGGGGACATCGTCGGCGGCTACGCCGGGGGCGAGCAGTTCTTCCAGGCGGACTTCGGACATGGCGGAAGGCTTGGCGGATCGGTCAGCGGAACAAGGCCATGGCGGCGATGCGCCGGTCGATCTCGTCGCTCATGCGTGTGTAGGCGGGGCCGCCCACGCCACCGAAGCGGCGCTGGAACTCGGCACTCTGCATGGACTCGGGGAGGCCGTGGATGGACGGCAGCAGGGCGCTGTCGGTGAGTCCGGCGGCCACCGCCGCGGCCAGGCGCTCCGGGTCACGTGCGGCCAGTTCGCCGAGGCGGGTGCCAGCCTTGTCGGCGGCCAGGTCGACAAAGGAAAAGCCGCTGCCGCCGCGGGAGTCGTCCACTTCCTTGCCGACCCCAATGGCGTGGGCCAGGGGTTCGCCGGCCCAGGCGGCCAGGGCTGCGGACACGACGAAGTGCTGTGCGAGGTCCTCACGGCCGCGCAGGATCAAGGTCACGGGGCGCGGCTGGGGCCATTCCCGGGCCTCGGGGATCAGCTGGGCGATGTTGCGGCCCGACACATGGAAGGCGGCGACCAGCAGACTGTTCCGGTAGGCTTGCGCCAGCGTCTCGCTGCCGACCTGTCCGGGGTCCTGCAGTACGGGGCCGAGGAGATCGGCGAGCTGGGCGCGGGGGCGTTGCGGGAGGGCGTTGAGGCGGGCCACGAGGCGCAGGTGGGCCCGGGCCAGGCCGGCCTTCTCGTCATGGGTGAGGGCGAGGGCGCGGGCCGAATCGAGCAGCTCGGGCTGCCAGGTGTAGTGCACGCGCAGTTCGCCCGGGACGATGGTGACCTGATCGATGGTCTTGCGCAGCACCTCGAAATCGGCGGCCAGCGGAGAATGGCGCGCGCCGTAGAGCAGGGCCGCGCGGAACAGGCTGCCAGGGACGGGGATCGAGCCGATCCGGACCTTCTGGAACTCGATGCCGTCAGCGCCCACCACCACCCGCGCCCACAGGTTGAGGTAGCGGCCGAGGGGGCTGGGCGGGACGGCGGCGGTGTAGCGCAGATCGGCGAGACCGTCCTCGAGCACCACCGTGGAGCGGCCCTGGCGGGCGGCGAGGCGTACCAGGGTCTCCACATCGCGGGCGGCGACGCGGGCCTCCCGCCGTTCATCCCGCGCCAGGCGGCGCGGGTCGTTGCGTCGGATCAGATCCTTGGCGCGGCCGAGGTCCTCGGCCGACAGGGGGGCGTCACCGGTGACCAGCGGCTCGTCCTGGACGGCCCGGAAGGCCAGCAGGGTCGCCGCTGCCAGCAGGAGCAGCAGGCCGGCCAGCAGGCCGCCGAGAAGACGCTTCATGGCTGCTCCCGCGGTGACGGCTGTCAGACGCCCTGCTTCAGGCTGGCCTGGATGAAGCCGTCCAGGTCGCCGTCGAGCACGGCCTGGGTGTTGCCGACTTCGTAGCTGGTGCGCAGATCCTTGATGCGCGACTGGTCGAGCACGTAGGAGCGGATCTGGTGGCCCCAGCCGATGTCGCTCTTGGCGTCCTCGAGCTTCTGCTGCTCGCTCTGGCGCTTGCGCAGTTCGGCTTCATAGAGGCGGGCGCGCAGCATCGACCAGGCTTCGTCCCGGTTGCGGTGCTGGGAGCGGTCGTTCTGGCACTGCACGACGATGCCCGAGGGGATGTGGGTCAGACGCACCGCGGAGTCGGTCTTGTTGATGTGCTGACCGCCCGCGCCGGAGGCCCGGTAGGTGTCGGTGCGCACGTCGGCCGGGTTGATGTCGATCTCGATCGATTCATCCACCTCGGGGAACACGAACACCGAGCAGAAGCTGGTGTGGCGGCGCGCGTTGGAGTCGAAGGGGCTCTTGCGGACGAGCCGGTGGATGCCGGTCTCGGTGCGCAGGAAGCCGTAGGCGTACTCGCCGCCGACCTTGATGGTGGCGCTCTTGATGCCCGCCACTTCGCCTTCGGACTCTTCGAGCAGTTCGACGCTGAAGCCCTTGCGCTCGCAGTAGCGCAGGTACATGCGCTCGAGCATGCCGGCCCAGTCCTGGGCCTCGGTGCCACCGGCGCCGGACTGGATTTCGATGAAGCAGGCGTTGCCGTCCATCGGGTTGTTGAACATGCGGCGGAATTCGAGTTCGCCGACACGGGCTTCGAGGCTGGCGACATCGCTCTCGACGGCCTGCATGGTGTCTTCGTCCTCTTCCATGGAGGCGAGCTCGAAGAGGTCCTTGCCGTCGGCGAGGCCTTGTTCGATCTCCTGCAGGGTCACCACGATGCCTTCGAGGGTCTTCTTCTCTTTGCCGAGCTCCTGGGCGTGGGCCGCATCGTTCCAGATAGCCGGGTCTTCGAGTTGCTTGCTGACTTCGATCAGCTTTTCTGCCTTGGTATCGTAGTCAAAGATACCTCCGAAGTTCGAGCTCCCGGGACTTCAGGTCGGCGAGCTTGTTGGAGATGGCGTTGAGGCGTTCTGCTTCCATGGTC
>CALBTT010000230.1 GCA_937967645.1 uncultured Zoogloea sp.
CGGCTGCCTCGCCAAGGCCGGGGCGGTGGCGAAGTTCCCCAGAAATCCTGATTGCCAGTACTCGTCGGGGTAGAGCGTTTCGTCGTCGCTGACCTGCTCGAAGCTGTCCTCGATGAACCCGGCGCCCCACTGGATCACCGATCGCGCCAGGCCTCCGGCGGCGTTGCCGTTGATGAATGTGCCGCCAGGAAGGGCGAACCCGGAGCGGTCGAAGACCTCGAAGACCAGGGCGCCGTTGGCCACCGGCTGACCGAACATGTCGGTGCCCATTTCGCCTTCTGCGGTGAAGTAGCGGCGGTAGTCCAGGCACAGCTGCCCGTCGTCGAGGGCCGCGGCGATCACCGAATCAAGGGTGTTCATCCTGTAGGCGATGACACTCCACAGCGAGGAGTCGGTGATGAACGGCTTGCATTTGATGTGTACCTGCCAGTTGCGGCAGTCCAGCGGTTGTGTCCAGCCTTCGATATGCCACGGGTCGTCGGGCAGATGGTAGATCGGCGCCTGGTTGCGGATCAGGTTCAGCAGGAAGACTGTGGATATCGACCAGATTCCGGGCGCGAAAATGAAGCCGTCTCTGGGGAATTGGAAGACCGGGATCGGTAGGGCTGGGTTCGGGGGTGCGAGAATGAACTGCGGGTACTGCATGTCGTCGTTGAAGAATGCCGACAGGTAGTCCACACCGCCCCGGGTCTCGACTTTCCAGTGGTGCATGAAGCCGGTCCAGCGCCACTTGCCGCCGAATTTGTCGACGCGGATGATGATGTTCTTGCACTCGTTCGGGTTATTGGGCACCGAGGCAATGAATTTCGCGATGTAGTGGGTAGCGCGCAGCTCGAAGTACCCCGAGGCTGAGACGTTGCCTTTCTTGGGGAACTGATACTTGGTGGGCTCCATGATGTGGATGCGGCCAACGAAGATCAGTCCGGGCTTGCCGGTGGGGTCGTTCTTGTAGATCGAGACCTCGGTCTGGGCGCGCTGCAGCGCCTTGCGGTCCGAGCGGATCTGTGCACACGTAGCGCGCGACTGCGCTAGCCGCGCCCCAAGAGCTGTGCTCACACAACCCTCGGCGTGCTGAACGGTTCGTCATACCAGCGCGGCAAGGTCAGCTCCACGCGTGCACCCGCGGGGTTGGTGACGTTCGCGCGCACGATGCATCCGGGGTTGTCGCTGCCTTCTCCTTCGGAGGACCCGGCGCCCGGTGCGATCGGATACTCGAAGTCCTTGCCCGCGTTGCGGCCTGCGAATTGGGTCTCAAGGCTGGTGACGAAGGTCTCCAGGTCGGGGCGGGTGTAGACCTGCAGGTCCTCGAGGTCCATCAGCTGCGCCAACGGCATGGTCTTGCCCAGGTCGGCGATACCGCGTCCGTAGGCCTGGCTGCCGAACGAGTAGTCCGGGAGCTGGTACTTGGCCCCGCCGGTCAGATCCCATTCTGGCCAGATGTCCACCGGGCACGGGTTGTAGAAGGGCAGCTTGAACCAGTAGTTACCCGGGGTGTCGGTCTCCCACGCGAACCGTTCGGAGGCACCGACGTAGAACGGCAGCTCACAGGCCGTAGTCATGACGACTGAGCCGTAGGTGAACAGCTTGGGGTCCTTACCCTCAAAGCTCTGCGCGGTGAACGGCTTTGGAGTGTCAAGATTGCGGATGCCCAGGCGACGCTCGCCGTCGAACGAGGTGTAGACGATGGACGCTTCCAGGGCTGGGGAGAACATCGCCTTCCACCGCGCATAGATCAGGTGCCACAGGTCATCGCTCTGGTCCACCATCGTCCCGGTTTCGGGGTTCATGATGTGCACCGTCCACACCACGTCACGACGCTTGGGCTTCCAGGACTGGAAGAACTGTCCGAATCCGTAACTACCCCAGTTGGTTTGGATCGGCATGTCGTACAGGCCGGTCGAGCCGGGCGCGAGCTCGGGGCCCCAGGAGAACCCCGGCGGGGAGATACGGCAGAAGTCGCCGTTGACCCCGATGACATCGATGATGTCGGTTTGGCGCCTCATGGCTTGTTCGCCAGTCGTGATTGTGCGTCCACTTTTTCCTTCAACTCCAGCTGATCCATCGCCGAGCGCAGTTCGTAATTGCCCGAGACGTTGTAGGTCGGTGAGTAGACGGGCGCGGTGATCGGCGCGTTCTGCACCGGGCGCAGCAGCTCCCCGTAGGCGCGGTCGGCGGTGCCGTTCGATCCGGGCACTGAGCCGACCAGCAACGAGGAGCCCACGTTGGCCACGTTTTTCGCGATCTTGCCCGCTTGCTTTATGCCGCCAGCGACCATGGAGGACGCCAACGCCCCTCCAGCTCCCCCACCCATGCCCATCGATCCCCCGGCGGCCGCGGCGGAGATCGCAGTCGATGCCAGATTGGCCAGAGTCGAGGCGGTGGAGTCGATCGCCTTATCGATGGCGGGCAGGTTGTGATTCAGACTCGACGGCGCTGCCCCGACGGTGCCCGGCGCGAACGTCGGCCCTTGCTGCTGCGTCGGCGCCTGCTCGGGTGCAGACTCCTGGGGCTGCAACGTGCTTGGGCTCGCCGGCGCAGCGGGTGCCGCCGAGGGTGCGGGCGATGAGGCTGGCTTCTGCGTGGGGTTATATGGCTGGATGCCAGCACCGCCGGTGCTGATACCGCCCTGCGCTCCGCCCATGGGCGGCTGCGGCGGTGTGGGACGCGCGGAGCTGACCATTTCGATCGCCTTGGAGGCGGTGTTCCACTGCTGGGCGTTGAGTACCGGCTCGGGGGCGCTGGTCTTGTTCATGACCATCTGTAGGCCAGGCTGCAGCCAGCCACCGATGTCATACAGTCCGGGTACTGACCCCTTGGCGTCCGAGGAGACAGGTAGGTGCCATTGCAACGCGAAGTCTGTTGCGCCCTTGGCTGCTCCGCCGTACTGGGTGGCATCGGCCGCGCCCCCGGACTCGACCTTGACGCCGTTGGGCAGCGTGAGCGCCATGTGTGAGTTGGGTCCGCCGCCGCCGTGCATGACGCCGATGTTCAGCTCGCCGGACTTGTATCCGGGGATGAATCCCAGTGCGGCGAAATCGGACTCGGTGGTGAAGTAGCGCTGTCCTTGTGGCAGCCCCTTGGTCGCGGCGTAGATGGCCGAGGCGATACCCGAGCAGTCATAGCCGCCGGGGCCACCCTCGTATTGCGCGGCACCGACTCCGCCGTAGACGTACTTCTGGCCTACGGCGTGCTGCTGGGCGTACTGGATGCCGCGTAGCGCCGCGGGGCTCAAGGTGCCATCGGCGCCCGGGATTGCAAGCCCGGTGGCCGACGGTAGTTGCAGGGCGCCAGCATTCGCACTGTCGATGACGGCCTGAACGCCTGCGTCGGCCTGGCCGCCACCGCCGCCGAGCTTGTCCAGGTAGAACTGGGCGGTGCGCTGCGCAGCCTGGTTGTAGGGGTTGTTCTGCGACAAGATTGAGCCGTCCAGGCCCAGGCCACTCAGTGCGCCCTGGATCAGGGTGGATGCGCCCCGGAAGGCAATGTTCTGCGGCTGAATCTTGTCCGGCGCTCCCGCGAACGGGTTCCAGGTGGACATGTCCTGACCGGGCTTGGGTAGCCACGGCATCCAGGACTCCAGCGTGGGCATGGTGAAGTTGCCGCCGGTCGGAATGGACAGCCCCAGACCAGGAATCTGGATGCTTTGACCACCCTTGCCGCCGCCGAGGTTTCCGAGCGCGCCGGTGATGTTGTTGATCGGTCCTTGGATGCCGTCGACTGCCTTGCCGACCGCCGAGAGCAGGCCGCCACCTTGGGGTGCGGGGGCGATCGGCGCCACGGGTGCCGCGCCGGGCAGCGGGCCAGTCACGATGGGGTTGCCGTCCGGGCCGACGAAGCCGCCTTGGTCGTATTTCGGCAGCAGCAGGCTGGAGTCGACGATGCCGGTGTTCAGTGCGTGCAGGAACGGTGCCGGCACCGCGGCGGTGCCGCGCTCGCTGACGACGAACTCCTTTTTGTGGACCTCGGCGACGTGGCCACCGGTGGGCCCCGTTCCCGTGTGCCCGGGAGTGAAGCCACCATTCTCGTAGGTCAGGCGGCGGGCGTCCTCGGGCGAGAGGCGGTAGGTCCACTTGTCCTGATTGGGCGGAACGCCCTGTGTGGCTTGCGATTGCTCACTGAGGCCCATGCCCGCGTTCGGCCCGATGGTCGACACGATCGTGGTGGTGGTGCCATCTGAGTTGACCACCGCACCTGGGAATTGCTGGGCGAATTCAGGCTTGAGACGCGGTTGTGGCGTGGCGGCTGCCTGGGCGGCTTGGGCCTGACTCACCGCTCCCCCGGCACCGCTGCGCTCGAAGTTCAAGCGCTGGCCCAGCAGTGAAGCCAGGAACGCCGGGTCACCCGAGCCCAGAGCTTCCACCTGGCTCTGTAGCGTGCCGAGTTGGACGATGTTCTGGCCCAACTCCTTTGCGTTGGTGACCTTCTCCAGTGCCCCTGGTACGCCCAGCCATGCGTCGATGATGGTGTTCTCATCGATGCCTTGGAGCTTGCCTTCGCCGGGCTTGAGGCCTTGGCTCTTGATGAAGTCCTGCACCGCGGGGCGGACCTTGTCGCGGATCGGGCCCATGATCTGGTCGTACTGAGCACCCCCGCCCGGCAGCGCTGCGGTGATGACGTCGCGCTGATCAGTACCGCCTAGGCCTAGGAGTTTGGCGGCATTGAGGGCATCTCCTCCCAGGCCCTTGCCGGGGCCGCCTTCGACGTTCTGGAGCTCGTCGGCCAATGCCTTTCGTGTGGCGGTGCCGGTGAGGTTGGTGACCGCCTCTAGGGTGCCGATCAGGCTCTTGGCCTCTTCGTTCACGGACTTGATGTGCTCGGCGGCGTTGTCCATGTCTTGGGTGATGCGAGTGACGAACTGCGCCACGAGCGGTATGCCGGCGGTTACCAGCAGCGACAGCGGGCCGCCGGCGGCAGAGATTCCGGCGAGAGCCTTGGAGAAGCGGCGTACTCCGCCGCGCTCGCTGCCCGCCGCGGTGAAGCGTTCGTCGACGGCGTCCATGCCGCGGGTGATGCGGTCCCTGGTGCTGGAGAATCCGGTGCCCACCTCGGTCAGGCCGCGAGACAGTGCGCCCAGGGAGTTAGTGACCCCTCCCACCAGGGGTGGAACGGTTTTCCAGATCAGGAAGGCCAGCGCGACGTCTTTGACTAGCTGTGGGTGTTCGCCAAGGATCTGGGAGACGGGGCGAAGTACGCCCATGACGACACCGGAGCCTTCTTGGGCTGCGCTGATGACGCCGCCGATGATTCCGGGCAGGTCGCGCAGGATCGGCGCCCATTTGTCGAGCTCGGCGCGTGCGTCGGCGAAGAACTTGCGCAGCTGGTCCTGACCCTTGGTGGAGTTCAGGAAGTCCGATAGGCGCTTGGTGTTCTGTTCGAGGATTCCGAGAAGTCCGCCGCCGCCAGCGGCTTTGGTCAGTGCGGTGAATATGCCGCCGATGTTGAGCAAGGTGTTGCCCATGCTGGTGAAGCCGTCGATGCCTTCGTCGATCCACTTGGCCAGTCGGCCGTCCTTGTCGGCTTCGGTGATGAAGTGGTCGAAGCGGTCGGCTACCTTGCCGATGCCGTCGGCGATGCGCGGCAGGGCATCTGAGGAGCCGCCGGTCAGGGTTTGGATCGAGTGCACGATCGGATCGATCGCGGCGGTGAATCGCTTCTGCGCCTCGCCGGTGTTGCCCAGGATGCGATCAAGCAGGCCCTGGGACTGTGTGGAGCCCAATGACCGGAACAGTTGGACGAAGTTCTGGTTGATGCCGGTGGCTACGTTGGTCAGCCCGCGGTCCAGGACCGGCAGATCGCCCTCGACCAGGGTCTTGATCTCATCGGATAGGCCGGCGAATAGCGCCTGCTGCACGTCGGTGCGTAGCCCGCGGAACTGCTCGCGCATACCGACGAGCGTCTTGACGAACTGGGCGGCGTTGGGCGCCAGGTTATCCAGCGCGGCAGCTGCGGCCACCGTCGAGGCGATGGAGGCGGCTTGGGCCTGCTGGGCCGCTTGGTGGGCGCGCACCAGGCGTTCCTGGGCGTCCACCACCAGGTCCGAGCTGTCGACGCCCTTGGCGTTGGCGTCGTTGGCCTTGTCCTGCAGTTCGGCGTTGCGGGCCCGGGTTTCCATGACGCGCTGGTCGGCTTCGACCACGCGCAGTTGGGCTTCCTGGTAGTCCAGGGCATCTCGGTACTGTCCAGATTGCAGGTCGCGGCGGGCTCGCTGCGCCGACAGGACGGCCTGGGCCTCGCTGATCCGTCCGCCGCGCAGCTCGAGGTTCAGATCTTGCAGCTGTTGGCGGGCGTCCTTGCGGGCTTGTGCGACATCTCGTTGCGCGCGTGCCTCGTCGTAGATGGCATTGCGCAGCGCGTTGGCGGCTGCGGCGGCTTGTTGGGACTGTTGGGCTCCGTCGGCGCCGAACTTGCCCGCGGCGTCCGCGGCGGCGCTGTAGGCGTCCTTGACTCCCGACAGGCCCAGGGCCAGTGCGCCGACCGAGGACGCGACGCCGCCCATGATGCCCGGGACGGCGATGCCCGACTGCGCTACCTGCTGCAGCGCCCCAGCCAGCGACACCAACCCTGTGGCGGCCGAGGGCAGAAGAGCTAGGCCAGCTGCTCCGACGTTCCAGGCGAGCGCGCTGCCCAGGGATCCGTGGGTGACACTGCGGCGCAGGTCTTCGATCTCGCGGCGGGCGCTGCGGGTGTCGGCATCCACCCGGACGGTGAGCCGGTTGGCTTCCTGCTCGGTTCGGAAGCGCCGCATATCGGCTTGGGCCTGCCCCAGGGAGGCGTCCACCCCGACGCGGATGTTGTTGCGTTCCTGGGTGTCCCGGAAGCGCTCGATGTCGGCTCGTGCTTGGGCGGTGGCGGCGTTGACGTTGACCGTGAACTCGGCGCGGATCTTGCGCATGTCCGCTTCGAGCTTGCCTTGAACTCGGAGGCATCTGGGACTACCCGTAGCTTGGCTTCACCGGCTGAGTACTCGGTCACGTATCAGGTCACCTCCTTGTCGTAGCCCAGGGCCGCGTCTATGCGCCGGTCGCTGTATGCCTTCTGGCGTTCTTTGGCCTCATCGATCGGCGTCTTGGGCCCCTCGATGCGAGGAAGCCCGTTGACGCGGCGAATGTCGTTGCGTAGTCCCGTGATTGCTGCCAACAGCGCTGAATGACCCTCCAGGGGAGGGCGGTATGGCTCTTTGGACTTTCCGGCTTCCTCGTACTGCTTCATGAGCGCACCGAGGTGGCGTGGGTCCTTGAGTTGCGCCGCCTGCAGGTACGTGCCGTCTTCGTTCGCGAATTTCGTGCAGATGTTGGCGAACTGCCGCCACGACTTGAGCCCGCGAAAGTAGTCCATGGCGTCCCAGCCGATGCCGGCGAAGTCTTTTTCGATGGCGTCCCAGTACCAGTCGACTAGCTCAAGGACGCGGGCCCTAAAGGGGCTGCCTCCGTGCGGGGGTCATGTCCGCAGGTCGGGCAAACACCTTCGGCATCGGGCTCTTTGGGCCACATATGCGCCTTGTAGTCAGTGACGAAGGCGTTCCAGTACTCGTTGCTCTGTCCGGTGAAGAACTCCTGCACCTCGTGATACCGGCCGTTGAAGAACGCATCGTTGTAGTCCTCAACGGCCTTTTCGGACATCTCACGCACCGAGGTGAAGTTGTCCATGGTGAACTGGTCGGGCTGGGCCAGCATCGCCTGGGTCATCGCATTGGCCACAGCCATGCGGTAGTGGGCGTCGTTGAGTTTGTCCGCCATGGGCTTTGAGGGCGGGTCGATGACCAGTTCGTCGGCGATCTGGTAGGGCTGGGGTGCGTCAACTTCCTGGATCAGTTCGAGGTAACGCCCGGATGCTGCCCTGGTCTTGGCGGCCGCACGCGCGGGGGTCTTCTTTGGTCCTGCCATTGGGACTGCCTTTCAGATATGGAAAGGCCACCCACCCCAACCATTTTCGGTGGAGGTGGGTGGCCTTGTGGGTCGTTAGGAGACAGTGGCCGCGCAGGTGGCCGAGAAGCCGCCGTAGCTGGCCGCGACGTTGGCGGTTCCGGCCGCCACCGCGGTGATCAGGCCGAGTGCATCGACCGTGGCCTTGGCCGTGGCATCGCTCTGGTAGGTCGCCAGCGCCGTGCGGTCCAGGCCGTTGGAGTCCACCACCTTGAGCTGCTTGGTGTGACCGGCCCCGTTCGCGACAGTCAGGGTCGCGGTGCTCGGGGTGACGGTGATGCCCGTGATCGGCGGGTAGAGCCCAGATCGGAAGAGCGTCGTGTAGGGAAAGAGTGTAGATCTCGGTGGGCGGC